>CBDDRH010000110.1:0-87350 GCA_965233025.1 uncultured bacterium
GTCAGCGCGCCGGCGCCGAGAAACGCAAAGAGGAGGATGTAGAGCCATCGAAGACCTTCGAACACGAAGAGTTCACGAACCATGGGAGCCGCCAAGGCCACCACGCCCAGCAGGGCTCCCAGCGCAGCCGGTGTCAACCAGCGCCGGTTTCTGCGCGCCGCGAACGGTGAGACTTCGACGTCAATGGCTTTCATGAAAAGACCTTGGCCAACGATCGTTGAATCTGCTGAACTTCGTCGTCTGTGAGATCGGGATAGAGTGGAATCGAAAGCGCCGTTCGGTCCGCTTCGTCGGTGTTAGGGAAACCAGACTGATTCAGATAGCGATGGAGCGGTCGAAAGACGGGCTTACAGCAGTGAATCCCTTGCTGCTCCAAGGTACTGATAAGACCAGGCAGACCCTCAGGCTCCGTTCGGAGATGGGGGAGTCTAATTGTAAATCGATAGTATCCATGGATCCGGCCTGAAGGCTCACTCGGACAGACGACGGTCTTGGAGGACAGGACATCTCGATAGGCTGCCGCAAGGAACCGACGCCGTTCAGAAAAGGTCGAGAATCGCCCCAACTGGGAAAGCCCGAGCGCCGCTTGCAAGTCGGTCAGCTTGAGGTTGAATGAAGAAGAATCGAGTGTCGATGCGCCATCATACTCGCGTAGTGATTTGACTCGCTCGAGTAAGGCCCCCTCATTCGACAGCACCATCCCGCCTTCTCCTGCGCACAGCGGCTTTGTCGCGTAAAAGGAACAGATGGTGAGTCTTCCGACCGTGCCGACGGGCCGACCCTGTTCCGTCACCCCTAGCGTTTGCGCACAATCCTCAATCAGCGGAATCCCCAGCCCTTCAAGCGCCGTCAGATCGGCCGCCAGGCCGAACAGATGCGGGACAATGATCGCGCCAGTCTTATTGGTTACCGCCTGACAGGCTGCGAGCGGATCGATGTTGAACGTATCCAGGTCGATGTCCACAAGCCTGGCCTGTGCCCCGACTCGTTGCGTCGCGAGCCACGGCGCGGCGCAGACATAACTCGGCATGATAACTTCGTCGCCGGCTCCGATGTTAAGCGCCCGCAGCGCCAGTTCGAGCGCCGCAGTCCCTGAACTGACAGCCACCCCGCCCTGCAGGCCAAAGAACGCCGCCATGTCACGCTCGAATCGTTCAACTCGCGGCCCTTGGGCAATCTGCCCGGAGCCAAGCGCTTCGACTGCCGAGCGCACATCCTCCTGGTCGATCGCAGGCCGTGAGTGGGGAATCATCGTCGCCACAGTCGTCATACGCCGATATTAATAAACAATCGCAGCGGGACAAAGCCTTCTGCGTTTTTCACCCGGCCTTGAATGCCGCGGAAATGCGCCCCGGCCCGAATCACATCCACGATGCTCAGACCTTCGATATTGGTTTTTTTCACCTGCGACGCGTGGGCCTCGATCGATTTGACTTTTTCCTCGACCACCTGGTCGATATCGACAAAAACCGTCGGTGAGAAGTTCTGAGTCGTCGGTCCTTCGTAGAACAGCACATTCTTGGTATAGCGAGTTGCGGTGATCGTACTCATCGCCAGATGCCGATGGTCCTGATGGGTATCGTCATGATAATGCGAGAAAATAAAGTGCGGCTGCACCTCCTTCACGACATCTTCGATTTGCTGAATCAATTCGCGTCCCATCGGAACCGCCGTGTCCTCATACCCGCCCCAGAATATTTTTTCGACGCGCAACTGTTTCGCCGATTCTTCCTGTTCCCGCTTGCGAACGCCGCTTGAGCCTCCCTTATCGCCGGCTGTCATCACCATCAAAAAAATGCGGTGCCCTTTCTGCGCATACTTGAGCAATGTTCCGCCGCACCCCGCCTCGATATCGTCCGGATGTGCGCCGATTGCCAGGATTCGCATCGGCACTCTACGTTCGGTCGCCATCTCATCCTCCTCGTTCAGGGCTACGCGGCCGTGATCACATTCTGTCCCGACCGTGCCTCGCGCAATCGCATCAGCGCCTCCGGACCGCAACAGAACAGCAAATCGAGTGCCGACATCGCCGGCATGAATGGTTCATAGACTTGTTGATACATCGGATGTTGGAACTGTTGAATCTCCAGCCTCAACCCGGACGATTCAAACCGTGAGATATCCAGATACTGCTCCCCGCCCGGGCCGGAGAGATATCTCGATGCCCCAACGACGTGGCAGAGATCGATCAACCGGTCTGTGGGCTCTTCGCGCACCTCCCACTCCGACGCGCAACGGATAGGCGTCGTAATACCGAAGGCGCCGAGCAGCCATCGAATCACCGCCATATTTAGATCATGCAACCCTTCCCATGGCGTCTCATAAAGGCTGTGCAACTCCGGCAGATAGCGGTCTTGGAATGGCGCTCGCGCATAATGCATCTCGATCGCACGCACGTGTTGATTCCGCCAGCTCACCGCCTGATTGATCCGGACATCTTTTACCAGTTGACCAAAACGGTGGAGGACCGGCACGGTGATCCATTGGCAGCCGTCCGACGTTCTAATACGGTTGCGATTTTGCCACTCATTCTTCTTGAACTGCACCGAATCCAACGCAATGAACAGATCCGCCTGATCGATCTTGTCCAGATAGCCAAGCCATGGCAGAAACTGCGGTTGATGAATCGTGACACGCATAGGTACGCCTTCAGCCTTCAGCCTTCAGCCTTCATTTCAAGAATTGGCCCCACGAAGATCGGATTACTCAGAAGCTCACCGCTGCCGGTGATCTCCACTCGATAGGTGACCTGCTCTTCCGCCGGTATGGTTGCGTCGGCCCAGTCGAACCGGAACGGCGTATCACCAAATGCCTGCGCAACCACCTGACCGGAACGAATCACTCGCACCTTCGCGGGATGGCGCCCGCGATCGGCCGCCGTGACGGAGAGACGGACTACAAAATCGCGCGCCCCGCCAGGATCAAGCCTGTCACCGACCGACGCCGATTTGGTTCCACCCTGACATACCACTCGAAACTCATCCAGTCTGAGCTGGACGTGATGATCGCCATCTCCCACCGTATAGGAGTGACCGGACTGAAGCGCCTCCAGCACACCGGCAGCTGTCCGTTCTTTCACCCAGAGCGCCGTCACAAGACGATGAAGATCCTTACCGGGATCGTTCAATCCATGAAACGCCAGCTCTCCGATAAGGACTGGGATCGGCCGCTGGTCACTCGTAGACAATTGCAGCAACCGATCCCACAATTCACCCGGCTTGATGCTTGTTCGTCCATCCTGATAGAGCCCGCCGAATCCGGTGTATCCTGTCGTCAGCAGCAACGCCTCAGGGTGAGGCTCCGTCTTGACGGTCACAGTTCCCAGCGGTCCGACAGCATGTTCCTGAAAGTCCCTCGCTTCCGTCATCGACCAAAAGACAAGCCCGCCCTTGGCCTTCACATCATCGATGATGGCCTGATACGGACGATACCCCAGTCGATCGTCATATGAACTAAATACGGGCTGACTCAGCGGCCAGGCATTGGCCACCAGTGCCACCGCAAGGGCAATGAGAATGCAGGCGAACGTCCGCCGTAAGGATCGCCGATCCGTCCTGCGTCTGAGTGGCCTCCACAGCCAGACCGCTGGAACAATCAACAGTATGGGCACGCCATTCACCGCCACTCGCCAATCAAACGTGTAGGACGCCGCGTTCCCACTCGCAGGAAGAGACCGATAGTCCTCCGGCTTGGTTAGGCCGATTACTAATAGATTGCGTTGAGCATTGTGCATCGTCAACGTACGTTCCACTAACGAACCGGTCCAATAGTAATGCGGGGCAACCTCGACACCCGGCAGGATGATCAGCTTCGGGTGACGGCTCTGCGCTGCCGCGATTTCATCCAGGTACCGCTCGATCCCATACTCCAGCACGGATGGAAACCGGATCTGTCGTTTCAAGAGACCAGGCAAAGGCCAGAGTCCGTATTCATAACGGAGAGAAAAGTTGTCGGTCAGAATCAGCGCATCCAGGCCGAGTCGCTCCGCCCGCTCGGCCAGCGCCTCAACGGTCAATTCACCGGTGCTGGCAGTGCTATGGACATGCACCGTGGCCAGCAACTGCTGCCGCTCATCCGATGCCTGAGCCCGCGCGCTGAAACAGGGCAGACAGGTCACCATGATCAGCACGGACAGCATCAATCGATGCAGACATGGCCCTTGCCCGTTTCGCTTATCGATGAACACTGAGCGCCTCGGCAAAGATTGATTCGATTGCATGAACCATTGAGACCGACCCGTATCGGCTGTCCACGCTACGGCTTGCCGCCGCGCCTAATTGCTTGGCCCACTCCGGCCGATCAAGGAACCGTCGCAGCGCCCCAGCCAACGCACCGGCATCACCGGGAGGCACGAGTAAACCGGTGTGCTCATGGTTGATGACGGCCGGAATACCGCCGACGCGGGAGGCAACCACCGGCAATCCAGCTGCCATGGCTTCAATCAACGCACGCCCCATTCCTTCATTAAGGGAAGGCAAGACAAACAGATCCATCCCAGCGAGACAGGCCTCGATGTCCTCCCTGTGACCCAGGAGGTGCACGGCATCGCGGAGACCGGCTGATTCTGCTTGCCGCAAGAGTGCGTCATGTCGATCTCCACTTCCGACGATCACGAGATGGAGGGAGGGAAAGTCCGGTTTCAACTTTGCGGCAGCCTCGATCAGGTATTCATGGCCTTTAATATCGGTGAGCCACCCGACCGATCCAACGATCAGCGCATCCGGTGGACAGCCAAACCAATCCGGCTGTTGCTTCCCTTGGACTCTCGCCCGGCTGAATCGCTCACGATCGATCCCACTCGGTACCACGGCAAACCGGTCGGCCTTGCCGACCCTCCGATCGAGGTGATCCTGCCGTTCCGCTTCCGTGAGCGCAATCAGTCGATCCGAGAGCGTACTCAGCACCCGTTCGATCTGAAGAAACAGCCAGGATCGGAATGGACCGAAATGGCCATAGAACACATGACCGTGCGGCGTATGGACAATGACCGGCACCCGCGCGAGCCAGGCTGCCACTCGCCCTAGCACACCGGCCTTCGATGTATGGGTATGGACCAGTACCGGCCTCTCTTGCCGGAACAAACGAATCAATTGCCACAGGGCCTGTACATCCTTAATCGGATGGACCTCTCTCGTCAGCGAGGGAAGCAGCGTCCAGCGGATGGCGGCCTTTTCAAGTTGCCGGCAATTCCCCTCGGTCGCTGCCTGCCCGCCTTGCGCATCCCAACGACCTGGATGCCCGGCTACCACCAGCGGCTCGAACAGTGCTCGGTCATGGCCGAGAGCCGTCAGCATCGTGTTCTGCGCCGACCCGCCATAGTCAAGGCGAGTAATCAGATGAATCACCTTCCGCGCCCTAGGAGTCTGTTCGACCTTCGACAGGCTCACGAACAAGCGATCCAGATCGGCCGTATGCGCCCCCCAGTTGTAGCACCGTTCCACGACCTCCCGACCTTTCTTTGAGAAGCGCTCTCGCTCACCTGGCTGGTCGCGAAATCGCTTCAGCAGCAACTGCAACGTCTTCGCAAGAGCCTGTCCGTCCGTCCCTTCCGTGACAAGTAGAGGATCCACTGTGCTCAACACTTCTGGAATGGCACCAACCGGCGTCCCCATCACCGGTGTGCCACAGGCCAGCGCTTCGACCGTCACCAAGCCGAACCCTTCGAGTCGCAGTGTCGGCATCACGACCAAATCAGAAGCCTGGTAGTACTTCGCCAATTGATCTTCCGGCACGAATCCGAGCAACTGCACTGAGTCTTGTAATCCCTTGCTGCGAACCAGCTCCTCCAATCGCGAGCGCAGTTGGCCCTCTCCGCCGATCAGGAGGAGAAGATTCCGATGCTCATCACCGAGCATCGTCATGGCCTCGAGAAGATGTTCCAACCCCATTCGAGGTACCAGATTACGCACCGTAAACAAGATCGTTCGGCTCTCCGGCAATTTGAGTTCCCGCCTGATCTCTTTTCGATCGTGCGGTGGGTAGAACGTCGCTGGATCGGCTGCGCCGGGAACCACGGTGATGTACTTCGGCGCAATGCCGTGCGTGGCCATGACTTGCCGCTTCATGAATTCGCTCAAGACGATCACATGATGACAGCGACGGATCACCGTTCGTTCAATCCAACGTCGGGCGCGCACGCTCAGGCGCCGCCTGACCCGTTCCAATGTCGTCGCCCCACGTTCCGCCCTGGTGAGATATTCCTCATGCGCCAACGAGTGACAGACATAGACCCAGCGGCTGACCATCCCATAGCGGAACAGGATCGGACCGAGACCGGCCAGCGATTGATGAATCAGAGCAGTCTCGACAGGACACGTCTGCTGCGTGAGATCAAAAGCGCGAAGGGAGTTCTGCACCGAAGACCACACAAATGCGGGTTCACTGGTTCGCGTGACAGAGTACCGACGTTCGGTCACGTTTCCAATCGATAGATCAGCCTCTGCAGATGCGAAGGGAGCCCGCGCGATCACGCTCACATGATGGCCCAGCCTGGCGAGCCCCAACGCTTGCTGCCTGAGAACTCGCTCGGCGCCACCGATGACCTGTTCGATCGTGACTTCGGCAAGCAAGACGATGTTCATGCCACGCCTACTCCCATTGGAGGGGAGGAAACAGACTCCGCCACCTGCCGGTGCCACAGTTCTAACACCATGAGCGCATAGAGTTGATCGGTGAAGTTCCTCCTACCACTGTCGTGCTCTGCAAGTAACCACTGCACATAGGCAGGATTGACATAGCCCCGTCGCCTAATGGCCTGATTGGAGAGCAAATCCCGACTCATCTCGCGCAGATCTTCTCTCAGCCATCGTGCGAGCGGAAGCATGAATCCTCGCTTATGAGCAGAAGTAATTCTTTTTGGCAGAACATCTTGTAGCGCTGACCTCATAAATCCCTTTAACTTCCACCCTTGCAGTTTTTCCGCTGCCGGCAGTGAGTGGGCGAACGCTAATAGATGGTGGTCGCAGAAAGGCACACGAAGTTCGAGTGAATGAACCATGCTCATCCGATCACCCATCCGCAACAGATCGTCCGGCAGATACGTTTGCAGATCGACGCCCATCGCACGATCGGCTGGGTCGCGAGAAGGCCATTGGCCGAAGAGGCTTTGGATATGACGAAGCGCCGAACTGTCGGCTACAGCAGAACGAAGTCCTTCGGCAAATAACGGCCCGTCCCATCCAGCCGGCAGAAATGTCGTCCAGCGGAGGTATTGCTCGTCTAACGGACGATAGCCGTCTACTAGAAATCGCTTGATACGGCCACGGACATCGCGGCCTCCAAAACCATCCGACAGACAAGACGCGGCGCCAGACGCAATCCATGAGCGCATCGCCATAGGAAGGGCCGCATAGCGAGATGCGGAACGCAGCCCAAGATAGCGAGGATAGCCGCCGAAGAGTTCATCGCCGCCAATACCGGATAGCGCAACCGTCACGGACTCTCTGGCCACTTCAGACACCAAATACGTGGGAATAGCCGAGGAATCGGCAAATGGTTCCCCCATACCTGCAACGACGCGAGGAAGCAGCGAGACCGCATCGGGGCGCAACACGGCTTCCGTGTGGTCCGTCCCGAAATGTGTCGCGAGGAACCGGGCGGCTTCAAGCTCATTGTAGGATTGGTCTTCCGGCGCGTCATACCCGATGGAGAACGTTCTGATCGATCCGGGAATCGTCTCACGCATGCAGGACAAGATCGACGCGGAATCCAACCCGCCGGACAAGAACAAACCGAGCGGCACGTCGCTGACCAGATGCGCCTGCACGGATTCACGTAGCGTGCTCAGAAACCGCTCTCGTTGGTCTCCCTGTGAAGGGTCTGCCTGATAGAGAGCCTCTTCTTCCGGACGGTAATAGCGCCAGAATTCCAACCGACCCCGCGCAATCTTGAGGGCTTCCCCCGGTCGAAGCTGAGACACACCCTCCACAACCGTCTCGGGGGCCGGCACATAGAGCAGCGACAGAAAATCTGCTATGGCTTGTGGACGGATCGTCCAATCAGGAAGCCCTTCAAGCAGCGACGGCAGTTCCGACGAAAAAAGCACGCGAGGAGAAGCATCAGTTTTCCCCGGTTGGACGGAGTAGTACAAGGGTTTAATCCCCAAGCGATCGCGGACCAGCAGCACGAGGTCTCGCTCTCTGTCCCAGATGGCGTAGGCAAACATCCCCCGAAGCCGGTGGACTGCCTCTGCTCCCTCCTCTTCATAGAGATGGACCAGCACCTCGGTGTCGCCGTCCGACTGAAAGCGATGGCCCTTCTGGATTAACTCCCTGCGGAGTTCGCGATAATTGTAGATCTCTCCGTTCAAGACCGCCCAAACAGAGCCGGTCTCGTTTCGAACCGGTTGATGGCCGCCGGTCGGATCAATCACCCGTAATCGTCGTACTCCGAATGCCACGCCTGCGCCGTGATGCGTTCCTTCCTCGTCCGGCCCGCGATGGACAAGCCGATTGAGCATCCGGTCAAGCAGGACCGGATCGTTGTCCCCCACAAGGCCGCAAATCCCACACATAGAATGGCCACTCCAAATGAACGTGCTACCGACTCTGCTCCGTCAAGACTCGGTCTCGCCGGTCATACTCCTCCCGCTCCTTCTGGTGGCGAGGTGAGACCTCCTGAGGCGGCACGTCGACCGGTTCGTATCGTATATGTTTGGCAGATCCCACAGAAGTCAACAGTGACCGCACTCCGAGTGTGGCTAACGCTGCGAGTAGACAGAGCGCAACGACCAGACCCAGAAATTTGAGTGACGTTCTCCGGCGATGCTTGGACGCATGAGATGTGCTCACGGCAATTCCTCACTCCGCTGGGCGATAAGCTCAAACGAGGGAGCCCAGACCATGCGCCCCCCCGTCGCCTTAAAGAGCACCTCCGCGCAGGACCAGAATGCCGTCGCGCCGATCCGCCACTTGAGGCGACTCATCCAAGGATTTTCCGAGGTGAGAGGGCCTCGACTCGGAACCGAGTTATGAATCGCGATGGTCTGCAAACCGATCCCCTTCAGTAATGAACGGAGCGCCTGCGGCGAATAGAGAAAGAGGTGAAACGCTTGATCATAACGAGACCCAACCCACCTGGCCGGTGTTCGCATTGGGAGATGAAATGCCCCATTGGTCGCTCGAATGACAACGAGACCCGATGGCGTTAGTGCGCGTGCAATTTGCCGCAAGAGGCTCGCCGGATTCGTCACCGTCTCCAATACGTTGACGAGCGTGATCACGTCAAACGGTTCGTGCTCCCCGGTCTGTTCCAACCAATCTGCCGGCAGCACCGTCAGTTGACGACGAGCCGCGCGCGCGGCTGCTTTCTGTGACAACTCCAGCCCATAACAGGTCCATCCTGCCGACTGACAGAGCGACAAGAACGCGCCGTCTCCACAGCCGACATCGAGCAATCGACCGGGGGGGTTCCGGTACAGGCTCAAACGGCGTGCGACACTCTCAAAAACCGGATGGCGATCCGACGATGCTTCGGCCTCGCCGTAGGTCTCGTCGTAGTCGTCACGGTAAAACTCCTCGACCAGGGTTTTCAATGGACGAGGATTCAGAAACACGAGATCGCAGCCAGGACAACGCACATAGCGTCTAGTTGGCGTCTGAAATACATCGACCGGCGGCGCCCCACTCCCACAGGGACAGAGAATCTGTTCTGTCTCCGGCATGGTCGCCGTCCTCACGCCGCCATCCGTTTCCGGACAGACGACCGTGGACCCGCGTCCTGCAGGGCCGCATCAAAGATCGCCGTCGTATCCGCAACCATATGCTCCACCGTAAACCGCTCCCACACCACGGCTCGCCCTGCAGCTCCCATCTTCGATGCAGCGGTCGGATCGGTCAGTATTACTCGAATTGCCGCCGATAGCGCCTGGGGGTCTCGTGGCGGCACGAGGAGCCCTGTCTTGTGATCTTCAATCAACTCCGGAACACCGTTGACTCGCGACGCGACGACCGGACAGCCCATCGCCAACGCCTCCAGCAGTACAAACGGAAACCCTTCGGATAAAGACGGCAATACGACGACATCCGCGGCCGCGAGGACATCGGCAATGTCTTCGCGAACTCCTACAAAACGGCAGGCCCGTTCAACACCCAGGTCAACCGCCATTCGATGCAACGAATCCTGCAGCTCACCCTCTCCCACAAACAGGCAGCAAAACTGCGGCCAAGTTTTCAGCAAGTTTGGAACTGCCTGCAAAAGATAGCGATGCCCTTTCTGTTCCGTCAATCGCGCGATCATGACCAATACCGGTCCTGCGACGATACCGAGCTCCTCTCGGACTTTCTTACGATCCGGATGGGAAGGAAAGGCCGCCGGGTCCACGCCGTTGTAGACTGTCTGCATCTTCGCCGCCGCAGCCGGACACTCTTCGATTAAATCCCAACGATTGGCATCCGAGACACATATAATCCGATGGACAATGGGAAGCGTCAGACGCAGCAAGAATCCATAGAGCCCTCGTCTGAGCGAACGGACCTCGTAGTCTTTCAGTGAGTTATGCACGGTCGAGATAATGACCGGCACACCGGCCAGACGTCCTGCAATTCGTCCATAGAAATTTGCCCTGGCTCCGTGCGTTTGGAGAATCGTCACTCGCTCCCGCACGAGCAATCGCGTCAAGCGCCAGAGGGCAAGGGGATTGAACAACGGCGCCAAGTGGACGAGCCGCGTCTCCACTCCGCGCTTTTCCATACGCTCCAGAAACGGACCAGACTCTGGACAGATCAGGAGCGTTCGATATCGAGCGCGATCGAGATGGCCAAAAAGCAGTTCGAGATACCGTTCACCTCCTCCATACGCCGCCGACCCGGCCAACTCTGCAAGGATGACCGGAGTCATGGCTTTCTCCCCAGGATCAATAAACTTCCGCGCAAGTGTGGAATGAGATAGAACGGCACTTTGGCCCAGTCGATCGTGCTCTGGCGACCGGTCTGTCGGCAGTCTTGTGTGTCCTCACCCAGAAAAAATCGTGACAGAGCGATCTCAAACCCGATATGGCGCAGCATGTCCGCCAACTCATGCATGGCATATTCCCGCGCATGCGGTCGCCACTCATCGTTCGGATCGTCATAACCGGGAGGGGCCAGCCGATCGTTAGGCGATCGACCGATCAACAGCTTGAAGACATTGCCGATGCGAGTGACATTGGGCGTGGTGATGACGAGATGGCCGCCGGACTTCAAAAGTCTATAGGCTTCCGCCATCAGATGAAACGGCGACGTGAGATGTTCCACGATCTCCAGCGCAAACACCAGCTGCGCAGAATGGTCGGGCAACGGGACTTTTTCCTGATACCCTTTGGACCTGAATTGTTGCCCGACCGGATCAAGGTTGACGGTGAGTATCTCGGCATCGGCATCCTGTTTCATGAACTGGACGAACTCCGGACTGGCCATCAGTCCGGCTCCGAACAGACGTGCCGCTCTCGTCGGCTCGATCCCGCGCAAGAGACGCAACAGGCTGCCCGGGAAGGGACCGAAATCCACGATCGTCTGCAGTCCATCCGGCAACCGCTGCAGTCCGCTTCGGAGCGCAACATGGAGACGATCGCGACATTTCAATGCGTGATTCATCGGCGTGGTGAAGCGCGAGTCCTGTACTCCAAACGTGTCATACTGAGACGGCTGGTAGGCTCGCACCAGGCGATTGAACTGGCTACCGGTAAGTTCATAACCCATTGGATTCACAGCCTTGTGTGTAGCGGTTGCAGACGACGCAGAGACACCCTCGGGAGACCTGCTTGCGCCAAGACTGCCACCGATAAGACTATGAGGCACGGTAGCACAGGCAGCGCATACCGGCCAGCTTCCACTGTGAATGGGATATAGCCGAACATCAAGCCGATCGGGAACACATAGAGCGGTAGAAGTTCCCGCCAACGAGACTGGTGGGACCAGGCGCTCCAGAGCGAGAGACCGATCAAGCCGGGAATCAGCACCAGTCGCTTCGCCACACTGTAGATGGCAATCAACCAGCCCCGGTCTGCAGCATCCACCGTGAGCCCTTCCAGAAATCCCTGGTCTGAATTCACGAGGTAATACGAGCTCCCGATCCAGAAATCGTAGGCTCGCGTCAGGGTCAGCCAGAGATATCGAGCCGGCGCTTCTGTAATACGCGCCCATCCCTTTGCGCGCAAGAGCTGATCGGTCGATACATCGTACATTGCATGGGCATAGGGCAACGGCGTAATCCCGGCGCTCTCCCATATCTGGGACTCCATCGTCAGCGGCATAGGCCAACTCCCTCGCGACAACGGATCGCTGCCCATCCACAGTCCGGCGCCGACTCCGGCAGATACGGGAATCACCCTGTCGAAAACCTGATAGTTGCGTATCGTCCAGGGCAACACCACAAACAGACACGCGAGCAGGTAGACGCTCGCGCGTGCCATCCTGACAGGAAAGGAATCGGTACCGAGAAAAGCGAGACCGACCAACATAAGAGCAAGCAGGATTGTCACCGGCTTGCACAGAATGACCAGACCGGCCAGTAAACCGGCTCCCACGAAGCAGAACACTCGTGTTGAGGAAAGGCAGACAACCGTCGCCCACAGCCGGGCGCTCATCAGCAGGGTCATCACACTCTCACTCCTGATCCGAGGATCGTACGTCCAATAGGTTGGATAGAGGAACATGGCCGCCGCCGCAATGGCACCGATCCAAGAACCGAACAGCCTTCTCCCGACGTAGAAGATACAGACGCTCGCGCCGACGTCGCAGGCGGCGTGCAGATACGGAACCCATTCAGGTCGGTGACCAGCCACCGCATAAAAGGCCGCTAGGACGGTCGGATACAGCGGGCCAACATGGGCCGACGGCGTCATACCGTCCATCGTGAACGCTCCCAGCGACGCCAGATTCCAAGCCAAGGCGTCGAACAGATCATCGACGGCGTATCCTTGTCGTGCCGTATGGAAAATCGTCCACGCTCGCGCCAACAGCCCCAGCGCGCCAGCCACGATCAAGAGCATGGTGGGAGACCATCGTCCGGTCGGATGTGTGTCGCTGGCCTGTGTCATTTCATGCAAATGCCGATAAGATTCGTATCGTCGGCCACCCCTTCTTCATATTCGATATCTTCAGGAGTGATCGCCTCCAGTGTGGGCCCACCATGAAGCCGGCTGACCAGACCACCGAGCCAATGCCGAATCGAACGTGGAACGAGATTGCGGATGCCTCCCGGATCGAATCGCCGCACACCATCCATCGATCGTTCAACGGCTTTCAACCGCGCACCCTGTCGGCGGCCGAACCAACGGATGGTCGAGAAGTAGGGCGCCAGAATGTTTCGAAACTCTTCCTGGTTGTACTCCCGCACGTGATAGGGATCTTCCGGCTTGTAGGCCACACCCTTCCCATGAGGCGTAAAGATGACCAACGTGCCGGTCTTGCGCAAGACGCGCGCGACTTCGGCCACGAACCGTCGATCGTCCATGATGTGTTCAATCGTATCTTGCGACAGGATACAGTCGAATGATTCGTCACGAAAACCGAGCGCACAACCATCCATCGCCAAAAACGACGCGCCTGATTGAGCGTAGCGGGCCAGGTTGCGGGCGACGATCGTGGGCGCGCAGTCTACCCCGACGACTCGACCGGCCATTCCACTCAGGTAGCCGGATCCATAACCAGTCCCGCAAGCAAGATCGAGTACACAGAGACGGTCAAGTTGCGGGACCTGCTTGGCTGCCCACATATATCCCGACAAGTTCACAATATGCTGTGTGTCGGTCGGATAGGCTTCGCGGCGTTCCATGAGATCGTCCTTCTCCCTACCCTTGCGGTCTGGATGAATAGACATGCGCTTGCTCAACCGACTGCGGCCCGTTCCACAGTCGACGGATCGTCGTCAGACACCTCTGTGTCCGCATTCGCCGCTGCGCCGCTGGCGCACACCACATCGTCTGCGCCAATCGCCATCCGGCGCCGCCCGCGATCCACCCTTTCATGAGCCAGCGCCTGATCGGAGAAAAGTGCTTCTCGATATAACGGATACGGCTGAATTCCCACACGAGCTGCAAGCGTTCACAATCTCGCCCGCTGCTGCGGCCGATGAAGTGAATAATTTCAGCCTCAGCGAGATGACGCACACGATACCCCTGTTGATGCAGGCGCCGGCACAGATCGACGTCTTCAAAGTACATAAAGAATGCTTCGTCCAATCCTCCCAACTCCAGCAGCGATCGTCGGACCATCAAGCACGCCCCGTTCGCCCAATCCACGTCTTGGGATTGCGTGCAATCGACTGCGTGCGTCGCCACGGCGGCCATTTGCATGGCAGGCGCTATTCGTTGAAACAGGGACCAGTAGAACAGATGATCACGAATGGAGGGAAAAGGAAAACAGGTTTGGCTTAGATGTCCGTCTCCCGTCCATTGCTTACAACTCACCGCTCCGACGTCAGGATGATCGTCCAAGTATGCGACCATAGTCGTGAGCGCCTGATCCTTGACAAGCGTGTCGCTGTTGAGCAACAGCACGTGCCGGCCACGGCTCACGGTCAGGGCCTGATTTACAGCCTTCGCAAAGCCTCGATTGTCCGGATTCGCAATGATCCTCATGGCAGGATAGACTTCTTGTAGTACGGCCACCGTCCCGTCCTGCGAATCATTGTCGACCACGATCACTTCGAACGCGATGCCTGTCGTGTGGGCATGGACAGACCGAATACAGTCGAGGAGCACTGCTCTTGTGTTGTAACTCACAATCGCGATGGACAAATCCATCGTCGATGAAGTCAGAGACTCGGTGTCAGCCGGCATCATGCACTCTCATTGCTGGAATCGAACTCTGCCATGATAATCTGTCGATAGCAGGGGCCGATATTTAACCAGCGCCGCACATGGACCAACACGATAGCCAGACGATGCAAGGCATAGCTAACCCGGTCCGTTCGCATCCACAGACGAAGCAGCATCCCGTGCACCCATACATTCAGATTCGGTTCGCAGTGAAACCGAATGGGTCACTCACTCTCTTCTGCAATGTCCTCCATCTCCGTGAGAACAGCCTTCAGTCTGGGAAGACCATTGGCAATGTGTTCATCGAGAAAGGGAAACGACCCACCCCTCTGCACTCGATAATACTGCTGCAAGGCCTTATCTTCCTGCTCGGCTTGAAATCCCATGGGACAACCGATGTACACCCGCCGTCGGGTGACCCTCATGAGCTCCCGCAGAAATCGGTTCCGGTCCGAAGACTCAATGTGTTCCAGCGTGTCCATACAGACGGTGCAGTCAAACGATCCGGACTGAAACGGTAACGCCTGCCCCTTCGCGAGAATGGGAGTGACGAATGCAGGGCTCGCACCCTCCAGAACACAATCCACTCCAACCACCGGCCGACGAAGATACGTTGTCAGGCCAGAGCGGTTCACCCCGACCTCCAGAATCAGGCCCCGCGAAGATTCAGCACCGATCGACTCCACCACCGGCAAGTACCGCAATGCAATTTCAGGCACCCAATCAGGATAGCGGCGATTCCACCAGGCTCTTACCGGATCCAGCATGAACTCCAGTAACATTAGACTTGCTCCCACAGAACTTTAAGTCGCGGCAGTTCCACCGACCAGAGGTACCAGCCATAGAGTCCAAGCGCTCCCAGAGAGGCGGAGACGAGCACCGTCGGCGTTGAGTTTGCCCCCGACATCAGGAAAATCATCTCAGCTAGAAGTCCTGCGAACAGACAGGCCCTTCCCGTTGCCCAGACGATGACTCCCATTGCCGTTCCGATGAGGGCTCTGGTCCCGATCCCTTGCAACAGCACTCCCACCACATAGCTGGTGACCAGCGCGGCGGCGCTTCCGGCAAGACCAAACCCCATAGTCAGCGGCACAATCATCACGGCGTAGACCAGAAACTGCCCTCCCCAACTCTTCCGCTGGAGATCCGGTCGGTTCGCCCCATAGTGCAAGGCGCTCATGACGCTCAGATACCCAGCGCAGACGGCATACACACAGAGTATTCTGAGCGGTTCGACGATGGCGAGCCATTGAGAACCAAACGCCAATGGCACAATGACCGGAGCGAGCACTGCAACGCCGACCGCCAGTGGAATGAAGATCAGCCCAACCAGACCCATTTGAAGCTCGAATACACGGACGAGGCCCAGTCGATCCCGTTGAAGCAACGCGTACGTGGGCATGCTGATCTGATGGATTAACACCGTGGCCCGCACGCCCAATAAGAGAGGAATCGCCAGTGCGATCTGGTAGAAGCCCAACGCGTCTTGGCCGAGTATGCGGCCGATGACCAGCTCTCCCCCACTCATGACGCCGAAGATACAGAGTGTGGTGCCATTCAATTGTTTTCCATAGCGCAGAAAGTAATTCCATGCAGGGCGGTAGAGGGATAGGCGTGGCCGAAATGGCGCGACCCAGAATGACAGGAGACTGCCCACGCACATTCCTACCATCTGCCCGAGCAACAGCGCCCATACGTTACGAAGCCACAATGCGAGCACGACGATCACGCAGGCTTCGATCACGCGGCGGACGAGATCCATGATGACACGCAGTCGAAAATTCAGATTCTTCAAGACGATGGCCAATGCCGGACTCTGTAGCCCATGCAGCACGAGTAACCAGGCATGCACCCGCAATAACGATGCGAGTTGCGGCATCTGCATCGCCTGGCCAATCACATCGGCCGCTGCCCAAAGGCAGGCTGCCATGGCGACTCCCCGCACAATCGCAACGGTCCACGCGACAGCCAAATCCTCGCGGTCAACCTCAGTTTTGGCAATCAAGGCGGATTCAAGACCAAGTTCACTGATTGTCATGAATGCCAGGACAATGATGGCGGATGCCGCCATCACGCCGAAATCGGCCGGAGTGAGCAGGCGTGCCACCACCATAAGTTGGATCGCCGCGATCACTTTATCCAGCACAAATCCCGCTCCAGCCCATCCTCCAGCCTGGAGAATCCGGTGGCGCAGACGAGGCTGGGCTGGTTCAGCCCTCTCATGTTTGACCTGGGGCTCTGCCATTACCATGTCATGGCCGGTTATCATGCTGTTCGCCGCATTGCAGCAAGCGCCGCGTGGCATACCTGTTCCAGTTCCTGGGCTCGCGCTCCCCATGTATGAGCCTGGATCACCGCCATCCGCCCTCGATCGCCCATTTTTATTCTCTCATCAGGGTCCTCAAGAAGACGGATTAACTGCCGGGCCAAATCCTGTGCGTCGTCCGGCTCCGCTGCGAGTCCACAGCCGATAGCCTCCACCGTCTCTCCATACCCTGGACCGACTGTCGTAATCACGGGACGCCCACAGGACAGATACTCCCATAATTTCATGGAATCGCCGGGATACGACCGAGTCTGTCGATGCAACACGACGCAGACATCGCAAGCCGCAATCCATGTCGGCACCTGAACCCCATCGGCCCGACTGACAAAATGGACGATATCCGTCAGTCCTTGTTGCTGAACCAACTGTTCGAGCGCGTGTTTTGTTTGGCCTTCTCCCACGAGCCAGAACGTGGCGGAGGGAACCTTGTCACGCACGAACGGTACGGCTTCAATCAACGTTTCCAACCCATGCCAGGGAAAGAATCCTCCGACAAATCCGATGTAGAGACCGTTGGCAGGAAGTCCAAGGGCTTTCCTAGCACGCTCATGCGATTGAGGATAGAAACGATCCCCGTCGACTCCATTGCGAATCACGTGACAATGATCCGGTGGGATTCTCCAGACATCTTGCATCTGGGTCACAATCTCGAGGCAGATGCTCACCACTGCCTGCGCACGGCGCGCAGCTGCTCTCAACGCAGCGCGAAGCGCCCATCGCATGAACGGGAACCGCCAGATCCCTTGGACCTCTTCCTCCGGAAAGCCATTCACAAATAACACGCTCGCACACGCATGCTTGGACAGGGCAAGCAGCGGGGCTATCTGCCCGGGCGAATCGAACCACAGCAACACGTCAGGGCGCCAGGCCGCCAGTTCCTCCCGCAACACCCTCCATGAAGCAATTAGAAACGAGAAGGGACGAAGGCCAGCCACCCGCCAAACAGACACAGGCCGGAACGACACCGCATCAAACTCCTGCGCGAGCTGCTGGCCATGAACAGGTTGAGGCGCCACTATTCTGATGGTATTCGCGCGTAGCGAAAGGGCCTTGGCAAATTCCAGCACCTGCCGGGCTCCGCCTGCCGCAATGCTCAGGTCTTCATCACAGAACACGAGGATGCGCATGGTGTGTCGATGCCTGCTCAGTCGCAAGCCACTCCCTCAAGCGATTAGTGAGGTAGATCCAGCTAAACCTTTGCTCAACAAAGTGCCGCCCACTGGCTGCCATATGGGCCTGCCGGCCCGAGTCGTTTAAGAGTGCCAGCAATGCTTGAGCCAATGCCTCCGGATCGTCCGGTGGAACCAAGACGACTCCGGCCTCTTGAGCAAATGTGGCGGACACAGAAGGAATCGCGCTGGCAATCACGGGCTTTCCACAGCCAAGGTAATCAAAGATTTTGACCGGAGACGTTTCGCCCCGGTCTCCTCGGAATGGAGCCACACAGAGCGTCATCGCACCAATCCATGTGGGAACCTCCTGATAGGCGATCCTGCCGGCCCAGGTAATACAGGGATTCAGTGCCAGACGATCTGCTTGTTGCTTCAACTCCGGCGCGGCCTCTCCGTCACCGACTAACAGGAGGTGCACGGATGGTATCGTACGTCTGATGATGGCCATCGCCTCCAGCAGACACTGCAGCCCCTGATATCGGTAAAAACTTCCGACGAAACCGATGTAGTCACGGTCTAGGCCCAACCCGATTCGGCGCCGGCATGCCGTTGAGTCCTGAGGGATAAACAATCCGGTATCCGTTCCACTCGGCAGCACGGCAACTCGTTCAGGCGCAACTTGATAGCGGCGAATGACGAGATCGCGTAATCCCTCTGTCAGAACGACCACGCGGTCGCAGCGGCTGAGGGCAAATGACGCCAGCCAGTGTTTGAGTCTCCTCTTACGCGTGCAATCGGTCTCTGACCAATCAGGTACCGGCTCCCCGTTGACTTCGCAGACGCACTGCGCGCCGACCAGTCTCGCAAACAACAACGGATGCGGACTGTCCATCCACCGGTAATACACGATGTTCGGTTTCGATCGAACGGCCAGTACGAGACCGACTACACAGGAGAGAACTGCGTAGGAAATCGGTCGCAACACCGGCCAAGAGAGGAGCGGGATCGGAGCGGTCTCAAATCCTCGCTGGAGCAATGAGGATCGATAGCGTGGGGGAAGGACTGTCACGCTGTCGCCTCGTTCGACGAGCTGCCGCGCCAAGGTCCATAGACGGACGAGCCCTACGGGATCGGATGGTGCATCCGGTTCATACCAATAACAGAAGAGGAACCACCTCATACAAGTGCTCGCTGAGGGGCAGGGTCCTTCTGCTCCGATGTGAGACGCGGCAAGATCATGACGAGCCCCGCGCACAGCCAGAAGGGCTCCATGATGCGGATGATAATGAAGGTATTGGCCCCGATGCCATGGGCGAGCATGGCTACCATACCGAGCAGCAATCCATGGGCCAATCCCTTACAAAATGGATCCTGTTCGGCCAGAAAGGTTTCTCGTGCGCGACGCCACAATCGGACGATCAGGAAAATGAATGCGACGAGGCCGGCGAGACCCGTTTCGCCGAGAATCTTGACATATTGGGCGTCCGCCCAAGCATAGCCGGTGACACCGCGACCGAGTACAGGACTGTGGAGCCAGTCCTTCAACACATACTGCCAGGAGCGCAGGCGCTCTGTTGTGGAGAGATCTAGCCCGACCTGTCCCACTGTGATTTCGCCCCCATATTGACGTCCAAAGAACGTCTCGCTCACCCGATTCTTCACATTGTCAGGCGCGGCAAAAGGGAGTACGACCGCGAGCAAGAGTATAAACGCGACCACACCAGGGCGCCGCCATTGGGTCGCCGCAACGGCCAGGATCAAGACGCCGGCAGCCAGATAGGACGAACGGGAGAGCGTGGCCATGAGAGCCAGACTCATGAACCCCATGAGCAGGGCGAGCACGACCCGAATCGGCCCTGATTTTAAGTGAAGGAACAGGCCCGTGACGATCGCCATGATAAAGACCAGGTACCCGCCGAGCGTATTCGGTTCGCCGCTTTCCCCTTCAAACGGCGCGCTGGCCCGTTCTCCGCCTGGAATCTGAGCGATCGCAAACACACTCACGACAAAACAAATCGCCAGTAACGCTGTCACCAAACTGACAACCTGCCGTTTGGACGACACATGATTGACGACCATAAAAAATACAAAGAAGTATTCGAAATATTTGAGGATGAAAAAGAAGCCCGTGAGCGGGCGAACGCGATCGGTGATGACGCCGATCAGCGTGGCGAGCACACAGACCAGCATATAGTAGACGATGGGACGATTGATCGGAGTCTCGCGAATGAGAGCCAGATCGCGATAGATGATCGTCTTGACCAGCCAACTGAATCCGATGATCACGAGCAAGAGATCGTCTACGCGCAAGGAGAGATCTCGCGCTCCGACGCCTCTCCCCTCTACTCGCCCGATCGTGATCTCCGGAGAGAGCAGCATGGAAAAAATCAGCAGGAAGAGAGAGGCCGGAACCGACGTGAAGGCTACCAGCACAATGAGAAAGCCAACGACGACCTGTAACCCGACCATCGGGGTCGTGAGCGTGAGGCCAAGCGCCAGCACGGCGGCCAGCACCGAGACGACTACGGCATCCTGCGGTTTTACCATCGACGCATGCATGGGATATGGCTCCTACTGCTGCGTCAGCGATATTCGTAGCGGTAGACACCGTAATCCGGTGTGACCTCGGATTTTACGTTCGTCAACACGATACCCATCACATTGGCCTGCGCATGGTCCAAGAGGAACTTGGCCCGTTTGAGCGCATTCCGACCGATCCGTCCGACTTGGTAGACCAGGATCGTCCCGTCGACGCATGAGCTGAATGCTACCGCATCAGTGACCGGGAGAATGGGAGGCGTGTCGAAGAGCACGAGGTCGTACTCCTCATTCATCTCATTCACAAGCGTTTTGATCTTGTTCATATTGAGAAATTCGTTCGGATTACCGACCTCTGAGCCGCTGGTCAGGATATGTAGATTATCCAACCCGGGCGTGCTCATCACTCGATCTATCCCCATCGGCCCAATCATCAGATCCGTCGCAGACTGCACATGGCTGCGCCAGGAAGTACTGCCAACCAACGCATCAGCCAGACCGGGTACCCGCTCGAGACCCAACCGTTGATGCACCATCGGCCTCCGAAGATCTGCATCGACGAGCAAGACTCGTTGTCCTTCCTGGGCAAGCGTGATCGCCAAATTAGTGACACAGGTACTCTTGCCTTCTCCAAGGCCCGCGCTGGTGAAGAGGATAGATTTCACCTTCCGATCCATACTGGCGAATTGAATATTCGCGCGCAGCGACCGTAGACTCTCGGACAGGACCGATTTCGGATCGATCAGGCAAATAAGCTTCGAGAAGTTTTCCACATGCACCGCAGAGGAACCGGCTGGAAGCGACTCGCGGGCGGCTGCCTCCATTTCCTTACTATTGAACTGGGGGATGACACCGAGGACCGGCACCTTGAGAAATTCTTCGACCCCCTCAATGGTACCGATCGAGGTATCAAATGATTCCCGCGCAAAGGCGATAACAACCCCAAGAAACACCCCCATGAGAGAGCCGACCATGAGGTTCAGTCCCGTATTGGGCGCATTGATCGGTTCAGTGGGTATGATGGCCGGCGCCACAATCGTGACTTCTTCGATCCGTTCCGCACTTTTGATTTGCAGTTCTTGATGCTTGCCCTTGAGGGTTGCCAATAAATCAGCGTTGACCTTCACATCACGCTCAAGACGGCTCATCTCAATCGCCGCTCGCGGGAACTGTAAATACCGAGTGCGATAGCGGTCGCGCTGATCCATGAGCGTGGCTTCCCGATCTTGCATAGTCTTGAGCTTGGCTCGGAGCTCCAGCAGCATCTCGGCCCTGAGGTTATCGATCTTTTTCTGCTGCTCTCGGACTTGCGGGTGATCCGTTTTGTAGTTGATCAGAAGGGTGTTTCGTTCCTGTATCAGATCCAGGAGTCGCTGGTTCAGAACTGTGAGCAGCGCATTCTGCTCCTCCGTGAAAATCCGACCGGTTTGATTCCCCAGCACGGCTTCGTTGCGCTTGAGCTCCGAGATCTGCCGTTCCCCCTCCGCCCGCTTTCGCATCACCTCATTATGCTGTTCTTCGAGCTTGGTGAATGTCTCCAGAGCAGCGCGCGCCTCATCAGTCAGGAAGACTTGCCCTTCCCGTTCCCTAAAGGCTCTCAACGCTTCCTCCGCATCATTCAACTGCTTTTCAAGGCCGGCCAGCTGTTCTTCGACAAACCGTCGCGACTCCATGACGAGACGGTTCCGAGTCATGATATTTTCAAGCCGATACGCAGTGGCTGCTGAATTGGCCGTCTTCTCTGCCATCTCCGGTTGATCTGAGGTAGCCGTGATGCGGATGATATTCGTATCACCTTCCCGCTGTGTCTTGATTTCCTGACCAAGGTTATACACCGTGTTGAGGTAGGTAGCCGATCTCTTCTCCTCCGGCGAAGCGTTTGCCGGTACTCGCTCTAATTCCATCGCCACCCGCTCCATGACGGGGAATCCTCGAATAAACTCGGTCTGGGAGTTGAGGTCGTTGACGTTCGAAAAGGACATGCTCTCGATCAACTGCTGGGCCACGGTGCTTGTTCGGTCGAACTTGACCCGCGCAGATGCTTCATACAGCGGGCTCGGCTTGAACAATTGAGAAAACAGGAACGTGAACAACACCACGAGCCCCGCCGCCAGCAGAATGAGATACTTCCGTTTTTTAACGATCAACCAGTAATCGATAACATTCAGTTCGTATTGGGCCATCTGGTCAGCATCCTTCTCTTGTCTTGACTGCGGCTATCATCGCCCCATCACTGCCTCAATAATAAACACCGGGTAGAACGGTGCGATCGCGGCCGAAATAATCGGCATCAGCAGTTTCCCAGCTTCGGAGGCATCGCCCAGATGTTCGCGCGGTACAAATACGATATCGTTTTCCTCCAGCGCGAGATTCCTTGTCATATCGCCATAGGTCAACGCGCGCGCGAGATCGGCCATCAGGATGCGCGGCTGTGTGAGGTCGCCGCCTCGAATAACCCGGACTTCCTCCATCAACGCCGTTTCCTGGTACATGTCGACGGCGGCCAAGGCTTGCAGCACAGTCATGTCTCTTTGCATCGGAACCATCCCGGGTTTTTTTACATCCCCGAATACAAAGACTCGCTTGACCTTCAACACTTTCTTCTTCAGGAGCACCTGCGCATGCGGCTGACGCATATAGGGCGTCGCGGCTTCCTCGACACGAACTTCCGCCACGGATGCGGTGACGCCCCTGACATTCACCTCCATAAACCCGATCGCAATTTTTCCATTTTCCTGCACGACACCGACGAACTTCTCCTCACCGGCGCCGCGACGAATCACCACCTCTAGCGTGTCACCCGTTTCGATTGGAGTTTCCGAGGTCGGAACGGTTTCATCGGCATACACATCTCCCTTCGGCAACGGTGGAACCGCCGTTCCGGGGGGACTCATTGACGACGGCGGCAATGACGAACTGGCCGGATTGTGACACCCGAGCAACGCCACAGCGAGAAACGCACCAGCACTCAGAAGACCGAGAAGATGTCGGGGTATTAGCTGTCGCACGGCCTCGGCTCCTATTCTCCGATGACGGATCAACCGATTGGCACCACTTCCACAATGTGCAGGGAGGTCTCTGCTCGCATATCCACCGTCTTCGATACCGGTGCGTGACCTGATGCAGCCGGTTGTGAAACGTGCAAGATCGGACGCAGTGGGTACCGCCGATTCAACTGAAACACCACTCCAATATCGCCGGTGTTCAAACGCACGGTCGTGCCTAACGGATAAACCGAGAGTTGGTCGATCAAATTTTTCAAAAGATGATGCGGAAACACCCTTTTGCCGTTGACGAGCATCGCACGGATTGCCTGATGAGGCGACAGGCCACGTCGATAGGGTCGTGGACTCATCAACGCATCAAAGACGTCTGCCAGTCCGATGACGAAGGCCATCTCATCGATCCGATCACCGGTCAGCCTGTTTGGATAGCCGCTCCCATCAAGTCGCTCATGCTCTTGAAGAATCACCTTTCCCACCCATGGATAGGCTTCTCCGGTCTCCTTAAACAGGCGATCCCCGTGTTGTGGGTGCTCCCTCATGTCCTGGAGTTCTGCTTCTGTCAACGCCCCGGTCTTGTACACCAGAGAGTCCGGGAGGGCGAACATACCGAGATCGTGCAGCAATCCTGCTAATGCAACCTGTTCGAGCTTCGCCGGCTCGTACCCGAGTGCGCCCGCGATCTTCACACTCACGATTGCAACATTCACGGCATTGCTGACGAGATAGTCTCCGGTTTCTCGCTGCAGAACCGCCTGAACCAGCTTGTCAGTGGCTCCAAGAGACGCCACGACGCCGGATGCGACCCGGACTAATTCATCGAGCCTCCAAGGCTCCCTCGTCTGAACCGCTCGCTTGATTCCCTGAATCTCATGACAAGCGCGTTGATACCAGTCGATCTCAACAACAACCGGTGAAAGCGTGGCAGGAGGAACGGGAAGGCCGGTCGGCTCCTTGAGTCGAGTGGAACTTTTCACATCAAGACTCACGGCTTCCTGACTCGACTGTCCTCGAATAAGATCGCTTAACCGCGTCACAGCCCCTCCAGCCTCTCTCTCATGATCAGGCGTATCACAAGCGGCTATCGACTATTCACTCGTTTCCCAACTGGAAAGGGCGTCACAGGTTTCTCCTCCATCTTGGCAAACTCACGTTCCAACATAGCCCTGATGAATCCACTAGTCGTGTATCCCTGCTGTTTGAGGTTATCGAGCTGGGTTTTGAGATTCACAGGTAACTGAATCACGATTCGTACAAGGTTTGGCATACCCTAGCTCCCTTAAAAATTGGACAGTACTTATGCGAAGTCAGCACGGACGATTGCAGACGAATGCACATGCTATGCCTTGCTAGCAAGTGATGAAAAACAAGCAAAATTGAGAACTTATGCTATGAAGCCTTCACTGATGCTGGAAGGAGAGACGAAAATTGCCTTGCTGAGACGTGAACTGTGCACTCTCTCACGAATCCTGCATCTGAGAATCAGCAACCGGGGTTCTGTAAGCGGATCTATTCTCTGCTGCCCTTGGTAATCATTGGAAATCGCGCCATTGCTTCCACACCCGAGCCCAGTTCGCCTCTTCACACGTCCATAGACATGAGGCGCTGTTCGTTGGCTGTCGCACCAACTCCCTAGTTCGATGGACATGAAGGGCCGAGTCGGAGAGTCCACCGGTGAACCACACCCCACCGTCACGGTCTGTTCGTAACACCGTGCTGCCTGCCGACCCATAGGCATCGAGAACAGTAGCGGCCGGGTGTCTGTAGCGATTATTGAGGCCTGCTGAAAATACAGCATACTGGGGATGCAACGATGCCAACCAGTCACGATTCAACGAGCTCGCCGCTCCGTGATGAGGCACCTTGAGGACCTTGATCGGACCATGCGATGGTGCGCGGGTCATCCGCGACAAGCCATCTCGCTCGACATCAGCGGCGAAGAGCATCGTATGGTTCCCACAAGTTAGACGCGTCACCACTGAACGATTATTCAACTCATGTCCACCCATATGGCTCTCATGGAGCGGCACATTGAGTGGCTCCTCCGCAGGTGGGTTGAGGACCACCAGTCGACAAGGACCGGACGACAGGATCTCCTGCCCCTCTCTGGCCACCTGCTCTTGTAATCCTCGATCGCCCAATGACTGCTGCAGTCGCCTATAAAACAGTTCGCCGCGGGTGTCTCCAGACCCCCAGTAGCGCTTGACGGTAAAATGGCGGATCACCCAGGCAAGACCTCCGACATGATCGAGTTGGGGATGTGTGCCGATGACCTGATCGATAGCATGAATTCCCCGGTTCCAGAGAAACGGAGCCACCACCGCACGGCCCATGTCGAATCGCTCATACGTCGTTCCTCCGTCGATTAACACCACTTGTCCATCAGGCAACTCCACGACTGCACTATCGCCTTGCCCGACGTCAAGAAACGTGACTCGAAAGTGATCCCCATCAAGAAACATCCGTGGGGACCAGGCCCACCACAGTAATACCAATAGCACTCCAATACACGCGGTTAGCCGAACCGCCGTGTTACCTACTCGCTGCCACAGCAGCGCAAGACAGCCATAAAATAACACCATGCTGAAAGCCGAAGGGGCGGCGACATGCCATTCCCCTCCCGGTAGCATCGACACCAGGCGGACCGCAGCCACAAAGTATTCGAGAAACCACTGATTCAGCGAAGCCAGTGGTAGCCCAGTTCCCCCTATCATGATCTGCCAAATTCCGGCAGCGAGTCCGATCGGGACAAGAAGAATTCCCATTACGGGAACAGCCATCACATTGGTAAAAAGACCGAGCCAGGGTAATTGATTGAAATAGTACGCAACAAGAGGAACGGTCACCAGAGTCACCACCCCGCTCATGACCACAGAGTCTCTCCCCCATCGAATGCTGGTCCTCAGGATCGACGACTTGTTTGGCAGCTCCTCCTCTTCAGCCTCGGATGGCCAAGAGAGCCACCCGGCAATGGCGATGACAGACAAAAAGGAAAGCTGAAAGGAGATATCGAATAGCGCCTGAGGATCGTGCAACAAAATCCCCATCGCGGCGGCAGAGAGGGCATGAAACAGCCGGCGTTCCTGGCCAAGCCAAATCGCACTCAGGCCCACAGTCACCATCAGCAACGACCGCATCGTCGCCAGCTCCGCTCCAGCCAGACAGGCGTAGCCTGCGACAGGAAGGAGCGTACAGACAGCGGCCGTGCGAGTCGGCGTGACTCTCCTAGACAGCGCAAGGAGCCAATCCGCAGGCAACAAAAGCAACACCCATCTGACGACCGCGAAAATGACCAAGGTAACAAGGCCCAGGTGACTCCCCGAAATAGAAAGGAGATGGACTGTTCCGGTTACCATAAACTGATCGCGCAGCTCCGGGTCTAAATACCCTCGATCACCGATGATGATACCCACATAGAGTCCCAGTGCAGGCTGAGGAAGGGACTGTATTGCGGCGAGACGGATACTGCTCCTCCACCGATCGAATTGATTCCAAATCGCCCACCACGCGTGCGCACGCCCAGACTCAAGAAACTGCACCGCTTCGGATCCGGCTACTGTTGCGATTGCATCGATTCCTTGCCGCTCAAGATACACTGCATAGTCGAATCCACCAGGATTCAACGACCCGCTCGGACGGCGCAACATCGTCCGAAAGCTGACCCGATCGCCTTGAAAGAATACTCGTTCAGGTGTGCGCCAGGTCAACCGAACATGTCTGGACGCTCCAGACGCATTGATTGGATCGTCCGACCTGATGATCATGACCAGTCGATCTGGCGCCTGTTGCACAGGCGCTACGATACGACCAGTCACCTCAATCGCCGCATTAGGCGGATAGTCGTCCATCGGGTCATTGGAAGCCAGATTGACAGCCACCGCCCAATAGACGACTCCCACTAAGAGAGCTCCGTAGAGCCACGTCGCCCGGCGGAAGGAGAATCGGTTGAATCGTTCAAGGACGAAGGCGCCTAGCGCAATGAAGAAGAGCAGGGATGAGGCGGAGAATGGGAAATAGGGAATCTGTGATCCGACGAGGAGCCCAGCAGTAAATGCAACGGTGAGGGACGGCAGCATGAGCCTCCCTCAATGAAGGACGACAGCATTAACCCAGATGAGTCTTGAAGATGTCGGCAAGTCGATTAGCCACTTCACGAATCTGGTCATCGGATTCACCTTCGACCATCACCCGCAAGAGCGGTTCGGTCCCGGAGTAGCGTACCAACACACGTCCGCTGCCGTTAAGACACTGCTCACTTTCATGAATCGCGCGGTGGAGTTCGGGGACTGTATCGAAGTTCGGCTTCTTCGTGACCTTCACATTGAGCAATACTTGCGGCATCGCCGTCATGGCCTTCGCCAACTCTGACAAGGGTTTCTCCGTTCGCTTCATCAGCGACAAGACTTGCAACGCCGAAATCAAACCATCTCCGGTCGTATTATGATCCAGGAAAATAAAGTGACCTGACTGCTCTCCTCCGAAGTTGTAACCCTCGGACGACATTCGTTCGAGCAAATATCTATCACCGACGGCAGTCCGTGCGAGAGTGATACCTGCCTTCGTCATAGCTAACTCCAAGCCGAAGTTACTCATGACGGTCCCCACCACCGTCTGCTTGGCCAATTGCCCCTGACCATGAAGATCGAGCGCCAACATCGCCATAATATGATCGCCATCCACGACACGTCCCTGTTCACAGACAAAGATGGCGCGATCGGCATCCCCGTCCAGAGCCACTCCGATATGAGCCTCCTGCTCACGAACCGCTTTCTGCAGCAGTTCTGGATGAACTGCACCACAGCCGGCATTGATATTCATTCCATCCGGTTTATTGGCGATCACTTCAACCTTCGCCCCGAGTTCGCGCAACACCGTTGGCGCAACCTTGTAGGCCGCGCCGTTGGCACAATCGACCACGACCTTCATCCCCTGGAAATCCAACTCCTTTGGAAGAGACCGTTTCACGAACTCAATATAACGCCCCTCGGCGTCGTCTATTCGATAGGCTTTCCCAATGGCATCCGCCGTTGGCCTCAGATGGGCAATCTCATTCGAGACGATAAGCTTCTCAATGCGAGCTTCCATCTCATCGGGCAGCTTGAACCCATCATTGGAAAAAAACTTAATGCCATTATCCTGATAGGGGTTGTGCGTGGCCGAGATCATCACCCCGGCATCGGCACGGAGGCTCCTCGTCAAGAACGCAATCGCCGGCGTCGGCAGCGGACCGACCAATAGAACATCGACACCCATCGAGCAAATCCCGGAGGTCAACGCCGACTCCAACATATAGCCGGAGATACGTGTGTCCTTGCCGATGACGATCTGATGGCGTCCGGCTCGGCGCATAAACAAATGCGCTGCGGCTCGCCCTAGCTGCATCGCTATTTCACTCGTCATCGGATCGAGGTTGGCGACTCCTCTGACCCCATCGGTACCGAACAATTTACGCATGTTGTGCTTTCATGGATACAACCGTCTCTCGGCTAATCGCTACTGCCACCTGCACCACATCCTTCATGGCCTTCACGTCGTGAACGCGAAGGATCCCTGCCCCACGATCCACTGCCATCGCCACTGCTGCGGCCGTGGACCACTGACGTTCCTGAACCGGACGATCCACGAGCTGCCCAAGAAACGCCTTCTGCGAGACACCGACCAGCAATGGACATTCAAACGGCTCGAAAGCGCGCAATCGGGCTAGCAGTGTAAGGTTGTGCACCAGCAGCTTACCAAATCCGATACCTGGATCAAGAATGATTTGTCTTCGAACAATTCCATGTGCCATCGCGAAACGAATTCTCTCTTCGAAGAATTCCGATATCTCGCCGACTACATCATTATAGTGGGGAGCCTGCTGCATCGTACGCGGTGTACCTCGCATATGCATCAGGACGATTCCAGCTCCCGCTCTGGCAACCACATCGGCCATGGCAGGATCGCCTCGTAATGCTGTGACATCGTTCACGAGAACCGCTCCCGCGTCGAGTGCCTCGCGTGCAACAACAGCCTTTGAGGTATCGATCGAGATGGGAACGGTGACGGCTCTGGCAATTGCGGCCACAACGGGAATCGCACGACGACACTCTTCCTCCTCGTTCACAATATCGGCACCGGGACGCGTCGACTCTGCGCCGACATCCAACAGATCCGCCCCTTCTTCCACCATACGAACGGCATGGGCCACCGCGGATTCTACATCAAGAAAGCGGCCACCGTCGAAGAACGAATCCGGCGTCACATTCACGACACCCATCAGCAACGGCCTGTCGAGAAATTCGATCAGCCTATCTTTCGCATGTCGTGCCGATATCTTTGGTTCTAACACCGAAGGACAATGCCTCCGTAGAAGGAATTCTCCATGACGATCCCAGGTCGTCACTTATCGTGGCCGTATAGGATACACGCCACAACACTCCACCCGCGAGAAGCACTCCCTTCTCGCCTATCGTCTTTCAGATGTACTGCCCGGGACTCCAATGCCCTGAAATGGTGTCCCGGGATCAGCGATGCAGAATTTAGGCTGGGACCGCTTGGGATGTGGACTGCAAGAGAATCTGATCAATGTCGGACCCGTCGAGCACTTCTTTCTCCAAAAGCGCTTCCGCCAAACGCTTCAGACTGGCCATATTTTCCGTGAGCAGCCGCTTCGCTCGCTCATAATTTTCAGTCACAAGCCGCCTGACTTCCTGGTCAATCTCCATAGCTATTTGATCGCTGAAGTCGCGCTGGCTCCCCATCTCTCGCCCAAGAAACACTTGCTCATTTTGTTTGCCGAACGTCAGGGGACCCATCTTTTCACTCATACCCCATTCACAGACCATCTTCCTCGCAAGATCTGTCGCTCGCTCCAGATCGTTCCCCGCTCCAGTCGTCATCTCCTTCAGAACCAGCTCTTCCGCCACACGACCGCCCATAAGGATGGCGAGCTGGTTGATCAAATACCCCTTCGAATAGCCGTGCCGGTCATCGACGGGAAGCTGCATCGTCACGCCCAAGGCGCGGCCCCGAGGAATAATGGTTACTTTGTGTACAGGATCTGTTCCAGGAATCAATTTGGCAATTAGTGCGTGCCCAGCTTCATGATAGGCCGTCGTCCGTTTCTCCTCGTCGCTCAAGATCAGGCTCTTCCGTTCAGCCCCCATCAGCACTTTGTCTTTCGCCATCTCGAAATCGACGACTTCCACTTCTTTCTTGTTAAGTCTCGCAGCCCAGAGTGCCGCTTCGTTGACCAGGTTTTCCAGGTCAGCCCCTGAAAACCCCGGCGTGCCACGTGCGATTTTTTCCAGCTCCACGTTCGTCGCAATCGGAACTTTCTTTGTGTGTACCTTGAGAATTTCAGTTCGGCCTTTCAAGTCAGGTCGATTGACCACCACTTGCCGATCAAACCGCCCAGGTCTGAGCAAGGCAGGGTCAAGGACATCCGGCCGGTTGGTCGCAGCAACCAAAATCACACCTTCTGTCGTATCAAATCCGTCCATCTCGACGAGCAATTGATTGAGTGTCTGTTCACGTTCATCGTGACCTCCGCCCAACCCTGCTCCGCGGAGCCGGCCAACGGCATCGATTTCGTCGATAAAAATAATGCACGGGGCATGTTTTTTCCCCTGCTCGAAGAGATCGCGAACACGGGACGCTCCAACGCCGACAAACATTTCCACGAAATCCGATCCGCTGATACTAAAGAACGGCACACTGGCTTCACCCGCAATGGCCTTGGCCAGCAACGTTTTCCCAGTACCCGGAGGACCGACGATCAAGACGCCCTTGGGAATGCGGCCGCCGAGCTTTTGGAACTTGCGCGGATCCTTCAGAAATTCGATGATCTCGAGGACTTCGTCCTTGGCTTCATCGACACCGGCAACGTCGGAGAACAACACTTTCTTACGCTCCTCCGTCAGCATACGAGCGCGGCTCTTCCCAAATGAGAGGGCCTTATTACCCCCCATCTGCATTTGCCGCATCAAGAAGAACCACAACCCTAGGAACAGTACAAACGGCCCCCAGGTCACAAGAAACGTAATGTACCAAGGGCTTTCGTCCGGTGGCTTCGCCTCAATCTGCACACCACGATCCCGCAAGACCTGCACCAATTCAGGATATTCCACCGAGTAGGTTCGAATACGGGTCTTATCCTTCAGGACGGCGCTGATGTGGCTGGCTTTAATGATGACCCGCTCGACCTCACCCTTGTCGAGCTTGGTCATGAACTCACTGAAAATCACATCTTCTTCAGGCTCATGGTGCGGCACGCTGAATAGGTTGAACAGCAAAATCATGAAGAGGCCGACGACGACCCAGAAAAGTATATTCTTTGTCCTGGAATTCATCCAGATCTCCTTGTGGATGGCAGGGTCAGATGGTCAGAAAAACCACCAACATGAGTGATGTTACCATAGGTACGTTCCAACTGACAACCGTGCGGCCAATGCCTTACTCTTGATCTCCCTCTCCCTCCAGATCCAACACAGCTAGATAGGGAAGGTTCCGGTACTTCTGCTGGTAATCGAGTCCATACCCGACCACATACTTATTCGGAATCTTGAACCCCACATAGTCGATCGCGACATTGACGGTTCGACGATCTGGCTTGCTCAGCAAGGTGCAGACTTTAATCGACCGAGGCTTCTCTTTTGCCAAGGTCTTGACCAAGTGTTGGACCGTCAGTCCGGAATCGACGATGTCTTCAATCAGCAAGACGTCTTTACCCTTGATGTCCTCAGTCAGCTTCGTCACCACTTTAACTTTTTTAGGCTTGCCGGATTTTTTTTCCCGAGCCCCCTCACTTTTCACCATAAGAAAATCCACTCGCATGGGAATTCTAATTGCGCGAGCCAAATCGGCATAGAAGGCATACGCCCCTTTCAACACTCCTACCAAGACAAAATCTTTCCCTGTGTAATCGGTCGTAATCTGTTTGCCCAACTCGCGAATCCTGGCGCGCATTTCTTCTTGTGTCACGATCGGCCGACCGAAAATCCGTTCCATGCTCCCTTACTCCTTCTCTGATACCCGATTGCTCACCGAAACAACCAAACACCGTGTCGTCTCATCACGAACGACGAAGCGCTCATCTTGCCGCATTCCCACCACCCAGAGAATCCCTTCCGGCGCCACCAATAATGGAACCGCCTCCCGTGCGCGGCGAGCAAGCTTCCTATCGGTAAAGAAGTCTTGTAGTTTCTTGCTCTTCCCCTTCATCCCGTAAGGAAAGAATCGATCGCCGGCTTGCCAATGGCGAACGACCAAGGGTTCCGAAAACCGGTCGGCATCGAACAATGCCAATCCGGGTGAAGAAGACATCCTCAGCGCATCAGCAGCACGACGAGTCGTGAGTTGTACATCAATTTGCTGATTCGTTCTAGTCCATGAGACTGCTGAAGGCACCGGAACTGCAAGCACCTCTCTCTTCTCTTGCTCTAAATCAATCTGATGCCTGCAATCTCCTCCTGCGCCCGGGCTAAATTGCACCGAGCCCTGATTCAGAGTCACGAGGGCCTGCTTCAAAGACAGCTGAGCGCCGTTCCTTCCCTTGAGGAAGACACGCCGAACTGACTCCACCACGCGAAAGCTGCTGGCGCGTCCCTCTTCTTCGTAAGTCCGTAAGATTGCCCGAACGAGACGCCGCTGAAGGGCAACAGGCAATTCGATGAGGGCCTGGCGATTGACTCGTTGCACCCCTCTGGAATCATGGCTGACGAGTGTGCGCGCCAGCTCATTTGCAACTCCCGTCAAATATTGTTCGTCCTCGCGTAGCAAGTCCGCCTGCTGCTGCAACACACGAACAGCAGCCGGCGCCAACTGCGTGATGACAGGAAGGAGTTCCTTCCTGATCCGATTGCGACGATAGAGCAGTTTTTCATTGCTCGAATCACGACGATAGGTCAGCCCTTCTCGATCCAAGTATGCCAGCACCTCTTCGCGGGTGGCTGCGAGAAGAGGACGAATAATCCTGTCTTCACGAACGTACGGCATTCCCGCCAATCCCGTCATACCCGCCCCACGCAACATCCACATGAGTACCGTTTCCGCCTGGTCATTGGCGGTATGACCGACCGCGATGCGGTCAGCTCCTACCTCGTGAGCCAGTTGCGTCATAAAGCCATACCGCGCGTCGCGCGCCGCGGCTTGAAGCGATGAGCGCTGGCGTCGTTTGACCAGCCTGGGTCGATGGATGACAAGAGGCAGTTCTCGTTCTCGACAGATGGTATCGACAAACGATTCATCACCGTCGGACTCCGCTCCGCGCAGCCCGTAGTTACAATGGACCACCGTCAACCTGAGACGCCAGGACCGAACCAGGCGATGGAGGAGAGACAACAACGCAATTGAGTCGGGTCCGCCCGACACCGCCACCAGTAGGTGATGACCTGGAACGAACAGCTGTTGCTGACGCGCCGTCCGAACAAGATGGGACAACAGTGCCGGTCGAGCGACAGACCTGGATGATGGCCTCATGATCGTCATGTCAATCGCCATGATTACTGCACTCCCTGCGGAATACGCCGCAAGCTGATGCGCGCCTGCTCCACATCACGGGCAATTTGCTTCGCCAGCTCATCGGCAGATGCAAAGCTGTGATCGCCGCGTATCCATGCCGCAAACTGCACGGTAATCTCCTGACCGTAGAGATCGCTGGTCTGATCCAACAGATTGACTTCGATCATCCGCTCGCCTGCTCCAAAGGTCGGCCTAGTCCCGATGTAGGCGATCGCATCATACGTGTGAATCCCGCGGACAGTCCGCGCAGCATAAACGCCATCGGGCGGCACGACGCGATCGGCCGGAACGCGGAGATTGGCCGTAGGCCAGCCCATCACCTGCCCCTGTTGCATCCCGTGTACCACGATACCTCGAATCCCATAGATGCGTCCGAGCAATGTGGCAGCCCGCTCCACATTCCCTGCCTGGATAAGCTGGCGAATCCTGCTTGAACTCACCACGTCCCCCTCAATCATCACGGGAGTCACGGGATGCACGCGGAAACCGTACTGCTCGCCGAGATGCACAAGGTCATCGATACGCCCTGCCCTGCCCTTTCCAAACGCAAAATGATTCCCCACGAACAATTCAGACAGGGTGAGAGTACGATGCAGGATGTCTTCGGCAAATTGATCCGGGCTCATCGCCGCAAAGGTGGGGGTAAAGTCCAAGAAGACCACTTCGTCAATCCCCGCAGCTTCGAAGTGCGCAAGTTTTTCCTCCGGACTGGTGAGAAAGCGAAGATCGACGCGGGGTGCAAGGATTTTCACCGGATGCGGTTCGAAGGTCAGCACGAGCGCAGTCCCTTGTGCCTTGCGGGCCGTCTCGACCACCGTCTGCAGCAGCGCTCGATGGCCCAGATGGTGGCCGTCGAAATTGCCGATCGTGGCGACCGGATAGGCACGTGGACACTGGCCGCACAGCCCACGCGTCACTTTCAGCATGGTCGTCAGCGGAGGAGACGCGCTGCGTCTTTGGCAAAGTAGGTCAGAATAAGGTCTGCGCCGGCCCGCTTAATCGAGAGCAACGATTCCATCATGGCCCGAGATTCGTCGAGCCAGCCGGCATTGGCGGCCGCTTTGATCATGCTGTATTCCCCGCTCACGTGATAGGCCGCTACCGGCAACAACATCTGCGCTCTGGCCGCGGCAATGATATCGAGATACGGCAGTGCCGGTTTCACCATAATGATGTCGGCCCCTTCTTCGACATCGAGGGCGATCTCCCGAAGTGCTTCCCGGCGGTTGGCGGGATCCATCTGGTACGACTGCCGATCACCGAATTGAGGGCTCGAAAACGCCGCATCCCGAAACGGCGCATAAAAGCAGGACGCGAATTTAGCGGCATAGGCCATGATCGGCAGTTCTGGAAAACCAGCCTGATCCAGTTCCGCCCGGATCGCCGCTACCCGCCCATCCATCATATCGGACGGGGCCACCATATCGGCGCCGGCTTGCGCATGGGTTTTGGCCATCGCACGGAGACACTCCAACGTTTCATCGTTGAGGATGCGACCGTTCTTGACGATACCGCAATGGCCGTGATCGGTATACTCATCGATGCAGACGTCGGTCACGACCATCAGCCCTGGGACCTGGTCCTTCACTGCTCTGACTGCCCGCTGTACGATGCCGTTCGGATCGAATCCTGAACTTCCGCGATCATCTTTCCGATCAGGAACCCCAAAGAGGATGATGGCGGAAATCCCCAAGGCCGCAACCTCACTCGCCTCTTTGACCAAGAGATCGACCGAAAGCCGGTACTGACCAGGCATCGAGGAGATCTCCTCCCGCCGATCCCGTCCTTCGACGACGAACAGCGGATAGATCAAGTCGGCCGGGGCCAGGCTCGTCTCCCGTACCATACGACGAAAGGCCTCATGTTGCCGCAGCCGCCGAAGGCGCTGTATTGGGAAAGCCATCGGATCACTTCCTCGGGAGATTCGTCAAGAACACCACGATGTCGCGCACAGAAATCATGCCGACCAATTTTCCACCCTGAGTCACGCCGAGATGTCGGATATGCGTTTTGGCCATCAGATCGTTGGCGTCTAATACGGTCTTATCCTCTTCGATCGTCACGATCGGAGCCGACATAATCTGTTCGGCTGTCGTCTTGTGTGTATCAACACCAACCGCAACCACGCGCCGGACCATATCGGTATCCGTGAGGAGGCCGATGATCTCTTTCCCATTCGTCACGAACAGGCTGCCGATACCACGATCGCGCATGATTCGTGCTGCTGTCTGTGCATCTGTATCACGCTCAACGTTAACAAATTTCTCCCTCGGAACCATGAACGACTTGACTGGAACCATATCATGCCCTCCCTTGGCTAATTCATTCCATTACCCTGCAGTCTATATTGGCCTAACTGCGCGTAGAAACGGTGATGCGCGCCCCTTCCTTGAAATGCTTCACGATCGATTCTGCGAGCGCCGGCACAGTATTCTCAGCCGGCATCACCGTGACCGTCACTCCATACTCTTCCGCCGTCCGTGCCGTAATGGGTCCGATGCAGGCCACTACCGTCCCTGCGAGAAGAGGCATCACTCTGTCACGCCCTCCTAAAAGGTCCACGAAATTGCGGACGGTGGAGGAACTCGTGAATGTCACCACCGCCACATCGCCATCTTGAAGCTGTTGCGTCAAAGATGCAACGTCCACCGTCGGAGCGATCGTGCGATAGACAGGAATCACTTCGACGGTTGCCCCCAACTCACGCAACTGATCCGGCAGGATTTCGCGAGCGACTTCAGCGCGTGGAATCAATATGCGGCTCCCACGGATTCCCTCATGAGCTAATGCGGCAATCACACCCTCCGCCTGAAATTCGGTTGGCATGACATCTGGAGTCAATCCATAGGCTCCCAGTTCCTGCGCAGTTCTTGGTCCAATCGCGCACAGACGAAGATTCGTCAACGCACGCGCATCTTTCCCTGCTGCATGAAGCCGGTCCATAAAGGGTCTCACCCCGTTCACACTGGTAAAAATAAGCCATTGATAGGTGCTGAGACGAGTCATCGCGTCATCGATCGCCTCCCAACTGGCCGGAGGCACGATCTGAATCGTTGGAACTTCAACCGGCTCCGCGCCATAGGCCACCAACAGTTGGGAAAACTCTCTTGCCTGCTCCTGTGGGCGGGTCAGTACGACTCGTTTCCCAAAAAGCGGTTTTGTTTCAAACCAATTCAGCTGTCCTCGTAACCGCACGACCTCACCCACGACGATCACCGTCGGCGGTTCGAGATGCGCGGCTTCCGCTTTTGAGACAATATCGCCCAATGTCCCCACTATGGTCTGTTGAGCAGCTTTGGTCCCCCAACGGATCGCCGCAACCAGTGTGTCGGACGGCCGTCCTTCCGACAGTAACTGCCTGACGATCAAGGGGAGATTCTTCATGCCCATCATGAACACGAGTGTCCCGGATGTACTGGCCAATTTGGGCCATTCTAATAATGCCACCGGTTTGGTGGGATCTTCATGACCGGTCACAAACGTCACCGTGGATGCCAACGTGCGATGGGTCACCGGAATACCCGCATATGCAGGAACCGCGACCGCCGCCGACACACCAGGCACAAGCTCGAAGTCAACTCCTGCGGCAGCCACCGCTTCTGCCTCTTCTCCACCGCGTCCAAAGACAAATGGATCTCCCCCTTTGAGCCGAATCACCACGTTCCCCTCTTTGGCGCGTTCAATGAGTAGTCTGTTGATATCGGCTTGGTCTTGATACTGCCCACGCCCCCGCCGACCGACATAGATACGCTCTGCCGTGGGCGGCGCATACTGCAGCAAAACCGGATTGGCGAGATAATCGTACAGAACGACATCGGCCGCCTCAAGACACTCCTTCCCTTTCAGCGTCAAAAGCCCAGGATCCCCTGGACCCGCTCCGACCAAATAGACCTTCCCAGATTTGCTCGGTTTCGTCATGTGGTCCCGTAAATCGCTTGGAGTATTCTATCGCCCCCGCGGGTAAGCAGCCGTTCCGCGAGTTGAATCCCGATCGACTCCGGATCCTCAATTGTTCCTTCAATCGAATCGCGAAGGAGTTCTTTGCCATCAACGCTGGATACCAATCCTTCCAGTCTTACCCGTGTCCCAGTCACTGTCGCATGCGCCGCGATCGGAACCTGACAGCCTCCTTGAAGCCGATGGAGCAACGCACGTTCGGCAAGAACGGCTGTCATACTCGATGCATGGTCCAAACCATTCAACAGTGAGCGAACGAAGAGATCGTCTCGCCGGCCCTCTATGCCCAGCGCCCCCTGGCCGATAGCCGGCAAACTGATCTCCGGCGCAAGATACTCCGTAATCTCATGCGCCCAGGCCAATCGCCGGAGCCCGGCTGCGGCAAGCACGATGGCGTCGAACTGTCCCTCTCGTAATTTCCTGAGACGGGTGTCCAAGTTCCCACGTAACATGGCAATCGTGAGATCCGGTCTGGCATGCAGGAGCTGCGATTGTCGGCGCAGGCTGCTGGTCCCAATTCTGGCGCCATGAGGAAGGTCCATGAACGACCGCCCATCACGACTAATCAAGGCATCCCGAGGATCTTCCCTTGGCGGCACACAGAGAATCGCCAATCCCTCGGGCAACTCCGTGGGGACATCTTTCATGCTATGCACCGCCAAATCAATCTCACCGCTCAACAGCGCTTCCTCGATCTCCTTTACGAACAATCCCTTTCCGCCAATTTGGGCCAATGGGACGTCCAGAATCTTGTCTCCCGACGTTTGAATCTTCTGCAACGTCACCGTCACATGCGGAGCCAGCGCGTGCAACTGTCCCTGCACCCACTCGCTCTGCTGCACCGCCAACTTACTGCCGCGCGTTCCAAGCACGACGGTTGATCGTTCACGGCCTGTCTGGTTCATCTGGTTTCTCTGGTCTATCTGGTTTGTTTTATTTACTTGGTTAATTGGTTCATCTGGTTGGTTTCGTTCAATCAAACACACGAAACAAAACCAAAGAAACCAAACAAACAATGTAACGGTCTTCTGACGCTCACTGATGCGGCATCTTTGAGCCGGTTCTCGGAATCACCTCTTCAACATCCCGGATATCTTCTTGTGATGAATGACACGTCTCCGACTCAGTGGACACAGGTTCATTGTCATGAGAGACCGTAGGGTCGCCAAGGCTGAAAAACCGTCGCGCCGCCTCGACAAAGGCCGCCCCCTCGGAGGAATTTACCTCGGTCTTGAGCGTCACCATCGTATTGTGAATGAGCTTGTTCACGATCGACGACGCCATCGCCTCGACCAATTTACGCTCCGGCGCGGATAAATTCCCCAATCGTCCCAAGGTCTTGTCCAACTCGACCTGCTTGATATCATCGACCCGCGCCCGGATAGCCACAATAGTGGGGGTGACCTCCAGCGACTGGAGCCATTGCTGCACAATTCCGACTTCAGCCACCACAATCCGCTCAGCTTTCTCAGCCTCGTTGAGACGCTCCTCGCGATTTTGTTCGATCCGTGTCTTCAAATCATCAATGTCGAAGAGAAAGGCGTTGTCCACATGCCGCACCGCCGGATCGATATTGCGCGGGACTGAGATATCGATCAGGAACATTGGACGGTTCATCCGCTGCTTGACCGAATGCTGCACATCATCCTCACTCACGAGATAGTGCGCGGCACCGGTCGATACCAAGACAATATCGGCGGAGGCCATATCCTCTCGAAACTCCTCAAAGGCGACCGCGGTACCGCCAAACCGGTTCGCCAGTTCCAGTCCATGTTGCGGATTCCTGGTCGTCACCCGCACATGCCGGACGCCGTTGGCAATAAAATGTCTTGCCGCCAACTTCGCCATCTCTCCAGCCCCCACCAAGAGAACCGTCTTCTCGCTTAAATCTGAGAAAATCTTTTTCGCTAATTCGACTGCGGCATAGCTGACCGACACCGCCATCTCGGAAATTTTTGTTTCCGTCCGCACGCGTTTCGCGACCGAAATCGCTTTTTTCACAACCTTATTCAGGATAAGGCCGGTCGCCTTATGTGTGAGTGCAACCTCGAAGGCCTCTTTGATCTGGCCAAGAATCTGCGACTCTCCGATGATCATGGAATCCAGACTGGAGGCCACGCGAAACAAATGGCTGATTGCCCGATCCCCTTGGTGCCAGTACATGTGGGGGGTCAGTTGCTCCGAAGACAGCGAAAGGTGGGCATCAGCCAGGAAATCCTGAATTCGTCCATACCCCGATTCGATCTCATCGACGACGGCATAGACCTCAACACGATTGCACGTCGAGAGTAATATCCCTTCCCGCACCCCCTGATACGAACAGAGACGGCTTAAGGCTTCGCCCATCCGGCTCTCAGGAACCGCAAGTTTCTCTCGAATTTCGATCGGGGCAGTCTTGTGGCTTAACCCGACGGCAATAATATGCATATTACGACACCGGTCCGTGACTCTTGAGGACCACGCCGATGAGAGTAAGAATAACACCGGCAAATCCGATAATCGTCAAGTATGCCGCTCGCTTAGCTCTCCAACCCACCGTCAGTCGTCCTGTCAGGACGACAAAGTAGAACACCCATGTCACTAAGGCAAACGTTTGCTCGGGATTCCAGTTCAGATACGTGCCTCGAGAGAACTCGGCTGAAAGCGCACCCGTAATGATGCCAAGCGTGAGTAGCGGAAAGCCCGTGACAATCGACTGTTGATTCAGGTGATCGAGAAAATCCAGAGCGGGCAACTTTGAGTAGAGAACATTGAAACGTTTGGACTTGAGAAGTCCATCCTGAATCAGATACATGACACCAGCCACGAAGGCTACGGCAAACCCCACGGTACCGAGCATGCTCAACGTCACGTGGACCCACAATGTTCGAAACACCGGTGTGAGCGTCGGAGCGGTTTCCGGCAATGCGGCGGCAGAGACCAGTGAGAGCAATGCCAGGGGCACGATGAACGAGCCAATCACGTGCAGACGATGACGAAACTCCACGATAAGAAAGACCAAAATCAGCACCCAGGAAAAAAACGACAGGGCTACATGGAATCCTGGCGTCGAAACTTCCGTCACTCCGATCATCCCTGCGCCCAACGCGACCGTGTGCGAGGCAAACCCAGTCGCCGTCATCCCCAACGAGACGTTTGACAGGCCTTCAGAAGGCCAGAGCAGGTAGGCAAGAAAGGAAATGGTGGCCGCAAAATACAGGGCCATCGTCACCACGAAAAACATGGCGGCCATAGAGGGCTATCCTCTCAACTTTTCAGGACAAACAGACTGACATTAAGCGGGGAATTATATCGATGGCGCGAGATGGGAGTCAACCAAACGATCAGGGAGGAAGAGACCGGACGGCCATATCTCACCCTACCGGCACTCTCTTTGTCGTCAGTATGCCGATTGGTCACCCCGATGACATTACGCTTCGGGCCCTTGCCACACTGCGCCACGCTACGGTTGTTGCGTCAGAGGACCCCCGCGTGACTCAGGCACTCCTGGCTCATCATGGTATCACTGCAACAATCACAAGCTACGGTCCGCTCAATCGCGACGAGAAAATACAGCTTCTTTTGCATCGGCTTACACAGGGACAGGATGTCGCCCTTGTTTCAGACAACGGCACACCAGTCATCTACGACCCAGGTAGTCTACTTGTGGCTGCTGCCCACCGGACGGGAATCCCGGTCAAAGCTATTCCTGGTCCCTCTACCATGACGACAGCGGCAGCAATCTCTGGCTTTTCCGGTGATGCAATCATTTTTGAGGGGCACCTCCCCTCAACCAGTCATCGTCTCGCGCAATATCTCTCGCGACTCCGCAAAGAACGAAGAACCCTCGTCTTCTATGTGGATCCCGGAACTCTCAGCAGGCTGCTGAAAACCTTGGCACGGATAGTCCCTACCAGACATATCGCCATCGCCATAGATCTCACGACACGCAGGGAAACCCTCTTTCGCGGAAAGCCTGGTGAGCTGCTTGATCGGATCGGGTCTGTGTCGAAGAATTCAGCAGTGACGGTCGTCATTGAAGGCGATAGAGGAGGATCACGCACACGATGAGCAGAAGAATGCCGCGTATTACTCGTCTTCGCGGCGGCGAATGAGTACTCGATAGGACCCTTCAATACGATCTTGCGAAAGGACGGTGTGCCCCTCATTACTCACACTTCGGGGTACATTCCGTATCGGGTCGCCATCGTCCAACAGCACTGAAAGAATCTGCCCTTGCTCCATTGTTTCCAGCTTCAACTTCGTTTTGACGAAGTTATAGGGGCAAATTACTCCCCGTAAATCCAACTCAGTATCCGGTTGACCATTCAATGTCGTGTGTCCCTCCCCCTCTCCAACCACGGCCTTCTCCTTCGCAATAATCTTGACGATTCACCACACTGGGCAGGGCCAATCCTAGCAAGGAGTCCGCGGCCCTGCAAGCACGACTCCTGGTATACGGGATGGTGAACACAAAAAAAGGGGCAGCATTTCGCTGCCCCTTTGATACCACGACGGAGTGTATCTTGACGTCAGTTCAGACCTTTGACCAAGTTTGGCTTGGTGTAGTCCGTTCCATAATCCGACTTCGCTCCTGGAGCTGCATTGCCCCATCCTGGCTGTGGTTCACACTGCCAGCAAGGAGCGGCGCCGGTGTATTCACCGACCGGGCTGGTAATGCCGGATTCGATCTTTCCTGGAAGCACAGAGCCACCAATGCCACCGGTGGTGGAACCACTGTTCGTTTCAATCCCACGCTCACTCCCGGGGTTCGGGCGCTGTCCAAGCCCACCGAAACCAGCAAGCTTCTCATTGCCACGCATAACAGTGATCTCACGGACAATCTTACGTCCCGTGCCGAACGGCTGAGCCGCACTCGTTTCCTCGAACGCCTGAATGGTCACATCATCACCAGACTCAAGCATACGAATCTGATCGAAATTGGTCTTATCATCAAAGTACACCGTGCGGTAGTTCATCGCGCCACCACCTGCACGTCCCTCGTCGTGAGAGCTTCCACCCATCTCAAGATACAGTTTCTTGCCCGGAAGGTCGAGACCAATCAAGCGCCCATACATAGTTTCGGCCTGCGACAACCGATCAAGGAACTGGGTTCGATCGAACGTGGTCACGCGAGTACTCGACCCAGACACATCGCCAACTCCCTCGCCTACACCCATCCCAGATTGGTTGGACTGCAAGCGCTCCTGAGCGATTGACATACTCGCAGCACCGACAAGAATAATTGCCGCGCCCAGTGCCAACACGCTACGCATGTGCTGCCTCCTTGGTGAGATTTAGAGAACGAATTGACGTGGCGGACACTAAGATGGGACCAACATCATGATTGTGAAGCTTTCTCATCACTCTCGACCGCAAACTATAGGCTACCCATTTGGTCATGTCAACTGGGATATGCAGCGTGTGATTTGTTTCAACTTCGCGCACAATCCGCTCACCCCCCAGCGTCACTAACGCCCGTGTTCTACCTTCCGACAGCTGTGAACCGATGGTGCCCAGAGGGAGGGTCGAACTCCCACTCTCTTGCGAGAACCGGATTTTGAGTCCGGCGCGTCTGCCAGTTCCGCCATCCGGGCCTATAGATTTTTAAAAGGAATTCTTCTTAGCACGAAGCCATGTGCGGGTCAATCCACTCCCCCTCTTTATCTTCGCACGACCGCAGTGTTACAATTCCCATCTCACACTCACTTCATAATCTTTTCGGGAGGATCCTCATACCATGGCAGATGTCCAGTGTGTCACGTGTGGACAGGTCGGAGAAACTATTACAGATCCTCTCTTCATGGGGAAGCTTGAATCCGAGATTAAAGCCAAGGTCTGCAAACCCTGCTGGAAAAAGTGGGAAGGCATGCGGGTCATGGTCATCAACGAGTATCAGATCAACCTGGGCGATGAGAGCGGTAGAGAACTCGTGAAGAAGCAGATGAAGGCCTTCCTCAAACTTGGCGAGCAAACTGATACCGGGAAACTGGATCAGAACTATCGCCCACCGGCCTAAGCGTAAACAGCTCTGCGCCGGCATATGGTCCTTGACGAGGCCTTTGTTCTGTGAATTTCTTCAGCGATCTCGCAGGCTTCGTTGACAGGCCAACTTCGGAAATGTTAGAGTTGGCACTTCTTAATCCATCTGTCAGGGTGATCAGCATCTCCTCACAGCCCATTTAAGAAGAGGGATAAGGAGCCGGTTTGCCGTGATTTCACAGATGCACGTAAAAGGGTTGATGTTCGACCCCTATAATAACGCGTATATCGTGGTGCTGCGTGACGAAGAGCATTCCGACATGCTCCCCATATGGGTTGGCAAGTCAGAGGCTGGCGCGATCAGCATGTCACTGGAAAACGTCACACCTCCCCGGCCAATGACGCACGACTTCATGAAATCCCTCCTCGATGCCTACAACGCGAAAGTCATCAGCGTCGTCATCACAGACTTGTCGGAGCACACCTATTTTTCGAAAATCCATTTGATGTACGAAGACTCAGAATATACCGTCGACGCCAGGCCCAGCGACGCGATTGCACTTGCGCTTCGAAGTAATGCACCGGTGTTTGCGAATAATTCTGTCATCGCCAAACAGAGCTCCGAAGAACTCGGGCAGTGGCTGGAAAATCTTAAGCCGGAAGATTTCGGCAAACTGGACTCCTGAGTCACCAAGACGCGATATGAGCGCCATCAATTTACCCAAAGAACAAGACCTGGTCGAATACCGAGTGGATCGCATCCTAGAAGAGGCCAACACCGACACGAGAATCGTCGTCTTAGCGCGACAGGACGGCGTCCCTGATACGTTTCCAATTTGGGTTGGAGCCGCAGAAGGTAATGCCATTAAACTCGCGCTCGATACCATGATCACACCACGGCCAATGAGCCATGATTTGATCAAGAGTTTCGCCGAACATTTGGACATCACGATTCAACGCGTCGTCATTGTAGACGTCAAGAGTAGCACCTATTACGCTATGCTCCATGTCTCCAATAAAGGCGTGGAGCGGACAATCGATGCCAGGCCCAGCGATGCAATCTCGTTGGCCCTCAGGGCTCCTTGCCCGATCTACATTACCCAGGATGTGATGAAGCGGCGAAGCACAACAAATCTCGACGCCTGGCTGGCGAAACTAGAGGCGAAAGATATCGGAACACCGGAAGTGCAGGAAACTTGATTTATTCGATAGCGAAGGAGCGGGAAGAGCAATGTTGACCTACATGCAAAAGCCTTTGGACGTGCAGGAAAAGTGGTACCTCGTAAATGCCGAAGGGAAAACGCTGGGCCGATTGGCATCTCGCGTCGCCGGGATATTGCGCGGCAAACACCGGCCAACCTTTACCCCCCATGTGGACATGGGCGATCATATCGTGATCGTGAATGCCGAGAAGATCCATTTAACCGGCAACAAAATGGAAACGAAACTCTATAGACGCCACAGCGGCTTTCCTGGCGGGCTCAAGACCGCGACGGCGCAGCATGTCTTCCGAAAGGATCCGACAGAACTCTTGACTAAAGCGATCGAGGGCATGCTTCCCAAGAACCCGTTGGGGAATCATATGGCAAAGAAACTCCGCGTCTACGTCGGGCCCACTCACCCGCATCAGGCGCAACAACCGGAACCGATCACTCTATAAATTGTTATCACCGCAAGCGAAGAAGGAGACGTTGTAGCATGGCAGTAGCGACTCAATATGCAACCGGACGACGAAAGTGCGCGATTGCCAGAGCCTGGGTCACCGGGAGGGCAGGCGACATTACGATCAACGATCAACCGATCGAGAAAGCTTTTCCACGACTGACCTTGCGGCAGATTATTCAGTTCCCGCTCGAGATCGGTGGCGTGATGGGACAGTACTCCATTAAAGCCACCGTACATGGCGGTGGACCGACCGGCCAAGCCGGCGCCCTGCGTCATGCTATCGCACGCGCGTTGGTGGAGCTCAACCAACCCCTTCGTACGCCCTTGAAGAAGGAAGGCTTGCTGACACGTGACTCGCGCGTCAAAGAGCGGAAGAAGTACGGACAGAAGGGTGCGAGGAAGCGGTTCCAGTACTCGAAACGATAATCGTCGGAGCCACAGACAGAGAAAGGGAAGGCTCCACGCCTTCCCTTTTTTTGTGCCCGTGGCGCACATGGCAGGTGATAGAGATGAAAAAGGTACGCGTCGCAATTGCAGGAGCCAGTGGATATGCCGGAGCGGAGCTCGTTCGCCTGGCAGTTCTCCATCCACACTTTGATCTCCACGCTGTGACATCGGAAAAATCCGCGGGGACTCCCGTGGCAGCGGTCTTCCCCAGTCTGGCCGGCCTCGTACCTCTCTCGTTTCAAGCGCTCTCACCCGAAGCCTTAGCAGAACAGACAGACGCGGTCTTCTTGGCCCTTCCCCATACCAAATCATTGGAGCCGGTCTCTGCCTGCCTCAAAACCGGTAAACTGGTCGTGGACCTCAGCGCCGACTACCGCCTCACGGATCCCGCTGTCTATGAACAGTGGTATAAAACACCGCATAGCTATCCGGACTTGCTGAAGGACGCAGTCTATGGACTCCCTGAGCTGCATCGAACCGCCATTGCCAAAGCGAAGTTGGTGGCCTCGCCTGGCTGTTACCCCACAGCAGCCGTTCTGCAATTGGCCCCGCTCTTTGCCCAGGGACTCGTGCAGCCACACACCGTCGTCATCGATGCAAAGTCCGGCATCTCCGGGGCCGGACGAAGCCCGGCGCTCCCCTACCATTTTCCTGAAGCCCACGAATCCTTAGAGCCCTACAAAATCGGAGGGCACCGTCACATCCCTGAGATCGAGCAAGAACTCGGCAGATTACTTCGACGAATCTCGCAGCCATCGGACACAATGGCCGCACAGCCGATCGTCACATTCACCCCACACCTTGTCCCGATGAACCGTGGCATCCTGAGCACCGCCTATTGCAAGCTGAAGAGTCCAATGGCCTTGCCGGACTTGCGCGCCTTGTACCGAGACTATTACAAGGGTGAGCGATTCGTCAGGGTCCAGGAGGACATCGTACCGAATCCGCGCTACATCAAGGGCTCCAACTATTGCGACATCGGAGTCTACCTTGACCCTCGCACAGGATCAGTCATTACCGTGGCTGCCCTGGATAATCTTGTGAAAGGGGCCGCAGGACAGGCCATTCAGGCCATGAATCTCATGTTGGGCCTCCCCGAAGAGACAGGGCTGACGGCTCCCGCTGCCTACCCCTAGCAGGATGCTGAAAAAGACCACCAGCGGCGTTCTCACTTCGCGAAGAGGCTCAACGTACCGAAACGTACGCTTCGCCTCTCCGCTTGCTGCGGCCTTGCTGGACGGCCTTTTTGAGCATCCTACGCGGTGTTCTTTTATTCTTCTAGATGTGCAGACATTTGAATTTCAACAGTGCCACAAGAGTTTTCCGCAGATACCTAGTCCACATTGAGCAGGATTTCTCGCTCATGAACATGACAAAAAAAATACCGACACCATCTCCACGCCACGGGATCACCGCCCCGCAGGGATTCCTGGCAGCCGGCATCCATTGCGGCATCAAGAAGCCAGGCTTGCCAGACCTCGCACTCGTCGTCTCAGAGCAGAGTGGGCCCGTCGCCGGGGTTTTCACACAAAATCAAGTGGTCGCGGCGCCGGTTATTGTTGATCTTCTCCATCTGCGCCAGGGAGTTGGACGGGCCATTCTCATCAACAGCGGTAACGCGAATGCTTGTACCGGCGCCAAGGGATTGGCTGCCGCAAAGAAAACCGCACGGTTGCTTGCGCGACACATCGGAGTACCCGCACACCAAATCTTCATCGGGTCCACCGGCGTCATCGGTCGTGTGTTGCCGGTTGATCGAATCATCAAAGGTATGCCGCAGTTGCTCACTCGGCTCAGCGACCATGGCGGTCCGGATGCCGCCAGGGCGATCATGACAACCGACATCCGCCCTAAATCCATCGCCGTTCAAGACACGATCGGCAATCGCTTGATCACCATCGGCGGAATGGCCAAGGGCTCTGGAATGATCCATCCCAATATGGCCACGATGCTGGCCTATTTCACCACAGACGCATCAATCACGAGACGCGCACTCCAACAGGCCCTCAGTCTGGCGGTTAAAGAGTCATTCAATTGCATCACGGTTGATGGAGACACCAGCACCAACGATACCGTCCTGTGCATGGCGAACGGGCTAGCTCAGAACCGCACAATCAAGGAAGGCACAGTTGCCTATCGCCGGTTCCTTCAGCTCCTGACAGAAGCCTGCCAGACTCTCGCATTGGCGATTTGTCGCGATGGGGAAGGTGTCACCAAAGTGGTGAAGATTGAGGTGACCGGAGCATCTACCGTCGCGCAGGCACGGCAGGTAGCCCAAACCATTGCAACCTCGAACCTGGTGAAGACCGCCCTGTTTGGCGAAGATGCCAATTGGGGTCGAGTCATGGCGGCGATCGGTCGAGCCGGGGTTCCGATTACTCCTTCTAATCTGAGTGTGTGGTTTGGTGGAGTCCCGATGGTATATCGAGGGATCGGGCTCGGGCTCGCTGCTGAACGCCGAATCGCAAAGGTCTTTCGCCTAAAAGAGTTTACGATCACCGTTGGACTTGGGCGAGGCCATCACCGGGCTCATATGTGGACGACCGATCTGTCCTTTGACTATGTGCGCATCAACGCAAGCTACCGATCATAGCAGGATGCTGAAAAAGCCCGTCAGCATCGTGCTCGCATCGCTCAGATCCTCAACGTACCCCAAGAGAGTACGCCTCCCGATCTTCGCTCGCTGCGGCCTAGCTGAATGGCCTTTTTGAGCATACTGCACAGGGTTCCACAGCCTGCTAGACCTTGCCCTGCCAATGGCGTCTGTTTGACTTCTCGGTCTGGAAGGCGCAGCATGTTTGACCTAATCCACGAAACACAGAGGACGGTGATGTCTCTATCATAGTAGCTATCATCGATAAGACGCGATACGGACTTACCATCACACTAAAGGAGGCTGAAATGAAACGACTAGCAGCTTTTTCGGCCGCACTGACCCTGGGATCGCCCGCGCTCGCCCTGGCGGAAGAACTTGGGGGATATCGAGGGATCGGAACGCTCTACTTCACCTTCATGGGCGCAATCCTGATCTATGGCGTCTACGATGCTTTTGGTAAGAAGGCGATGTACGTGATGGCCCCGATTATTGTGGTCGGGCTCTATCTGATGTTACCTGCACACTAGAGGCTAACGGCATAGTGCGGTGGAAAAGGGTTGGCCTGCCTAATCCAACCAGTCCTTCTCTTTCAGTTTCCGTGGAAGGTATTTTTTCGTGAGGTACTGGAAGTCTTTGTTGGCGAGGGCGTCCAGTTCATATTTGAGTCCGCTTGCGAGCATCCGCTTAATTTCCGCCTGCCACGCCGGTTTCTGGAACCACTGATAGTTGAGAAGCTCTTTCGCACGTGCGATGTCCTTCTCATTTAATTTGATCCCAACGTTGCGCGGAAGTTCGTACCGTTCTGGGTCGGCACTGGACAAACCGATGAACTTGGCTTTGGGAATCGCCATCCTTTGGCTCTCGAAGGCCAGATTGATCGAGCCTTGCTTGACGACGGAATAGATATAGTACCCCCAGGGGTCGTTATCGACTAGGACATAGACCGGAAGCTTATATTCTTCGTGTAGTCGCCGTGCTAACCGCCGAACCCCACGTGGCGGTTGCCCATTGCCCGTCAACAGGACGCAATTATAGCGACGCCAAAATTTATCTTCCGAGAGGCGATTCCACTGCGTGCCTTTTTCGACCAAGAGCACGAAGTCCGCCGTGCAGCGGCGGATCTCCACATATTCCGGCTCGACAATCGACGGAACCGAGTAACCGCCTTTGCCCAGCTTGGCACAATCCACGCGATCGCCGTCGTCCCCAAGCACGAGCGGGCCCACGACACTCCCACCGTTCTCTGCGCGCACATGTAACTCTTCGCGGAGTGCTACGAGCGATACTTCCAGGTCCTCGATGATCGGGTCCGATTCGTCCTGGGTATCGAAGGTATTCTCGTGCGAGTCCTGGATCGTGTGTTTAGTCCGGTAGTAGATCTCTCTGAGCGAGGTCGTCAATTCTGCGCGCTGCAGTTCGGAGAGGGCATCCGCGACCAACATGGTCTGCATGAATTTCTTGGCCATGCCTACGTTGAAGAATGAACGGGCCTGTTTCTTATCCCCCATCTCAAGCAGGCCCTTGCGCTCGTTGAACGTCACGTTCGAAAGGGCGCGAATCGGAATCGCCATCGTCGGATCTTTAGCCCGCTGCGCGGCTGTAATCACCAGATCGGCTAACCCGATCAATTTTTTCTGGACCGCCCCATTCTTTGTTGATTTCGTTTTCGCCATGCGTCGTCCTATTTTTTCCTCCGTGGCCAGTGAGGCTTGCGACCTGTACGAACCTCACCCGCGTGTTGCTGTAAGGAAGACCCCTTCTTCAAAAACGATGGAACGTGTGCGGCCTTGCCGATACCTTTCTTACCGGTCATGACCTTCGTGGGTTGTTTCCGTCCCGGTTTAGAGAACGGCTGCTTCTCTTCGATGTGTATTTCTTCGGGAACGTCGGCTGTCGGCGGGACATCTCCATCTATTCCTTCAGCGGTGACAATGATGGAATGCGGTAGGCCTTCTGGTCCTGCGCCGGTCTTGCCGAGCGTTTCATCCGTCTTGATGCCGCCGGTCCGCGAGGATGCAACCTTTTGCAGCTGCGCTTTAAGCTTTTCGGTAGGCAGCTTCCCACCCTTCAGGCGGTTACAGGCTTCAACGACTTCCTCGATATAGAGCTCGAAAATATTGCGCCGCCGGTATTCGCTCGCCGCCCGTTCGCGTCGGCGTAGAAAGAGCCCAAGTCGCCGACCGCACTCGCGGAGCGCGAGGGTAATTTCCTTATGGATCTCATCGTACTCTGCGATCGCTTCTTTGGACTCGCTGGTAAAGGGAACCCAGACGGACGCAATATGCACAAAGATGACCATGGGCCCGGCCGGCAGAGCCCCGCGTGATTGGCTGATTCCATAGTTACGCCAGGTTGTGGCAAGCACCGCCTTGAAGATCGCACAGGCAGATTGCTGATACAGCAGCGGAACCCGATTGGCATAACGAATCACGCGTGCCAGTTCCGAGCCTCCCTCCTCCTGTTCTCCCTCCGCCAACGGCTGTATCGGCCTGTCAGGTTTCGTCGCGCCGTCCGGTGCTTGACCGAATGCCAGCCCTGTTTCAATGATGAAGGGATTGCCGCGATAGACGGAAGGAGACCGGCTCACCGCGGTATAGAACTCCCCTTTGATCTGCTTATACAGGCCTGAAAGGATCGCCTTCTCACCGATCGGCGAAAGGCAATTCGTTGGCGGCGCCATGATCTTCGTCGCTTGAATAGTGTGATAGAGCTTTTCGGCAATGGCTCCGCGAATGTCCCTGGGCTTCGCTTTGGGGGAAACCTTCGTCGTTTTGCACATCTCTTCCGCAAGCGCAGATGTCACCCGACAGAAATCGCTCGACAGGAAGCCCGAAAGAGTTTGGCTCTTGGCCTCCTGCAGCATCTTGAGGAATATTCCGAACTCGATGCCATAGGGATGAGGCTTGATTTCTTTCGGCGAAGGCGGCAGTTCGTGGTAGGCGCGTGGATATTCCTTTGTCTCGCCATCCGGCGATCGATAGATGAGTCGCACGTGCGGATTGGCAATAGACGTCTGCTCAAGATACTCGTCTACCGATGCACGCCCTTTCTGGTAGCGGCCTTCGACTTCGATCGCCACCTGCGTACCGCGGGGCTGCTCCCACTCGATCTGCTTATACTCATGAACCAGGGGTTCGTTCTTCTTCGTATCAATCTGTACTTCAAAGAAATGTGCCGAGGCTTTGGGACCAGTACGCGAGATAATCTTCACCGGTTTGCCGGTTGTCAGTTGACCGTACATCCCTGCCGCTGAAATGCCGATTCCCTGCTGACCGCGGCTCATGCGCAGGCGATGGAACTTGGAACCGTACAACAGTTTTGCAAAGATTCTTGGAATCTGTTGACGGACGATCCCGGGACCGTTGTCGGCTACCGTGACGCGAAAACGTGTCGCCTGACTTGCGGGCGGCACAGTTGAAGACCCGATAGCCACAACATCCAGCCGTACTGTGACCTCAGGAAGAATCCCGGCTTCCTCACAGGCATCCAACGCATTGTCGACCGCTTCCTTGACGCAGGTCAGCAGGGCTTTACGCGGATTGTCGAAACCGAGTAAATGCCGGTTCTTGGTGAAGAACTCGGAGACGGAAATCTCGCGCTGCCGCGCACCCATCTCCTCCGCCGAAACTGCACGAGAATCTGTTTTCTTGGACGCAGATGCAGGAGACTTATGTGTGGGCATTCATCCTCGCAAATCAATTATGCGTCGATTTTTAAACCCTCGCTCTCAACTCTGCGGTTGAGATGACCCAGCAGATCTCGTTACGGTAGTGAGAGGATCGCTGCAGCCCATGGCGGGGTAGTAGACAGGGGAAACCGCCAACTGAAATGAGCGGGACATTAGAGTGGGAGGAGCGCGCACCAGCCGAGGACAGCTAGGTACGGCGGAGATCTTGGCGGGACTTCAGGCTTCCCAGTCAAGCTGGGCTTGCACACCATCCCGACGCTCGATCCCCTTATGAAGCATATTCCCTCGGGGCGTTAAGCTCCCCCCACATGAATACGATATTCTTCCACGTATCTGTCAGTCAAGTATTGGCGCATTTACCCAAGCGCCCAGTCCTGCAAGTCTCGCTTGTCTCGCGCGCCATTCCACGTTACGCATGACCACCGTCTTCGGCTTCTTCAAACTCGTTGATAAGCTGCTCGAGTTCGTCGAGTTCGCCCGGCCTCACATTTTGAAACGAGACCCCGAATGTGTCCCCTTCGACCCATTGCACTCGCCCCTCATCGATTGAAACCGGTTCCTCCGCGCCGGGAATGAACAGCCGCACACGGATCACTTTTCCAGGGTAGACTTCGATGTCGCAATCGAACCTGGCGCCACCGACTGAGAGGTCCAGAGTCACTGCTTCGATCTCATGCGAGTTCCCCAGTAGAAATCCCTGGAGCTGTGCAGGAACCCGCCGATGTTGCCGTCGTTCCATATTACTCACAAGATTCCTACTCCACGTATGATTCAGGAGCGATGCGGAGGAGCCAGAGCCCGTGTATCGCAAGGCTCCTTACGCAAAGCCGGAACGCTCCGCTACCGGAGCTTGATGATTTTGCCGTCGAGTTGAGTGTCCTTCACGAACTTCTCGAAGCTCTTGTTGTACAATTCGTTGAGCAACTCCTGCGCATCCTCAGGATCGAACCAGAAAACCTGACTGGCTCCGGTACTAGTGAGCGTCTCACGGACTTGACTGCCGTCAGCGTGGTTCTGAACTTGGACGACCAGCCGGATTTTAGCGTTAAGGGCGGTCTGTCCGATCCCGCTTTTGGCATCCACACCGACATCACTAAGTATGCCGGTGATGGTGACGTCTTCTCCTGCAGCTCTGTTGCCCTCGGTGACGGTTGCATTCCAGCCTTTCCCTTTGAGATAGTCGGCAAAAGCTTGTGCCGTGGCCTCGCTGAGGGTGCCGTTGGAAAGTCTGAACTGACTCTCCCCGCCCCATAGGTGGTGTCTGGTACCGAGACGAGATCGGTCGGTGCGATGGTCTTCAAACGGCTGAATCGCGACGGTCGGGGAACTCATCGCAACGACCTTTTCGTCGCCCACGCTCGCGCCGTGAACCGTAAGATCAATCCGCTCGCCCTTGCTTGCGCAGCCTGCCGCTAAGATGATCCCGAGAAGCCCGATTCCTACAATGCGGACATGATAGTGCCTCACATATTCCTCCTTCGTGTCTGACACAGATGGCAGATTTCCGGCGACACGTACTCTGTTTACTTCGTCACGAAGTGCGCTCGCCGATTCTGTTGATAACAGTCTTCGTCCTGTTGCTGGCAGAAGGGTTTCGTTTCTCCATAACTCGTAATCTGAAGCTGCGAGGCCGCGACACCCAAGTCCAGAAGGTACTTCTTCGCAGCGCGCGCCCGTTTCTCGCCCAAGACGAGGTTGTACGCCACGGTGCCTCGTTCATCGCAATGACCTTCGATCAGTACGGTCTTGTTCCCGTTGACGCGAAGCCAGCCGGCATTGGCATCCAACAGCGGCATAGCATCCTTGCGGATCTGAAACCGGTCGTAATCGAAAAACACATCACCCAATGCATGACTGTCAGAATCTGTGCTCGACGCGAGCGCAGGATTCACCGGCACGCTGCCGGACGGCCGGTCGAACGAGCGCTCCAACGGTACCGTCTTGATCGCATCGGGCTGGATCTGCTCGCTCTTGCCCTGGCCTGCCCGTGAGGCTGCATCACCGGACGAGGAAGAGACGGTCTTACCAGCGCATCCCGCAAACACAAGCATGAGACTTAGACTCAGGCACAGGCTGATGATTCTTCGATCCATGGCATAGCCTCCAATTAATCGTGATCATTGTTGCGCCGCTTCGTCAGGGGCAAGAGAGTCTGGCTCTATCACCTTGGGCAGATCCAGCTCTCCAGGCTCTTCGTGCAGGCCCAGAAGCAGCTTGTCACTCTTACTTATAGGTGCTCACCGAGCGTCCGTCAACCCAAAATCTCTCGCCTTGCCCACGAGAGCGTAGAGACGAGCACGTCCTATTCAAACCGGAAGTTGCATCCATCTCCAGCTTTCGCTAAGGTGCAGATCATGACCCATTCCCTCGCGCGCTCACTCGTGCTTGCCAGCGCGAGCGGGCTGTTCCTTCCACTGAGTTTCCCTAAATCTGACCTCGGACTGTTGGCGTGGATCGCCCTCGTGCCGTTGCATTGGGCGTTGGACGGCAAAACCAAAACGCAGGCGTTTTGGATCGGCTGGCTATCCGGCACCATTGCCTTCACGGGCATGATGGCCTGGGTCGTCACCGCCATGAACACCTACGGCAAGGTCCCGCTGGCAATCAGCTACGGCCTCATGTTGCTGCTCACAGCCTATCTCGGCTTGTATGTCGGGCTCTATTCTGCCGGGGCCGTATGGTTTCGGACCATGATTCCCCGCTACGGTCATTTTGCGTTTCCCTGTTTATGGGTCACCCTCGAGCTGATTCGAACGTATGCTCTGAGCGGATTACCCTGGGGCCTCCTCGGCTATTCTCAATATCGCCAGATTGAGATTATTCAGATTGCGGATCACATGGGAGTCTACGGGGTCTCGTTCCTCATTGTGCTGGTGAATGTCGCGCTGGCTGAATTTCTGATGTGGCTGATGCCGCTGTTCCGGGGATTCCTCCCGGCACGGCTCCCCTGGGAGCTCGCGGCGATGGCGGCGTTACTGGTGACGCTCTCGTGGGAGTATGGCCTTGCGACGTTATCTGAATCGCCGTTTTCTGATATTCCCCGATCATCCATCAGCGTGGGGGTGGTGCAGCCGAACGTCGATCAGGCAGTGAAGTGGGATACCGCCTATCGAGAGCAGACTCTCGCACGCTTTGACCGGCTGACGGAACAGCTCGGCCGTGCCACAGATTTGGTGGTCTGGCCAGAAGCGGCAACACCCTTCGTCTTTGAGCGTGAGCCTGTCTATCAACTGCAACTCATCGCGCTGGCCAATCGAGCCCAGGCGCCGATCTTATTTGGAAGCCCCGCACTGCGCTTCTATCCGGATCGGCGGCCCTATCTGTTGAACAGCGCATACCTCCTCTCCCCAGACGGCCAATTGTTGGGACGTTACGACAAACATCATCTGGTCCCCTTCGGCGAATATATTCCGCTCAAATCGTCACTCCTGTTTTTCCTCGACAAGTTGGTGCAAGGGATCGGCGATTTCGAAGCTGGAACTGGTCCGACTGTCTTGACGTTGACGCCGAAGCCACGGTCTGCGGCAGAAGGCATGGCGGGAGCGATACCGCGACCGATGAATTTTGGGGTGGCGATCTGCTACGAAGTGATCTTTCCGAACCTGGTGCGGCAATTCGCCGAGAACGGAGCGGAGTTCCTGGTGACCGTGACGAACGATGCCTGGTTTGGCGCCTCGTCGGCCGCCTCCCAACATTTTTCGATGGTCGTGTTTCGCTCCGTCGAGAATCATTTGGCCTTTGCTCGGTCAGCCAACACCGGCATTTCAGGATTTATCGATCCATTCGGACGTATCGTCGAGGCCACACCGACCTTCACGGAACAGGCCGTCAAGGCGACAATACGAGTCTGGCGCCCTCATACGTTTTACAGCCGGCACGGCGATGTGTTTGCCTACGGCTGTGCTATAATCTGCGCGCTTTTATTCCTGTTAGGCCTTCTCCGGACCAAGGGATCTGAGCCGGACGCAGTGGCGGTGTAAGCAGAAAGGATCGCCCCATGTTGGATGAAGTAAAGAATCGTGTACGTGCCGTTGAGCAATTGGTATCGGAACTACGGGGGCATCTTTGACTTCGCTCGCATGACGGCCGAGTTAGCCCATCTGGAAGAGCAGACCGCGCAGCCGGATTTTTGGAACCACGCCCAGAAAGCCGCCAAGGTCGGGCGGAAAAAAGCCACAATTGAACACGACCTCCAGCAGTGGCGGGATATCGATGGGAAGATGAACGATCTAGGCGCGCTACTCGAGCTGGCAGAAGAAAGCGACGACGCCGGGCTCACGAAGGAGTTGACGGTTGAACTGAATCAATTTGAGTCAAAGCTCGCCGCCCTGCGGCTCGAGCTCCTGCTCTCGGGCGAATTGGACCCCAACAATGCAATTGTGGCGATCCATCCAGGCGCCGGCGGAACAGAGTCACAGGACTGGGCGCAGATGCTGCTTCGCATGTATGTCCGTTGGGCCGAGAACAAGAAATTCAAGGTTGAAACGCTGGACCTGCTCCCGGGAGAAGAAGCCGGCGTAAAGAGCGTCACGTTGTTAGTGACAGGGGCCTATGCCTATGGCTATCTGAAGGCCGAGGCTGGCGTGCACCGGCTGGTGCGCATTTCACCCTTCGATGCGAACAAACGACGGCACACCTCTTTTGCCTCGGTCTTTGTCTATCCCGAAGTGGATGAGGATATCGACCTTGTCATCGAAGACAAAGACCTCAAGATCGATACCTTCCGGGCCGGCGGCGCCGGCGGCCAGAACGTCAATAAGGTCGAGACGGCCATCCGCATGACGCATCTGCCGACCGGGATCGTGGTGCAATGTCAGAATGAACGGTCCCAGCTCCAGAATCGTAACGGCGCAATGAAGGTCTTGAAGGCGCGCCTCTATGAATTGGAACTCAAAAAGAAAGAGGCGGAGTTCAATGCGATCGTCGGGGAGAAGAAAGATATTGCCTGGGGCAGCCAAATTCGATCGTATGTGTTCCAGCCCTACCAGATGGTCAAAGATCATCGGACCGGTTATGAAGTGGGCCAGGTAGCCGCCGTCATGGACGGCGATCTGGACGGGTTCATCGAGGCTTATCTAAAAGGACAAATGGCAAAAGGCGCGAGCCTAGCGGCGATGGATGAACCGCCTCTCTAGCCCGAAGCAGTTATGGACGAACTTAACGAGCAGCAACAGCAACGCATCAAGAAGCTCGACGCCCTGCGTGAAGCGGGTGTGGCACCCTACGGCACACGATTCGAAGCGAAGGATCGGGCGGGCCAACTCATCACGCTCCATGCCGAGAAAACCAAAGAGGTCCTGGGAGAGGAAAAGATCTCCTGTACCCTTGCGGGACGCATCGTCGCACTACGGCGATTCGGCAAGGCCGGTTTTGCAGTGTTGCAGGACGGATCCGACCGGCTTCAGATCTACCTCAAGAAAGATCATCTCTCAGAGCAGGGCTATCGCATCGCCGAACTTCTCGACTTGGGCGATTGGATCGGCGTGACCGGCACCCTCTTTCGCACGAAGACCGATGAGTTCACCGTCGAGGTCACACAGCTGACCTTCTTGAGCAAAGCCCTCAGGCCCCTTCCGGAAAAGTGGCACGGATTGACAGACGTGGAAACCCGCTATCGGCAGCGCTATGTCGACTTGATTGCCAATCCTGAAGTCCATGGTATCTTTGCCACTCGCAGCAGAATTATCGCCGGCATTCGCGCCTTCTTGATAGATCGAGGCTTCCTTGAAGTCGAAACGCCGATGATGCATCCGATTCCCGGAGGCGCGGCGGCGAAACCCTTTGTCACACATCACAATGCGCTCGGCGTCGATCTCTATCTCCGTATCGCGCCGGAACTCTATTTGAAGCGGTTGATCGTGGGCGGTTTCCCACGTGTGTTCGAAATCAATCGGAATTTCCGAAATGAAGGCATCTCGACGATTCATAATCCGGAATTCACCATGCTGGAGTTCTACGTGGCCTATGCCGACTATCAGGACTTGATCATCCTCACGGAGGCACTGGTCTCCTCGCTGGCACAGCAGGTCCTTGGGAAAACGGTTATTCACTATCAAGGCAAGGAAATCACGCTCACACCTCCGTGGCGCCGCTGGTCGTATCACCAGGCGATTCGGGAGGTGAATAATCTGGACTCTTCCGTTCTTGAGGATAAGGAGAAGGCGATTGCGGCGGCTAAACAGCTGGGCATCGCGGTCGATCCAAAATGGCCGCTCTTTAACATCGTGAATGAAATCTTCGAGGAAACGGTCGAGCCCAATCTGCAGCAGCCGACGTTCATTACCGACTACCCGATTGAAATTTCTCCGCTCGCGCGACGCAAAGACTCGAATCCGGCATTGACCGATCGGTTCGAGCTCTACATCGCAGGTCGGGAAATTGCGAATGCCTTTTCAGAGCTGAACGATCCGCTGGATCAACGGGAACGGTTTGAAGGACAGGCGGCGCAACGGGCGGCGGGCGATGAAGAGGCTCATCTGGTCGATGAAGATTTCTTGCGCGCCTTGGAGTACGGCATGCCACCGACTGCGGGCGAAGGCATCGGCATCGACCGGCTGATCATGCTCTTTACCGACCAAGCGTCGATCCGCGACGTCGTGCTCTTCCCACAACTGAGGCCCGAGAAGTAACGGTGGCCCTCCCCTACGAAATCTTTGTCGGGTTGCGGTATCTGCGCGCGAAGCGTCGGAATCGCACCATTTCGTTGAATACCGTGGTTTCTATCGCCGGAATTACACTCGGTGTGGCTGCGCTGATTGGAACAGTCGGCATCATGACCGGATTCAAAGAAGACATCCAGGCCAAGATTCTCGGAACGACAGCCCATATCATCGTACAGGATCGGATGAGAGACAGCATGAACGATTACGATCCTGTCGTCACTCAGGTCACAACCGTGCCGGGCGTCGTAGCGGCAACCCCGTTTGTACTCAAGCAGGTCTTGCTTACCACCCAAAGCGGAGTGCAAGGCATCGTGATACGCGGCATCGATCCTGAACGCGAGGGAACGGTGACCGAGCTGGCTAAGAATCTCTCGACCGGGCAGTTGGCAGACCTCAGCCGGCCGGTCAAGGTAAAGCAACCATCCGCAGACGACCCGACCGGCCCGGCGGTCGAGACAGAAAAGCCCGGCATCATCCTCGGCAAGGAGTTAGCGCTTCGGCTGGGTGTGTTTGTCGGCGATACCGTCAATGTGGTGTCTCCTCCGGCCGGACCGATCAATGCGATAGGGATGGTGCCGAAGATCAGAACCTTCGCATTGATCGCGCTGTTTCAATCCGGCATGTACGAGTACGATTCGTCGCTGGCCTATATCGATCTCGCGGAAGCGCAGAAGTTTTTCAACCTGGGAAACACGGTGACGGGTATTGAAATTAAAGTCGCAGACGTTTTCCATGCAGCGGAGACGGCCCGATCCGTGGAGCAATCGCTCGGCTTCGCCTACGGGGCACGCGACTGGATGCAGATGAATCGCAATCTGTTTTCGGCGCTCAAACTCGAAAAGACGATGATGTTTTTGCTGTTGGTGCTGATCACGATCGTGGCGTCCTTTAACATCGTGAGCACGCTCACCATGATCGTCACTGAGAAGCAAAAGGAAATCGCGATCCTCAAGGCCATGGGCGCGACGCGCAAAAGCATCCGGCACATTTTCATGCTGAACGGATTGATCATCGGCCTGTCCGGGACCGCCATCGGCATCCCACTCGGCTATGCGTTTCTCTGGCTGATCCAAACATTCTGGACCTTCGATGCCTCGGTCTATTACATCTCGCAGATTCCCGTCCATGTACAAGCGATGGATGTCGTCCTTGTGGCAGGCTCCGCAATCGCGATCAGCTTTGCCGCCACAGTCTACCCCTCGCTTCAAGCCGCCAAGCTCGAACCAGTAGCCGCGCTGCGTTACGAATGACCATGCCAGCCTCCTCATTACTTCTATTCTATTCTGGAGTTCCGGCGTGATCACCGTCACCGATCTGTACAAATCGTTTCCGATGGGAGGGCAAACCCTCACGGTGTTGAAGGGAGTCAATCTCCAGATTCAACGAGGGGAACTGATTGCGATTGTCGGAGCTTCGGGAGCAGGAAAGAGCACGCTGCTTCATATTATCGGAACCCTCGATCGTCCCACGACTGGGACAGTACACTTCGACGGCAAGGATATCTTTCACCTGACGGAAGGTGAGCAGGCGGACTTTCGGAATCGGCAAATTGGATTCGTCTTCCAATTCCATCACCTCCTGCCGGAATTTACCGCACTCGAAAATGCCTGCATGCCGGCTCTGATTCAGCGACGACAGCCGGCGGAAATTGAACCGGAAGCCATCGCATTGTTGCAGGAAGTCGGGCTGGGAGATCGCTTACATCACAAGCCCGGTGAGTTGTCGGGCGGTGAACAGCAACGCGTGGCGGTCGCACGAGCCCTCTTACAGAAACCGGATCTCGTATTGGCTGATGAGCCGACGGGAAATCTGGATACCCATACGGGTGAAGCGCTCTTTGCGATGATGCGTGAACTCAACAAGGCTCGCGGAACGACCTTTGTGATCGTCACCCACAATGACAAACTGTCCGCCCAAGCCGACCGGATCGTGCATATGCAAGACGGTCAAATTGTGTAATCCTGACTGTGGCGCCCCGCCGGTGTTGCCACAACGTTCCATCGCCGAACCATCCCATCGTGTACCCGTGTAACATCTCTCCGTCTAACCTTGACGGGAACTATTTCATCCAATAGACTCAACGAAGTCCCTTGGCCCGCAAGGAGTTGCCTGCTATGTCCGGTTCTCAGTCGCTTCGTGCTGTTGTGATCTTCATAGGGCTATTGATTCCTGCACAGACGATGGCCCTGGAATTCGTCACCGTCGGACCTCGCGCGATGGGTATGGGTGGGGCCGGTGTGGCTGTCACAACGGATGCCTTGGCTACATATTGGAACCCTGCCGGGTTAGCGATGACCCAGACAGTGGATATTCGGATTCAAGGTAGTGGACAAGTGATCGATCGTCTCGGTATCGCCGACGCCGTCCGCGATCTCGAAGACTTCGATACGACTGATACCTCGGCTGCCAATAAAGCCAAGGCCGATGACATCGCCGCTCGGATTAACCGACCTGGCGCCACGGTATCAGTTAGTGGGGCCGCTGGTCTCTATCTCAAAGGACACTTGGGGGAGCATGCCTTAGGTCTCAATGTTTCGGATGTTCCAACCGGCGGAGGGTTTGTTTCAACTCCTGTACAAGCCACTCAACCTGGCGGACCTGGCAACCCCATTAGTCTTGCAGGACAAATGGCCCTCCTTGGGTTCGAGGCCAGACAGGTTGCGTTCTCCTATGCCTATGCCTTTTCTGATAAAACATTTTCTATCGGTGTGACGGGAAAAGTTATCCAAGGCGCAGCCTACAATGGGAGCACGACACTGACAGGAGGAACCGACGTTTCAATTACGGACAACTTTGGAAAAGCCACGATTTCAACAGCCTTTGGGATCGATGCAGGCGCCATCTACCGCCCATCCTCATGGCTGCGTTTTGGCGTGGTGGCAAAAGACATCAATCGACCGACCTTTGATGCTGCCGGTGGAGGAGAACTGAAACTTGAGCCTCAGATTCGAGGCGGTGTAGCGGTCAATCCTTATTCTTCGTTGACGTTGACGACAGATGTGGATGTGACCTCGAATAAGACATTTATCCCAGGCATCAAGAGCCAGGTGTTGAGTCTAGGAGCCGAACAGACCATCTTCTCTGAATTCCTGTCATTCCGCCTCGGCGCCTTCAAGAATATGCAGGATGCCGGGACACCATTCACCCCTACTGCAGGATTGGGTCTACGGATCTATGCATTTCGAATCGATGCGGGCGGTGGGTATGACTTCCGAGAAGAGGGCGCGTTGGTATCCGGCTCTGTCTCTCTGACATTCTAATGGTATACTGAACTCATGTTCATGCTCCATCATCTTCGACATGCTGTCTCGCTCTGTCTCCTTTCTCTCTTAGTCGCCGGCTGTGGCGGCTTGCAGGAAGTGTGGGAAGGCCCGGGAGCGAGAATGTTCAGGCCTCAAGCCATTGCCGTGCTTCCCCCTATGGCAAGCCAATACGACAATGCGCGTGAGGATATTCAAGAAGTCTTGTCCGGCGCTCTGAACAGGACCGCCAATATTGAGCGTGTGGTATCTCCTGAAAATGTGACGGATATCTTCCAGGCCTCAAAGGAAGCGTTCGATGCGCTGGTATTCTACTTCTCCCGTCTGGAAATGACGGGTCAGTCCGATAAGGATTCCGCTGTGAAGTTGGGCAAGGCGCTGAACGTGGACTCGTTCCTAGTCGTGCGGGTAAACTCCTGGGAATACATGCGCAAGGAAGGCGACAATGTCGGTCGAGTCGGCCTGAGCCTTCGGCTGGTCGATGCCACCACAGGCACCACCGTGTGGAAGGCGCGACATGAACGGTCGAGCAGCTATATGTTTTACCGGCCGAATTTAAAGGATGTCGCGAAAGAGTTGGCAGCTGAGATGATTAAGGCCATGCCTCCCCAAGCTAAACAATAGCCCCCGCTCCGTTTCTTGTTCATTTGGTTCATCTCGTCTGTCCGGTTCATCTGGTTAGTTTCGTTCAACCAAACACACAAGACAGACCGCATAGACCAAACAGACCGCACATGCAGGCTTTTTCAGCATCCTGTTAGCGCGTTTTGGGTTGAACTGCACGCATAGCGGTCTTCAATGAGCGGACAAATTCCGCCACATGCTTCACCATCTCTGGTTTCTGCCGGTGTGCGTCGATCTGCTTCACAATCGAGCTGCCGACGATCACCCCATCGGCAATGGTCGCGATCTTGGCAGCGTCTTCCGGCGTCGCAACCCCGAAGCCGACCGCCACAGGCACCTTGGTCACTTTCCTGATTTTCTCGACATTCTTACCCACATCAGCCAAGTTGAGCAACTTCGCTCCGGTGATCCCGGTCAGCGACACGTAATAGACAAAACCCTGTGACTGGCGTGCCACAAAGGTCCGTCGTTCTGCCGTGCTTGTAGGAGCAAGGAGAAAAATCAAAGGAAGTCCAGCCGCAGCAGCCGGCCCTTTGAGCGGGCCGGCTTCGTCCGGAGGCATATCGGGCAAGATCAACCCGTCAACTCCAACTTGGGCGCTTTCCTGGCAGAACCGTTCAGGACCGAACGCATGAATACTATTATAGTAAGCCATCAAAACCAGTGGAATTTTGGTTTTGACCCTGAGACGGGCAACCATAGAAAGGATCGCTCGAAGTGATGTCCCACTGCGCAAGGCGCGTTCTGCTGCCTGTTGAATGATGGGACCGTCTGCGATGGGGTCGGAAAACGGCACACCAAGTTCAATGATATCGGCCCCGGCCTGTTCTAACTCCACGACGAGTTGTTCCGTCTCCTGCAGTGAGGGATCACCTGCCATCACATAGGTAATGAGGGCCTTCTCGCCTCGCTGGCGAAGCTGTGCAAAAGTACGGTCGATCTTCAATATCACAATGTGATTCCTCGCATCTTGGCAATCTGCTGGACATCCTTATCCCCACGACCGGATAAATTCACGACCAGAATCTGGTTCTTCTTCATCGTGGACGCCACCTTCACCGTGTGGGCAACAGCATGAGCGCTTTCGAGAGCCGGCATGATCCCTTCTTCCCGGGTCAGAAGATCGAACGCCGCCATCGCTTCATCATCGGTCACCGACGTGTATTCGGCTCGACCTTGATCCCGCAGATAGCTGTGTTCGGGACCGATCGCGGCGTAGTCCAGTCCGGCTGAAACCGAATGGGTCAGATTCACTTGCCCATCGTCACCCTGGAGGAGATAGGTCATGGTGCCTTGCAAAACACCAGGCCTCCCACCGGCAAAACGCGCGGCGTGCTTTCCGCTCGTGACCCCCATGCCGCCGGCTTCGACGCCGATCATTTTCACCTTCTTGTCCCGAATGAACGCGTGGAAGAGTCCTATGGCATTACTCCCCCCACCGACGCAGGCAATGAGACAATCCGGCAACCGGCCTTCTGCTGCCAGGATCTGCCGCCGAGCTTCACGTCCGATGATGGATTGGAAGTCCCGGATCATCATCGGGTAGGGATGAGCCCCCAGCACTGAACCAAGTATGTAGTGAGTTGTGCGGATATTCGTAGTCCAATCCCGCATGGCTTCACTGATAGCATCTTTGAGCGTGCGGCTTCCCGCGTCGACCCCCGTGACGGTCGCGCCAAGTAATCTCATACGGAAAACATTCAACGCCTGGCGCTGCATATCTTCCGTCCCCATATACACTTCACACTGAAGTCCAAACATCGCCGCGACAGTCGCCGTCGCCACTCCATGCTGTCCAGCTCCGGTTTCAGCGATGACGCGCGGCTTTCGCATTCGCTGGGCCAACAGCCCTTGTCCGATCGCGTTATTGATCTTATGAGCCCCGGTATGGCAGAGATCTTCGCGCTTCAAATAGATCTTTGCTCCACCCAGCCTCTTCGTGAGCCGTTGTGCAAAGTACAGTGAAGTAGGACGTCCGGCGTAATGCTTCAAATAATAGGCGAGTTCAGACTGGAAGCCCCGGTCTTTTTTCACACGGGCATACTCCTGCTCCAATTCAAGCAGAGCAGGCATGAGTGTTTCAGGGACATAGCGTCCGCCATAGGCACCGAAGCGACCTTGTTTGTTGGGAACCGACTCCATTACATCCTCATATTCCTATGGCTGCACGAGATGGGAAACGGTTCGAGGTTTTCGGAACTTCGAGTCGTGCATTTCTCGCACGTCTCGCGCTTCACGCGCCCAAGTATAGACGGGCTCATGTCAGAGAGACAACCTTGGCGGCTTGAATGAATGCACGCACTTTCTCATGATCCTTCTTGCCCGGCGCTCGCTCAACGCCACTGCTGACATCCACGCCATACGGTTGTACGGCCTGAATCGCCTTCTCAACATTATCAGGAGTGAGCCCCCCAGCTAGGAGCACGCTCGCAACCTTGGCAACCTCTGCTGCGAGTTGCCAGTCGATCACCTGTCCAGTGCCTCCATAGGCCCGATCTGAAAAGGCGTCCAGTATGAATCCTCGAACGCCGGCCCGCCCACGAAATTCCGCCAAGGCCAGAAATGTGCTCCGATCTTTCATACGCAGCGCTTTGAGGACGGTACGGCCTAACTCCTTGCAATAGGTCGCAGATTCGTTTCCATGCAATTGTGCGATGGCGAGGCCACAGTCATCCATCAGATTCCGAACAACTTGTTGGTCTTCATCGACGAATACACCTACCGGTATCACCAAGGGAGGCAAGCTCATCACGATTTGGCGGGCCAGCGTAGGCTCGATAAACCGCGGACTTTTCCGATAGAACACGAACCCTAAGGCATCGGCCCCCGACTCGACTGCCACAGCGGCATCTTCAGCATTAGTGATGCCACAGATTTTGACTTTGGGTGTATAGGGCATCTTAGGCGTGCGACGGAGCCGGAACTCCTCGCAACTCACGGATCTTGCTCCCGATGTCATCGGCTCGAATCAGTGATTCTCCGACTAGCATGGCATGGATGCCAGCTTCAACCAACCGGACCACGTCGGCGCGCTCATGGATGCCGCTTTCACTGACAATCAACTTGCCGGAAGGAATCCGTTTCGCCAGGCGCAGCGTAACAGCCAGATCGGTCGTGAAGGTCTTGAGATCCCGGTTGTTGATGCCGATCAGCCGCGCTTCCGGAAGTCGTTCCAATACCGTATCCAGTTCGCGTTCATGATGGATCTCAATGAGTACATCTACGCTCAACCCCTTGGCGAGTGCGTAGAAATCGATCAATTGCTGCCGTTCAAGGGCAGCGACAATCAAGAGGACCGCATCGGCCCCGTTGGCCCGTGCTTCGTAAAACTGGATCTCATCGACCATGAACTCCTTGTTCAAAGCAGGTATGGGCACCGATTGTTTGATCTCACGGAGATAGTCAAGGCTCCCCTGGAAGAAATCCTTGTCGGTTAAGACGGACAATGCCGCGGCGCCATGGGCATAATATGTCTTGGCAATCTCGATGTAGTCAAACCGATCGGAGAACTCGGGGCGGAGAAGACCAAGACTGGGTGACGCTTTTTTCACTTCGGCAATCAACGAAGGGCTGCCGGCCGTTCTCATGGCCTCGAGGGTTACAGCAAAACCCAGTGGGCTTGGCGCGTCTTGAATCTTGGCTTTCAGTTCAGAGAGGTAGCCCCGGCTGTGCTTGTGCCGGAGTTCAGCTTTCTTATGCTCGAGAATGCGAGAGAGAATCACGATCGCATCAGCCCTTATTCGTAAATGCGATGAGGCGAGCCAACTTCTCGGCCGCGGCACCGGAATCGATGGACTGGCCCGCCAAGCGAAATCCGTCTTGAAGGCTTCTCGCCTTGCGCCCTGCAACGAGAGCTGGAGCGGCATTCAAACAGACAATGTCCCGTTTGGGTCCTTTCCGCCCTTGGAGAATGTCTCGAGTAATCATGGCATTCTCTTGCGGCGTCCCTCCGGCAAGCTGTTTGGCTGGGATCAGCGCCAGTCCGAACTCCGCCGGGTCCAGGAAATAGTTCGAAAGAACACCCCCCTTGGCCTCCGAAATCTGTGTCTTTGCCGTCATGGTAATTTCATCGAGTCCGTCCATCCCATGTACGACAAAACAATGTTGCGATCCCAGATGCATGAGCACATTCCCCAGTAGAGAAGTCAATCGGCCCTCATAGACACCAAGTACTTGAATGGCGGCTCCTGCTGGATTGGTGAGCGGGCCCAAGAGATTCAGCATAGTCCGGATGCCCATCTCCTGTCTTGGGGCGCCACAATGTTTCATGGCTCCATGATAGAGCGGAGCGAAGAGAAAACCGATCCCGGCCTCATTGATACAATCGGCTACACGTTCAGTCGGTAAATCGATCTTAACCCCGAGGGCCGAGAGGACGTCTGCGCTTCCTGACTTGGACGAGACGGAACGGTTGCCGTGCTTTGCCACAGTCAAACCTGCGCCTGCAAGGACAAACGCCGTCGTGGTGGAAATATTAAACGTGTGCGCCCCATCCCCACCAGTCCCACAAGTATCTACGACCAGGGGATCTGCGACGGCAATGCGGACGGCCTTGGCACGCATAGCCCGCACGGAACCGGAAATTTCTTCGACGGTTTCTCCCTTCAGACGGAGACCCATCAAGTAGGCCGCAATCTGAGCAGAAGTCGCTGCGCCTTCCATGATCTCAAGCATCACCGCTTCGGCTTCTGGTTCGGTGAGAGAGGCGCGGTCGGCGAGTGTGGCAATCGCGTCTTTGATCATGGCTCGGAAACCAGGCTGGTCTGCCTACAGTTTAAGGAAGTTACGGAGGAGGTCTTTTCCCGCCATGGTGAGAATCGACTCCGGATGAAACTGCACCCCTTCGATACCCAACGACCGATGGCGCAGTCCCATGATTTCCCCCTCGGCCGTTTCGGCGGAAATCTCAAAACAGCGGGGTAGCGTCTCTCGCTTCACAATCAAAGAATGATAGCGTGTCGCCTCAAAGGGATCGGGCAGTTGATGGAAAATCGTCTTTCCATCGTGCTGGATCTTCGACGTTTTGCCATGCATCAACCGTTCGGCTCGAACAACTTCGCCTCCGAACGCCACCGCCAGAGATTGATGGCCGAGACAGACGCCTAAGAGCGGGAGGCGCCCACCAAAGTGCCGGATGGTTTCGACCGATATGCCTGCTTCTACCGGTGTGCAGGGCCCCGGAGAAATGACGATGCGGCTGGGATGCAACGATTCGATCTCGTCGATCGTAATCTTATTGTTGCGGAATACCCGGACGTCCTCACCCAATTCCCCGAAATATTGGACGAGGTTATAGGTAAAGGAGTCAAAGTTGTCGATCATCAGTAGCATGGCAATAGCCCTAAAGTCTGGGGGTCAAAAGTCGTCAGGTCACATGGTATACAAGTGGTCTCCGAGGACTTGATGAACGTGAAGACTTTTCGACTTTCGACTCTTTCTATTCCAGCCCCTGCTCGGCCAATTCAACAGCTTTCATCATGGCCTGAGCCTTATTGCAGGTCTCTTCATATTCATGTTCAGGATTCGAATCGGCGACAATGCCTGCCCCGGCTTGAATGAAAGCCTGGTGCTTTTTCACCACGACCGTCCGAATGTTGATGCACATGTCCATGTTGCCGGAAAAGCTAAAGTAGCCTACCGCGCCGGCATAGGGACCTCGCCTCGTAGGCTCGAGTTCATCAATGATCTGCATGGCTCGAATCTTTGGCGCCCCGGAGACCGTGCCGGCCGGGAAACAGGCCCGCAACACGTCGTATGAGGTCTTCGACGCATCCAATTGTCCTGTCACATTCGACACAATATGCATGACATGGGAATACCGCTCGACATGCATGAGCGAGTCCACAGTGACCGAGCCTGGTTTCGCCACGCGGCCGACATCGTTCCGCCCAAGATCGACCAGCATCACATGTTCGGCCCGCTCTTTTTCATCCGCCAAGAGCCGCCGCTCCATCTGCTGATCTTCTTCAGACGTAACACCGCGGCGGCGCGTCCCGGCAATGGGACGGAGAGAAATGACACTGTTCTCGCATCGAACGAGCGTTTCGGGAGAGGAACCGACCAATTCGACCCCCGCGATACGGAGGTAATACATATAGGGAGAAGGATTCACGACGCGCAACGCGCGATAGAGTTGCAAAGGCGGCGCCTGGACGTTCGTCTCCCATCGCTGGGATAACACCGCTTGCACGATATCGCCGGCCCGAATATATTCCTTCGTCCGTATGACCATCTTCTCAAAGTCTGCCTTGCTCATGTTCGCCGTAAAACTCACCGGCCGGCGGCGACGATGCGGGCGCGTTCGACGGAGTGGACGTTTGAGCCTCGTGATCGTGCGTTCGATCCGTTCCATCGCCGACCTGTAGGCGACTTTGATGCCACGTTCTCCCTTTGCCGTGACATGGGCCGTGGCTACGACTTTGATCTTCTGTGCGACATTGTCGAAAATCAGCATGGTATCGGTGAGCAGAAAAGCGAAGTCCGGCAGTGCAAGTGAGTCCTTCTGCCGGGCGGGCAAGTCTTCGAACGTGCGCACCATGTCGTAGCTTAGATATCCGACGGCGCCGCCGACGAACGGGGGAAGGTCCGGCACGGTGACCGGACGATAGCTTTCCATCATCTCCCGGAGACGTTCGAGAGGGTTCCCACGGCTAGGAATACGCTTTTTGCGCGTCCCATGCACGACAAGAAGGTCGCCTCGATCCTCGTACACGACAACAGGCGAACCACTCCCGAGAAAGGAGTAGCGCGCCCACTTCTCACCACCCTCAATAGACTCTAGGAGGTACGCGGAAGGGCCATGGTCGATTTTGGCAAAGGCAGAAACGGGAGTCTCATAGTCCGCGAGAATCTCCCGATAGAGCGGAACGAGATTGCCCTCTCCGGCATACTGCCGAAATTGGTCGAGACTGAGTGAGTATTGTGGCGGGGCCACGCGGGCGTCCTATTACTCTTGGCCCACGATGAGCTTCTGTCCTACCTCGATAATGTCGTCCGGCAGCTTGTTCCACTTCCTGATCTTGTCGACTGAAACGCCATGCTGCCGGCTGATCCGATAGAGTGTTTCACCCGGCTTCACGACATGAACGCCAGGCGACCGCATGCTTCCCATTGACGATTCTGATTCCCCAGGTACGGCCGAAGCGTCCGGAGCGATCCCGAGAGCCGACGCGCTCAGATCCACACTATCAAGCGTCGGTTCGACCGGCAATGCTTTACGCGTCGGCTTGAGCCCGCGCTTCATGTCCGCTTTAGCTTTACGGTCCAGCTGCGCAAATTCCTTCATGGACTCGGATTCTTCCTGCACACGGGCCAATTGATCACGAGAGTCTTGCAGTTGTGCCGCGAGCTCTCGATTTCTCGCCTCATATTCCATCAATTCATTCTTGGTCCGCTTCACCTCACTGTCAAGTTCGCCGGTACGCTTCTCTTCCTGGGCGAGAAGGCGTTGGAAATTCAGGCTGCGCGCCTTTTCGGCATCATACTTCTCCGCCATGACACATCCGCTCATCAACAGCCCGCCGCAGATGATAGTGACGATTCGATAGCTGAACTTGGGTATCAACTTATTCACGCAATTCTCCCCTTTCATGGACACCTCCCCTGGCGGTCGTAACGAAAATTCCCTCTTGCAGCAACGGGTGGACGCTGGGTTCAGGCAATGAAAATTCGTCTTAGATTCGTGTATTAGAATAGTGGCTATCGCGGTGAAAGTCAAAGCGAATGTGGCGTCTTCGATGTTTGACCGCCTCCATCGCCCTATGGTACGGTCGAACGCGTCACTTCCTCTGTTCGACACCATCCAGTCCTATGGCCCACGCCGACATCTTTGCCAGACTGATTGCCCTCAGAAACGAGATCAGGCACCACGACTATCTGTACTACGTCAAGGATCGCCCGGAGGTTTCCGATTCCCACTACGATCGACTCTTTCGAGAGCTGGTTGAATTAGAGCAGGCCTACCCTGAGTTGGTGACGCCGGATTCTCCATCGCAACGTGTCGGCGCACCGCCGCTCCAGGAATTACTCAAAGTCCCCCACGAACAGCCGATGCTCAGTCTGGACTCGATTGTAGATGCGGGCGAGGTTCTGGCATTCGACCAACGAATGAAACGCGAACTGGAAGCCTTGTCCGTTGAGTATAGTGCCGAACCAAAATTCGATGGGTTATCGGTCGAGTTGATGTACGACCAGGGAAGCTTTACCCGTGGAGCGACCAGAGGCGACGGTGCGACCGGAGAGGATGTGACCGTCAATCTTCGCACGATCCGTTCTCTGCCACTGCAATTACAGGCACAATCAGGCCTCCCCGATCATCTTGTCGTACGAGGCGAAGTGTATATGCGCCTTGATGATTTCCAAGCTTTGAATCGGCGTATAACAGAACGAGGCGGCGATGCCTTTGCCAATCCTCGGAATGCGGCTTCTGGCTCGCTCCGACAACTCGATTCCACAATTACTGCGACCCGTCCGTTGGTCGTGACCTGTTACGAAATCATGGCCATGTCCGCGACCATTCCAGCGACACATTGGGATGAACTGGAGACGTTGGCCCAGTGGGGTCTCCCTGTGCCGACACATCGGCGCCTCTGTGCTTCAATCAATGACGTGATGGCGTTTCACCACGAAACGGAATTGATTCGAGACCAGCTACCCTATGAAATCGATGGCGTGGTGGTGAAGGTGAATAGCCGAGACTGGCAGAACCGCCTGGGCATGAAGTCTCGCAGTCCCCGCTGGGCCATTGCCTATAAATTTGCACCACGCAAGGAATTCACCGTCGTACAGGATATTGCCGTCTCTGTCGGGAGAACCGGAACCCTCACGCCCGTCGCGTTATTGAAACCGGTGGAAGTTGGTGGCGTCACCATTAGCCGGGCCACGTTGCACAATGTCGATGAGGTAGCACGGAAGGACATCCGGGTCGGCGATACCGTCAAAGTGGAACGAGCGGGGGATGTGATTCCCGCAATTGCCGAACGTGTTCCCATCCCTGGAGAGCAACGCACCGATCCATTTCATATGCCAGAACGTTGCCCCGTGTGTGGATCGAGTGTCGGTCGCGAAGGCGCCTATTTCTACTGTACCGGCCAACTGGTCTGCAGCGCCCAACTAAAGGGAGCGATCGAACACTTTGCGTCCAAGCATGCACTGAACATTGAAGGTTTAGGAAAGAAGACCGTGGCGCAGCTGGTTGATCAAGAATTGGTACGCTCACTCGACGACCTCTATCGACTGACCAAAGATGACCTCATGAAACTTGATGGGTTTGCCGATCGATCCGCCACACTCCTATTGGACTCGATTGCAGGGAGGAAAGCCGTTCCCCTGGATCGATTTCTGATGGGACTCGGGATCCGGCAAGTCGGGCAGCATATCGCCAAAGTCCTGGCCAGAGAGTTTGGATCACTCGATGAGATCCTATCGGCGGATCGGGAGCGACTTCAGCAAATTCGAGAGATAGGTCCTGAGATTTCAGACAGCTTGGTGGCCTATTGCGCAGAACCCCGCAATCGGAAAGTGATCACACAACTCAAGAAATCAGGCGTACAGGTTGCGCCGGGCATGGCAACGGGCGACCGAAAGAAATCTCCGCTCGCGGGGAAGACGTTCGTATTTACCGGCGGACTGGATCACTTCACACGAGCCGATGCGCAACAGGCCGTAGAAGCAGCAGGAGCACGCGTCGCCTCAAGCGTGAGCAAAAGGACCTCTTACGCGGTAGCGGGACGAGACCCGGGTTCTAAACTGAACCAGGCCCGTGCGCTCGGGGTGACGATTCTGACAGAACAGGAGTTTGCTTCCCTGGTTGGGAAGCTGGAAAAAAGCGTTAGCTGACAAGGTCGAGATTCGGAGTTTCGACGTGAGCCGGCGCTTTCTCTTCACGAAAGATCTGAACGCTGCGGATGGATCGTGGTTCGGCTTCATGGATGAGAATTCTGCAGTTGGCGATCCGCACTTCCTCTCCAACCTTGGGGATTCGACCAAGCTCCTGTTGAATAAGGCCTCCGATCGTCACAGCTTCATCGCCGAGATCGACCTTCAGGAAATCGTTGACCTTACGCACTTCGGTTCGACTGTGAACAAGGATATGGTTCTTCCCTAACCGTTTGATCAATTCTTCCGTAATATCGGTTTCGTCCATGATCTCCCCGACTACTTCCTCGAGAAGATCTTCAAGCGTCACAATCCCCATTACACCGCCGAACTCGTTGACCACGACGGCCATATGCCGTTTTTCCTGCTGAAACTGCTTCATGAGGTCGTCCGCCGTCTTGCCTGAGGGAACAAACAGCGGGGGATAGGCAATGTCCTTGAGTTTTGACTCATTCTGCCCCTTCGCGAGTTCGGTCAAGGCTCTCGTCTTGTAGAGAATCCCCGTGATGTTATCCAGCGTCCCGTCATACACAGGAATCCGCGAATATTTCGAGTTATATAGGAGTTCCTGCGCCTCTTTCAGGCACATGCTCCCATCCAATGAAAAAACATAGAGACGAGGAGTCATTGCGTCTTCAGCTGTAATATCTTTCAACTGAAAGACGTTCTTGATCATTTTCACTTTTTCAAACTCAATGGTCCCGGTCTTCCCCCCCTCATCCAGCATGATCTTCAACTCTTCTTCGGTGACGAGAGGGAGCGTCAGTCCTTTCCCTCCTGTGAGTTTGTAGATCATCGGCACGATCACGAACAATAATGGCTTAAGAAGTAGCTGAACCCCGTAAACGGGATAGGCCATATTGAGAGTCACTGGAACCGAAAACTTGGCTGCGAGTGTCTTAGGGATTACATCGACCGCCACCAAGCTGACAAACGTCAGCAAACCGACCATCACGGCAATCGCTTCGTCAAGAATTGTCTGGCCTCCATAAATGCTCAGGGTGAGAAAGGTGGCATACATCGGTGTCGCCACGCCAATCAGCCGGTCGCCGACCAGAATGGTTGAGAGGAGCTTTTGAGGGTCACTACGGAGATGGAGGGCTAGCTTCGCACGTTTATTCCCAGTTTGGGCGAGCGCCTTCAGCTTCGTTGAGTTGACCGCAAAGAAACCGATTTCGGCCGTGGAAATCACAGCTGAAAGAACAATAAGACCTAAGAGGATTAGGACATCCATAAATTGTACTGTATTAGGGGCAACCGACTGTGCCGGTCGGTTTGGAATACCGGAGGGGCCAGGGGTTGTCCCCTATTGCCTTGAGCCGGTAATGCACGATTTGGTGGAACCGAATCACTTGATAGAGACCTATCGGACCTATAACCATTGGACTGTAGATGTACCATACGACGGGATGGCGAGCAAGCATACGATGAAAACACGCCACAATTTCAAGTAGTTGCGCTTTATGTCCGCAGAAAATCTGAAGAATTCAGAAAAGTAAACTGGCTGAAACTTGTATATTTATGAGTCATCTCGAAATACAAAAGCCTGGAGATCAAGAGAGGATTCAAGACGGGAGGCGGCGGCTTCTGCTTGGGCTTCCCTGGAAAATTGGCCGACCTGGACTCGATATCGCTTTCCTTCCGGCAAATCAATAACCTGGATTCTACCACCCGGGTAGAGCTTTTTCGCACGTTCCAAAAGGTTGAGCGCATTCTGTTGATCGGAAAAAGACCCGACTTGCACTCGTAAGACCCCCATCTCAGCCGTCCTACCTTGATACCCGATGACCCGCAACTCAATCTCGTCAGTTCCTGCCCCGATCATCATCAACGCCTGCGCCCCGGCAAGTGAGAGATCGAGCACCCGCCCCCTGGCAAAAGGACCGCGATCGTTAATCCGGACAGTCACCTGTCGACCAGTGTTCATTGATCGAACCACAGCAATTGAACCGAGCGGCAACGTCCGATGAGCAGCCGTTAGCTGATGCATGTCATACCGTTCGCCATTTGCCGTCTTGTTTCCGTGAAATCCTGGGCCATACCATGAGGCCACCCCGCGCTCGACGAAGCCAATAGGATAGCCCGGGAAATAGGTAGGTTTAGGGGTGCCACTGCACGCGGCCAAGGCACTGACCATGAGAAGTATGAGAAGTAGGGCCGAGCAGCGAGACCAGGAAGCGTGAGCTCTGCGTGGCATATCTAGTAGGGTGTGGACTTTTTCAGCATGCTACTAGAACTCATCGAGTGATTGATCCTGCAAGATGGTAAGTGCTTTCGCCGTGTTTGAAACTGTCAGAACCACGATCGCGCGCTTCCCTTCGCGGGACGGGGTACAGTAGCCGCATTTAATATTGATACGAGCCTTGGTCAGCAGATCTGCCACTTCTTTCAACGCCCCCGGCTTATTTTCAAGGCTCAACAGCAAGGCAGTTTCCTCCGTGAACTTGATCGTTGCCGCTTTCAGCGCCGCACGAGCCTCTTCAAGATCCGCAACCAACAATCTCAGCTTTCCCGTTCCGGCAACTTCTGGAGCAGAAAAAGCCTTGATGTTGACGTTCGCCTCACCGAGAACCTGGGCCACTTGAGCCAGGACGCCGGGCTTGCTCAATCCGCGAATGACCAATTGTGTCGTTGTAGGCATAGGCGTTACTCCATGGCGTGAGGCATGTGATTCGGTTCTATCGAAACCAAGGCCTGCACCGATGATAGATGAGCCAACTGTGTTAAACAGGTGCCGTTTAGCGCACCTGACATAAACCATTCACAAACGTGTATTCGTAAATACCGCTAACGGGGACCGAAGCGTCCCCTGCCAGTTTCTGTGCCGATTCCTTGAGGCCGCGAGGCACGAGCAAATAGAATGGGATGCCATGCACAACCGTCTCTTTCCATTCTGAAACGGTTGCGACATCTCTGATCGAATCATCGGTTTCCACCTCAGCCATCCATTCCACCCTGTTGCCGGCTGAACTCACCTGCCACCCGACGATATCGCACTGTTGCTGAGGATCGGCCCAGGGGTTTTCATCAAGACTGGTGTGAATCGTGACCTTACAATGAAAGGCCTTTGCCCATCGCTGCGCCACCCAACTCACGACCTGATCGTGAACTGTGACAATCCCTTGCTCGCGAAGCACCGAACTCATTGAGTCTTCTCTCTTACGAGCAACCGCTCGTGGTGCCGCAGGTTTCACACTTGAGACAGGTCCCGTTCCGTACCATGGTGAACTGCTTGCACTCGGAGCATGGATCTCCCTCATAGCCCTTTTGGCGAGCCACTTGGATGGCCGTCAAAGTCAGCGTTTCACGCTTCAATTCGACGGTATGGGCGACGTTCCCGTTTCCATTTCCGTGACCGTTGCCCTTATGCCGCGGTATCGCGCCGCGTCGTGAAGGAAATAGATCCGTGCTGATCGATGACGAGGCCAACGTTTCAGGAGTAGCTTCCTCCTCGACACATTCAGGATCTTGCTCGTCCATTTTGACGGAATCCATTCGAAGATCCTCTTCCTGGACCTGTGCCAAGTCATAGCGGTCAAGATAGGTCACGGCAAGCTCTCGGAAGATGTAATCAATGATCGACGTGGACATTTTGATACGGTCGTTCAATTTGACCGGCCCGTTTGGCTCAAAGCGGGTAAACACGAATGCTTCGACAAACTCCTCCAGCGGGACGCCATGCTGGAGGCCCAGTGAAATAGCAATGGCGAAACAGTTCATGAGGCTGCGGAATGCAGCCCCTTCCTTGTGCATATCGAGGAAGATTTCGCCGCAAGTGCCGTCCTCATACTCACCCGTGCGCAGATAGAGCTTGTGCCCCCCGACGACGGCTTTCTGTGTGTACCCATTGCGTCTGGCCGGAAGTGGCCGGCGCTTCGCGAGGTACCGTACCAACACTCGTTCGGTAATCTTTTCCGCAATCGACAATATTTCTGACGACGCTTCGACGGTCTTGCCGCTGTCTGTTGAAGCCGACAACGGTTGGCTCAACTTCGAGCCGTCGCGATACAGAGCCACAGCCTTGACCATGCTCTTCCAGGCAAACAAATAGGCCGATTTCACTTCTTCCAGCGTCGCATCAGCCGGCATGTTGATCGTTTTGCTGATGGCGCCGCTGATGAATGGTTGCGCCGCCGCCATCATGCGGATATGCGCATCGACGGCGATATATCGCTGACCGATCCGGCCGCAGCGATTGGCGCAATCGAAGTTCGGCAGGTGCTCGCTTTTGAGATGTGGCGCCCCTTCCACCGTCATGGTGCCGCAGCAATAATCGTTGGCAGCGGCGATCTCTTCTTGTGTGAATCCCAGCGCTTTCAGCATATTGAAGTTGGATTCATTCAATTGCGCGTCGGTCAACCCCAACTTCTCTCGGCAGAAGTTCTCACCCAACGCATACTTATTAAATGTAAATTGAATCTCAAAAGCCTGGGACAAACCGCCTTCCATTCGCGCGAGTGCGGCATCGTCGAACCCCTTCTGCCTCAGGGTCTCATGGTTGATGAATGGCGCGGTCTGCAGGGTTTGCCGGCCAACGCAATAGTTCACGATGTCCTGAATTTGAGACTCGGTATACTCCAAGGTTTTGAGGGCGGCGGGGATGCTTTGATTGATGATCTTGAAATAGCCTCCGCCGGCCAGTTTTTTGAATTTGACAAGCGCGAAATCCGGCTCGATGCCTGTCGTATCGCAATCCATCACGAGCCCGATCGTACCAGTAGGAGCAATGACCGTGACCTGCGCATTGCGATACCCATACGCCGTCCCCAATTCGAGGGCACGGTCCCAGGCACGGCGCGCCGCCACAAGCAACTCGGGAGGACAATGTTCCGGCTGAATCCCTATTGGAGTAATCGTCAAATCTTCATACTCTTCCGGAGCGGCATTATACGAAGCTCGCCGGTGATTACGGATGACGCGCAACATGGCTTCGCGGTTTTTCGCATAACCCGGAAAGGGCCACAGCTCTGCGGCCATTTCTGCCGATGTGCTATAGGCCTCGCCGGTCATGATGGCGGTCAGCGCACCGCTGATGGCCAGTGCTTTAGGTGAATCGTACGGAATGCCTTGCCGCATCAGCACCGTGCCCAAGTTGGCATAGCCAAGCCCCAGTGTTCGAAACTCAAAACTCCTCTCGGCAATCGCACGGCTGGGAAACGAAGCCATAAGGACGCTGATCTCCAGTACGATCGTCCAGAGGCGCACGGCGTGGCGGAAGTTTTCCAATTCGAATTGGGCGTCGGTCGAGAAGAATTGGCCAAGGTTGAGCGAAGCCAAGTTGCATGCCGTATCGTCGAGGAACATGTATTCGGAGCAAGGATTGGAGGCGTTAATACGTCCGTCCTCCGGACAGGTATGCCATTCGTTGATGGTGGTATCGTACTGCGTACCGGGATCCGCGCAAATCCAGGCGGCCCAAGCAATCTGATCCCAGAGATCCCGCGCTTTGATGGTCTTGGTGACTTTACCGTCGATCCGTCGCGTGAGTTGCCAATCGCTGTCCGCCTCCAACGCCGCAAAAAAATTATTGGGAATGCGCACGCTGTTGTTTGAGTTCTGACCGGATACCGTTTGGTAGGCCTTGCCGTCCCAATTCGTGTCGTACTCGTGAAACACAAAATGTGTGAACCCTTGCTGCGCATAGGAATACATTCGTTGGACGTAGGCCTCCGGAACCGCATCCCGTCGAGCAGCGGCCAAGGCTTCCTTGAGGATCGGGTTCTGCTTGGGATCGATCTCGATTTTCATCTGACCGGCGACATCGACGACGTGGCAGGCTTTGAGGACAGCATTGAGGCGCTGTGCGCAGATTTTCGAACCGGTCACCATGGCGGCAACTTTTTGCTCTTCCACCACCTTCCAATTGATAAATTCTTCAATGTCCGGGTGATCCAAATCGAGACAGACCATTTTGGCAGCCCGTCTGGTCGTCCCACCGGACTTAATGGCGCCTGCCGCTCGATCGCCGATGCGAAGAAAAGACATCAGTCCGGACGAGCGACCGCCGCCGGACAACGGTTCGGCATCACCGCGAAGCTTGGAAAAATTGGTGCCGGTCCCTGATCCGTATTTGAACAGGCGCGCCTCCCGCACCCAGAGATCCATGATGCCGCCCTCGCTGACCAAGTCGTCGTCAACGGATTGGATAAAACAGGCGTGCGGTTGCGGATGCTCAAACGCATTGGTGGCTTTGACGACTTCACGGGTCTTGGGATCGACATAAAAATGCCCTTGTGCGGGCCCTGAGAGTCCATAGGCATAGTGAAGCCCCGTATTAAACCACTGAGGAGAATTGGGCGCCGCCATCTGATGCGCGAGCATGTAACAGAGCTCATCATGGAAGGCATCAGAATCTTCCGGGGTCTTGAAATAACCGAAATTCTTCCCCCAGGAAGTCCAACAACCGGCGAGCCGTTCAAACACTTGCCGGGAGTCGCGTTCCCCTCCCAACTGAGGCTTGCCGTCAGGCCCGACGATCGGATTCCCCTGCTCATCTCGCTGCGGGACTCCGGCTTTCCGGAAATACTTCTGGGCGAGAATATCGATCGCGAGCTGGGACCAGGGCTCGGGAATGTCGATGTTTTCCAGCTTAAATACGGTCGATCCGTCGGGATTACGAATTTCCGACGAACGTTTCACAAATGGCAGGTTTTCATAGGGGCTTTGCCCGCGACGTGTAAATCGGCGTTCTATTCTCACGATTTTCCCTCCCCCAGTCTGAGTAGTTGGTATGGGACTGCTTTCGGCCCCAAACAGGAACAGTCTGTCTTCAATATCAACTATGGGATGTGCTTTAAGCGCCCTGGTTTTTGCTGTTTGGCTGATCAATCCACTGAGGGCTATCTACATATAGCGATCTGGATGAATTGTCAATACCAAATGTAGTGGTTCGGCTGGGGAAACTGAGGAAATGCTGTGGATAACCGCGAAGGACTGGAAACCGCCAACTTTCTGGAACTTAGACCGACTTATCCACAGTGCTTTGGTCAAAAAAAGTGCCCGTCAACCCTCATGAGACACATATGGATAAAATTAAAATACACGACGGCCGAGAGTCAGTATGGCTTCATCTACTCCCTCAATGGGAATGAATTGGTTGCCGATGCCGACAACCACGACTTTCGTCCCCAATACCGTTGTTTCAAACCGGCTGAGGATTCCCCAGTTTTGACGCGTGGTATGAGGACGCACCATGCTATTGAGCAACTCTTGACTATGTCTCCGAAAGATACTTTTGACCACCGCTCCTTCTCGTTCGGGAGCGGATTGATCCATTCGATCTATCGCCTTGGTGAGTTCGCCTTGCACGAATCCCAGATATTGATCGGTGGTGGGATTCGTCAGTGCCAGGACCACACTCACAGCCAATGCCGCTACAACCAGACTTAAGCGCAGGAGGCTCATATCAGGCCCCTTAGATTGATTGCTGTTGACTCGCGCAAGCCCCTTTGACAAATAGCAGCCGGATGATTAGCCTACGCTCGGCAAGTCTGTTGCGGCAACCACGCTGCTCACATCGTTTGTATGAGGAGGTTTACATGTTTGTCTGGAGCAAACGCCTTGTCGCAACCTTATTGGGATTATTTGTGCTCATGCTGGGAATCTTTCTTTTCGACGCATCTCCGGACAGCACGAGTGCCCTCAAGCTTCATACCACACGCTGGATGGCCCTCAACTATCTTGGCTTGATTGTGTGGGTCTTTGTCTGGATGATCGATCAAGCCCGCATGCGAGGGAAAAATCTCTGGGTTTGGCTTATTCCCTTTGTCCTCGCACCCCTTCCGACGTTAATGCTGTTCGTCTTGTTCCTCCAGCGCCGAATTCAGCCGTCATAGATCGTCTGAGCCTGCTCCGGCAGGCGCATCGCGACCGGCTTCTTGATGCAGCTTTGCGCGGAGAGCCCACACCAGCCAGATACCGGGTAGCGCAATCAGAAACGACCAGAAGAAAAACTGTGCCCAGCCGACCATTTCGACCAACCCGGCTGACGGACGACCGGAGAAGACGCGGCCGAGCGCTTCCAGGGAAGAGAGCAACGCGAACTGGGTTGCGGTATAGCGATGGTCGCACAGCGACATGATCAGTGCGATAAACGCTACGGTACCCATGCCACCGGTCACATTCTCGACAAGAATCGACGTCGTGAGCGCCACGTAGCTCTTGCCCATCCAGGCGAGCCACATGAATCCCAAGTTTGAGACCGCTTGCAAGATACCAAAAAACAGTAACGACCGGACCATCCCGAGCTTGGCCATTGCGATACCCCCGACCAATGCACCAATGAGTGTGGCTCCGATCCCTAAACCCTTCACATACCCGACCTCGCTGACGGAGAAACCCATTCCTCCGATAAGAAATGCCGTTTGAAGCGACGCCGCAACGGCGTCTCCAACTTTATAAAGGACAATGAGGGCGAGGAGTCCGACCACCCCTGGACGCGCAAAGAATTCTTTCAGCGGTCCACCAATCGCTTCGGCCAGACTTGCCGGCACGGCACTTGGCTCTGACGGTTCCGGACTGACGAAAATCGTGATAATTCCTGCCGCCATCAATGCGGCAAGCAGCAAGTAGGTGTTTTGCCATCCAATGTGATCGGCTAATACGAGGGCGCCGGCGCTCGCAAGCAACAGCGCACATCGATAACCATTCACCCACAAAGCGGCACCGAATCCCCGTTCAGGACGTAAGAGCACATCGGTCCTATAGGCGTCGAGGACAATGTCGAGTGACGCAGAGAGGAAGGCCACCACGAGGGCCAGGATCCCGAGTATTTCCGGACGCTGACCAGGACCAGTCAACGCCATGGCCGCCAAGCCGATCGCGACACAGAGCTGCATCACCAGCATCCATCCGCGCCGACGTCCCAGCCAGGGAGGGACCACACGATCCATCAATGGGGCCCACAAGAATTTCAGCGTGTACGGGAGACCGACGAGCGTAAAGATGCCGATGGTCTTCAAGTCGAGCCCGACAACTGTCAGCCAGGCCTGGAGCGTCCCTGCTGTGAGAGCGAGTGGCAACCCTGAGGCGAAGCCCAAGGGCAGCATGATGCCGATGCGCCGGTTCGCAAGAATCTGGAAGAACGATACTGTTTTCATCGAGCCGTTCCGGTAGGCATGAGGACGTAGCATATCATCGGAATGGAGTGGTAGCTCAGGACATTCTCGAAATCTAATCTATCGAGAGATAAGAGGGACGGGTCAGAGAGACAACGGAGAACTCCTCGACAGAGCGGCGCATCGAATCTCAGCAGGGTTGTCCATTAAAGGTGCAGGGCTTATAGCGCGAAATATCAAACTCCACGTTTTCTTGGTACACCCGTTCGTTGCCGTTCACGCCATCCTGTTCCGGATCGTTATACATCGTGTGATTCCACCAGTAGAACAAGGGGTACGCCTCCGTCTGGTACACCGGATTCCCGTAACTACTCCGGGCATATTCCAGGACCAACCGGCCAGTGACGTAATCAACTTTCCCAGTACCATTGAGCGAATACAACATCAAGAAAAGCCGCGCCTCGTGATCGTAGTGCTCGTCAATCCTTGTCACGAGGTCAGGTTCGAGAGGAAGGACCTCCTTCGTCCACCCACCGGACACAGGGAGAAAGAGGAGAAGCGATACGATGAAGATGGACGCCCCCAACTGAGAAGGTGTCACAAGAGACTCACAATCAATAAATGGGGTCGGTGGGCCGGCAAACTCTACCACGGCTTTCTACGGCCTTCAACCGAGGACAGCCAGCGCGGCCTGAAGATCTCGTGGGAGATCCTTGCTCCCATCGCAAGGATCTCCCTATAATGGCCCAACGATCATGAAACGCGCCTCTCTCCACACACTTGGCTGCCGACTGAACCAAGCAGAGACAGCAGTGCTCGCGGCTCGCTTGCAGCGCGATGGCTACCGCGTCGTTGAGTTCGGCGAACCGACAGACTTGCTCGTCGTCAATACCTGCTCCGTGACAGAAGACGCAGAACGGACCTGCCGATACGTCATTCGCAAGACATTGAGACATTCCCCCGATGCCTTTGTGGCAGTGACCGGCTGTTATGCCCAAACAGGCGTTCATGAGCTGCGCACCATACCCGGGATTGATCTCATCGTCGGCAATCAATTCAAATGGGACTTGCCGTCATTTCTTCCGACCCCCCAGGCTCTGAAGAAACAGCCGGACCCGGAAGTGCTCCATACTCGCACGATCGGCAGAGAAGATTTCACACTACCGGAGTATGGCGAACCAGACTCCACCAGAGCCTTGATCAAAGTCCAGGACGGTTGCAACGTGATGTGCAGCTTCTGTCTCATTCCCTTCGCCCGCGGACATGAGCGAAGTCGCCTCCTGGATGACGTGATCCGAGAAGCCGAGATACTTGTGGCAGGAGGTTATCGGGAGATTGTGCTGACCGGCGTCAACATCGGGCAGTATCGCCAGGGTGAAACCGATCTGGTTGGGTTGATCGCACAATTGGAGGGGATTGAAGGACTCGAGCGGATACGGATCTCGTCGATAGAACCGACGACGATCACGAATACGCTCATAGATCGGATGGCATCCTCATCGAAGATTTGCCCCTATCTTCACATCCCCCTGCAGAGCGGAGACGACACCACCTTGTCAGCCATGAATCGCCCGTACAATGTCGAAGAATTTACTCGTCTGATTCGCAGAGCCGTGGCGGCAATTCCTCACCTCGGGCTGGGAACCGATCTGATGGTCGGATTTCCCGGGGAAACCGAGGAAGCGTTCGAGCACACACTGGACATCGTGCGAGAACTTCCCTTCTCTTATTTCCATATCTTTACCTATTCACAGCGGCCCGGCACCGCTGCCACAAAGTTGCCCGACCAAGTGCCGATCGCAGTCGCTCGGCAACGTGCAAAAATACTCGCCGAGATGTCCCGCCTCAAACGCCTCGCCTTTGCGGAACGGTATATCGGATCCACCGTGTCCGTCCTCTTCGAGTCAGGAGCGATAGATGGCTTCAGGTTGGGGGTAACAGCAAATTTTTTGAAAGTGGGCGTCTCCTCAAGCATCGACCTCACCAATCGCCTGAAAGATGTGCGCATTATAGGCGCATCGGACCGTTGGGCGCTGGGTCAGCTGACAGCCGAGCATCAGCCTATGCGAGGAGTGCCGGTTCTATGACAACCAAATCGACAACGACTCATGTGCATCTTGAAACCTTTGGCTGTCAGATGAATGAGTATGACTCAGAGCTTGTTCGCTCGCTGATGAAGCAGGATGGATTCGTGTTTACCGACGAGCGAGAGCGCGCCGACGTCATTCTGATGAACACCTGCGCAATTCGCGAGAATGCCCACAATAAGGTCTACAAGCACTTATCTGAACTCAAGAAACTCAAGCGGCAACGTCCCTTGATCGTGGGTGTCTTGGGTTGCATGGCGCAAAACCTCAAAGAGGAACTGACGGACATTCAGCCGCTGGTCGACGTGCTTGCCGGCCCTGATGCTTATCGCCAACTGCCGATGTTGATCCGCAACGCGATGCGCTCACAAGAAGAGGGGTTGGATCAGAAGGGACTCGCGGTCGACCTTTCGGAATATGAGACCTATCACGATGTCATACCCGACCGAAACGACGGGGTCAACGCCTGGATCGCCGTCATGCGAGGCTGCGACAATTTCTGCAGCTTCTGTGTAGTCCCCTATACCCGGGGGCGTGAGCGATCACGCGACCCAGAGGGAATCATTCAGGAAGCTCGTCGAATTGCCGGGCAAGGATTCAAGCAAATCACCCTCCTTGGACAAAACGTGAACTCGTACCGATTCGGCGACTGGGATTTTGCGCGATTGATCACAGCCGTCGCGGATGTGCCGGGTATCGACCGGGTGAGGTTCACGTCCCCGCATCCCAAAGACTTTCCGCTTTCGTTGCTGGAAGCCGTCGTGTCTCACCCCAACATCTGCAAGCAAATTCATTTACCGTTGCAATCCGGCAGTGACCGCATGCTGGGCCTGATGAATCGAACCTATACCAGTAAAGAATATCGTGACTTGGTCGACCGTATCCGCACCCTAAGATCCGACATCGTCCTCAGCACCGATATCATTTGTGGTTTCTGTGGCGAGAGCGATGCGGAATTTGCCGAAACCTACCGGCTTATCGAGGAAATACGGTTTCACTCGGCGTTTATCTTCAAATACTCTGAGCGAAAGAACACCATCGCCGCGCGCAAGTTTTCGGACGATGTTTCCGAGCCGGTAAAGACCGAACGGGTCACGCGACTCTTCGACCTCCAGCGGGGTATTTCCTACGAGCGCAACCGGGAATATCTCAAGACAATCGTTCCCGTCCTAGTCGAAGGGGACGCCAAACGATCCTCCGCGCAAGGCATGGGAAAATCGGATGGCAATATTACCGTCATCTGGGACAAGCATGCGATATCCTCTCAACCGGGAGACATGCTTTCCCTTGCCATCTACGATGCGTCGTCCACGACGTTGTATGCGGAAGCTCCGCCGGTGAATTGAATCGTTGGTACCCTCCTTCCTTCCCCAAGAATCATTTCTGTCGAAAATACTTCCAAAACGAACAGTTCCGAACAAGATCCCTGTATGAATTTCTCGGCGCCTCACGACCCTCAAGAAGTGATGTGCCATTGCCATCCGCATGGTGATCCGCGACAGACCGGAAAACTTTTCTCAGCATTCATGAAAGAACTCAAGATGGCATAAAAACTTATCCCAATATTATCATTGACTTATACTCAACACCCTCCCTGTTTATCCTTATCAAGCTTAGGCAATCCATTCTGTATTTGCGTACTCCATCTCCAGTTATTGCCCTAATACATTACCGAGGCCCTTTATCTTAACTAGAGGCATAATCTTTGCTTTACGATAAATCGCCTATCTATGGAACCGACAACTTCACTCACTTGGAGACGGGCATGATCAAGAATCAGCAGGACAACGTGAAAGAAAAGGCGGATACCTCCATAAGCCTAGAAACCATCATTGCGATGGGACTCTTCGGATGGCTTGCACTGAGTATGGCGCTGATGGGCCTGGGAATCTGGTAATCCTCCTTGGCGCACCAACGTTGCGTCTCACCCAGGATAATCACACCCACCTGTTCCGAAAGAAGGAGTGTCGCGATGAAGAGCTACCTCCCACTAACAAATATGCAGCGTCCGTTCATGCAGGGCCTTGTTGGAATCGCCGCTTGTGCCCTCGTCATCACCGGTTGCGCAGGTGGGACAAAACTCGCCCAGAATTCAATGGGCAGCGTCTACTTGGAAGAAGTGAGCGATTGGTCGTATGAAGCCAGCCATCCCGCCGTGATCGATCAACTGACTATGGCAAAGATCGTGAAAGGGTTATATCGCAATGACAACATAAGCGGATCTTCGAGAATGTCCGCTGGTGGCAGCACGCCGATGAGAATTTTCAGCGATGAGGATGCAGAATTTCTTTCCCCCCTGCTCGCCCAAGGTCTATCCAAGGCGAAACCCGAACAGCTTGTCGGGTTCCGCCTATCCTCATCGGCAGGGTCAGGCGCTGAACCCACCACGGGCAGTATTTACGTGCAGAAAGGATCGATCTTTGTGACCATTCAAAAGGGCGCCGAGCCGACGGGTTTTATGCCTGAGTCGGCTGCACGCATCGAACCGGCTCAGGCCTATGTTGCCGGCGGTGCACGCGGTGTCATCACGATGATCATCGACTATCATGCACTGGCCAATGCACCAATGCCCGCCACCATGCCGATGGCAAAAGCCACGCCGATCGCTCCAATTGTGCCCATAATGGTGGCGCCTGCTCCGGCAAAGATGGCGGCCGCCCCGGCGAAAGCTCCGGTAGTCTCCAGCAGCGCGGGAGAAGACGAGTTTTTGACTCAAAAGCTCAGCGACGTGAAGGTAGCAAAGGAGATTCTCGCGAAGAAGGATTCCGAGATCAAAATGCTTCGCAAGGAATCGGAATGGATGAAGCGCGAACTACGGGATCGCAACGAGGAAATCAAAGCGCTCAGGCTGACCAAGGTATCCGCTAAACCGACACTGAAGAAGAAATCGGCACAGGCATCTCGGACACGCTAGCCTGCCTCAACCGACATTCAGCAACTCCGGCTGGAGCAAGACCACGTCACTGGACAGGGGCTGTCGGAAATTCATCCGGCAATAACAGGCATACGTCACATAGGTATCTTGTAGGCAGTACCGAGCCAACTCAACCCCTTGTCCTTTCTCCCACATCTCAGCCACCTGAGCCCCACTACCCGACTTGGTTTCGACGTTCAGCGCTCGCGCCAGCACGTCAAGTTTCACCCATCCACGCGTATCCCAATTACTCCAGATCGCCATGGTGTCGTACACCGGTTCCGTGCGGAACTTGGCAAGGTTGACGTCCAGGCTCGGCTTGACTTGATGGATGATCGATCG
>CBDDRH010000111.1:0-46890 GCA_965233025.1 uncultured bacterium
TCTTCTTTCCGTACCTCCTTATACTTCACCCGCTGTTGTAGGAGGATTGGGGGCTCCGTACTGCGCGCATTGACCGAGCACATTCTGATCGTGTGCGGGCAGCGAGCAAGGGAGCCCTCATCCTTCTACAACATCTTCGCCATTCTCTTAGCAGACTCAACCGTGTTGTCCAGCAACATCGCAATCGTCATCGGTCCCACACCGCCCGGCACAGGGCTGATCCAGCCTGCTTTCTGACTGACCGGTTCAAAATCGACATCGCCGCACAATTTGCCCTCAGGAGTTTTGTTTGTGCCCACATCGATAACGACCGCCCCTTCCCGCACCATATCGGCCGTGACGAACTTGGCTTTCCCAATCGCGACCAGCAACAACTCAGCTTCGCGACAGACCGCCGGCAAATCCTTCGTCTTGGAATGGCAAATCGTCACCGTGGCGTTGCGCTGGAGCAACATAAGCGCCAACGGCTTGCCGACAATGTTGCTCCGCCCCAATACGACGGCGCGTTTTCCTTCAATACTCACACCAGTGGATTCGATCATCTTGATGACGCCCTTCGGTGTGCAAGCTTCAAACACGGGATGCCCCTCAACAAGTCGGCCGAAATTGTACGGATGAAATCCGTCTGCGTCCTTGTCTGGCGACACCGCTTCGAGCACAACTTTGCTGTCGATATGCTTCGGGAGTGGCAACTGAACCAAAATCCCGTGGATCTTGGGATCGGCGTTCTCTTTTTCGATCAAGGCCAACAGCTCTGCTTGCGTCGTGCTCGCCGGCAATTTGTGATCATCGATATAGATGCCCGCCGCATCACAGGCTTTCTGCTTGCTCTTCACATAGAGATGCGAGGCGGGATCGTCGCCCACCAGGATCGTCGCCAGGCCCGGCTTCACCCCGGTCTTAGCCAAGACCGCCGCTGATTCGGTCGCCAACCGCTCGCGTACTTGCAATGCCAATGCTTTGCCGTCGATCAATCGTGCCGCCACGGATTCCTCCTCCGTTGAGAGATCATCAGAAAAAACACGGCACCATAGCAGGGCATTTTTGAGCAAGTCAACGACCCTCCAAGAGGTGAGGAGTAAGGGATGAGGGGTGAAGCGAGGGACTTGGGAATCTTATGCTGATCGCTGCGCTGCCTACCCTTTACCTCTTACCCCTCACATCACCTCTCACGCCTTGCGTCGATTTCTTGACAGGCTCTTCGCATGACAGCTACGATGCTTCATCAACCACAATCAATAGCCGCCTATCTTGTGAACACAATCTCCTCCGTGATGTCCCTTCTGACACGTGTCATGAGCCATCCATCGGCCTGGCTTATCTGGGTCATGCCCCTTGTGATCGCCGGCCCGCTCAACGCCCAGATCACCGTCACTGAGCTGCAATCGCCTTATAGCTTCATCAGCGATCCCATCGAGAAAAGCTATTTCATCTCGAGCGTGAATGGCGAAGCCGAGACCGCCGACAATAACGGCTTCATCACCAAACTCAATCCCAATGGCAAACTCCTCAATCTGAAGTTTATCCAAGGAGGAAAGGACGACGTCACCCTCCATGCTCCCAAAGGCATGGCCCTGGTTGAACACGTGCTCTATGTGGCCGATCTCGACACCCTGCGGGGCTTTGACACCACCACCGGTAAACCAGTCATGGCTCTCATCATCCGATCGCCTGCTGCCTCACGGTCTGAGTCGGTACCGACCTCGTTGAACGACGTAACCTTTGATGGCAAGGGACTCCTCTACTGCTCCGACCAGAAAGCGAACACGATCTACCGCATCGATCTGGCCACCCAAATGGTTTCGGTGCTCATCACAGACCGCTCCCTCGCGGGACCCTCCGGCCTTGCCGTCCATCCCAAATCAGGCCAGATCATCGCGGTCAGTTGGGAAAAGGGGAAAATTTCTGAAGTCTCTCCGGAAGGCGTGGTGACGGAGCTCTTTTCCAACGGCTTCTTTTCCAACCGCTTTCAGAATCTTCGCGGGGTGGACTTCGACCGCTGGGGCAACATGTACGTCTCCGATTTTACAACTGGAAAAGTTTGGCGCATGAGCTGGGACAAGCGGTTTCAAGTCATCGCTGAATTCCTGCCCTCGCCGGGCGATCTCAGCATCGACCGTGCAAACAACCTCATCCTTGTGCCCTATGAATTGGCGCATGCGGCAGAGATGAACGGGCTCGAAACCCCCAGCAGCGCGAAGTCAAAACAAGAAAAACGGACGCTGGCGGACTACGGCTTCATTCCGCCCCCGCCGAAGCCGGCACAGGAGGAACCCCTAAAAAAATGAGCCAATGCGCTTATTGCACACAGCGGAAGGGCAAGCGACCTTGCCCCGCCTTGGCGGGCTTGATTTGCAGCCTGTGTTGCGGTGAGCACAGAATCGTACGGGTTTCATGTCCGGCTGACTGTGTCTATCTCGAATCTGGGAGCGGCTATCAACAGAAGCGGCTGGCGGTGCAATTCATGCCGGTACGCCGGGATTTCTATCGAGAACTGGCCGAGCTCGGCGACAAAAAGGCCGTGGCCCTCTTCAATCTCGTTGAAGTGGTAATCTTTGGTTACTTCCATAGCCGACGCGATGGGCAAGATGCGGAGATCGTGGCGGCGTTGCAGGCCTTGCGGAGAACGCTCAGTCCCCTCCATGTGCCTGCCGCTCCGATGCCGGTGTTCGCAGAACATTTGAAGAAGGAATACGACACGTTCAAGAAGCAGAACCCGCAAGAGATCGCCGACGCATCTTCTGCGCCGGAGATATTGGACCGCGCGATCGCCTTCGTCTCACGCTTTTCCGGTACGGACTTTCAATCGCAACGGTTCCTCGGCGGGCTTATCGGCTATGTGCGGGCCTACCATCCGGAAATTGCAGAACACCTGACCAAACAGCGTGAGCCGGGCCACATCATTTTACCCGGGCAGCAGTTCATGCCGCCACCGGCGCCTGAACCCCATACCCATGGACCAGGGTGTCAACACCACCACTAACCGGAGCCATACCGAGAACGATAGATCGCATCCATGAGCGCAGAGAAAGAGCGAAAGATTCGAAAAGCGCGCCGGGTGGAGTTACGCTGCACCTTGGGATTTTCTTCCGGCGAGATCGAAGGCGATGCCACGATCACAAACATCTCGACAGGCGGCTGCCGAGCCGAATCCGACATCAATCTGGCGGAAGGGCTCGACGTTCAGCTCATGCTTCAGCTTCCCGACCAATCACCACCCGTGAAGGTCGAACGAGCCTCAGTACGTTGGATCTCGGGCCGTGCCTTTGGCCTAAGCTTCATTCTGTTCTTCCCGTCCGAGCGAGCCCGCCTCCGCACATTCATCGAAAAGATTAGATAGCGTTGGGAACACTGCGGCCCGAAGACCACCCTGTTATTCGACGATCGTCACCGTCATCTCAACCCGCTCGTTCGGCAAGTCACGCTCGTTTCTTGGCACGATCACAATCTTATCGGCCACGCCGAGGCCTTTAGTTACCTCGCCGAACGCCGTGTATTTTCCATCGAGGAAGGGGGACGGCTCGACAACAATGAAAAACTGCGACCCCGCTGTGTCAGGCTCGTTTGCTCGCGCCATCGACACAATGCCGCGCTTGTGAGGAGTGTCGCTGAACTCGGCCTTGAGCAAGATGGGATTACCCTTCTCATCCTTGGGGCCGCCCTGCCCATAGGTGTCCTTGCGCAACGAGTTCTTGGTATTGGGATCACCCCCCTGAATCATAAAACCGGGAATGACCCGGTGAAAAATCGTCCCATCGTAAAAGCCGGACTTCGCAAGCTTGACAAAGTTCTCAACATGTTTGGGGGCCACGTCAGGATTCAACTTGATATGGATGTCCCCGAACTTGGTCTTGATAATAGCTTTCGGACCAGGGCTGGGCGGAGAAGCAAAGGGCTTCAGATCGGCCGTCCCTCCACAACCGATGAGAAGCCCGATCCCCAGCAGCACTCCACACAGCATAAGGCTTCTCAAGGCAGCAGTGTCTCGCGTCATGGCCCACCAATGTCGCATCGGTTACTCGACTACCACGACAGTCATCTCTGCTCGTTCAGTCGGAAGGTCGCGGCTGTTCTTCGGTAAGTTGACGATCTTGTCCGCGACCTCCATCCCCTTCACCACCTCGCCAAAGACTGTGTATTGCCCATCGAGAAAATTTGAATCCTTGACGACAATGAAGAACTGAGAACCGGCGCTGTTGGGGTCGCTCGTCCGCGCCATGGAGACAATCCCTCGTCGGTGAGGAATGTCGTTGAACTCGGCCTTGAGCCGCTGACTCGGCCCACCCTGGCCGTAAGTCTCAGGCTTATTCAGATCTTTGGTGTTGGGATCGCCGCCTTGAATCATAAACCCCGGAATCACCCGATGAAAAATCGTGCCGTTGTAGAAGCCTGATTTTGCCAACGCGATGAAGTTTTCAACGTGCTTGGGAGCCTTCTCAGGAAAGAAGACGATATCCATATCGCCAAACTTCGTCTTAATAGTGGCCTTGAGGCTTTTGGCCTCTTCCGCTGAAACCTTGTCAGGCGCGTAAAGGGCGCCCATACCCAACAGCAGACTTCCACCGAGTACGAGCGTCACTGCCACCATTTTCACTATGATCCGTCTCTGCATCATCAGCCTCCCTGGATTAGTACCCAACCCCGTGTGAAATGCCGCTACCGCACAGTCCCTACCTGTCGGAGGGCCTGCTTCGCCGCCTGTTGTTCTGCTTCTTTTTTGCTTCGCCCAGACCCTATGCCCATGACCTCACCCTGAATCGACAGTTCCACTTCGAATAACTTTTGGTGATCGGGCCCTGTTTCTCGAACGGTCGCATAGCGCGGCAATGTGTCATACCGCTTCTGACACCACTCCTGAAACTGGGTCTTGTAGTCGCCGGCTCCCGGCTGCTCCTGCTGCGCGGCAATATGCGTGAGTTCTTCTGCAAAAATACGGCGCGTCACCGTACGACTTGCCTCAAATCCTCCGTCAAGATGGACCGCCGCCAACACCGCCTCCAACGCATCGGCCAGCAACGAATCTTTCTCACGCCCTTTCGATCGGTCCTCTCCGCGCCCGAGCTTGAGATGCTCACCTAGTCCAAGCCGGCGGGCTACCAGCGCCAGCGAAGCCTCACTCACCAACTGTGCTTTCAGTTTCGAGAGGGTCCCCTCTGAAGACTGCGGCAATGCGGAGGCCAGATACTCGCTCATGACCAGCGACAGCACGGCATCGCCGAGAAATTCGAGCCGTTCATTATGTTGCGCCGAAGCCGTCTTCTGCTCGTTCACGTGAGAGGAATGCGTCAAGGCTTCTTCGAGCAAGGCACACGCCTGAAATCGATAGCCCAATGAGGACTGAAGTGCGTCGGCGGAAGAAGCCGAAGTCATAGTGGCGAGTACATCCCTCGCACAGGCTTATGAAGCCTCGAGCTTTCTAAAGAGCAGGCAGGCATTGACCCCGCCGAATCCGAAAGAATTCGACAGCGCAACCTTCACCGCGGCCGGTCTTGCCCTGTGCGGAATGTAGTCCAGATCGCAGGCAGGATCCGGCTGGTCCAGGTTGATCGTTGGAGGAAGAATCCCATGGTGAAGCGCCAGGACACTAAACACCGCTTCAATCCCACCAGCTGCCCCGAGTAAGTGACCCGTCATCGACTTGGTCGAACTCACCGGAATGCGGGAGGCTTGCCCACCGAACACCTGCTTGATGGCCTTAGTCTCAATCGCATCTGCCATCGTCGATGTGCCATGCGCATTGATATACCCGACCTGATCCTTGCCGATGCCGGCATCTTTCAACGCCAACTCCATACACCGGATTGCGCCCTCTCCCTCTTCAGACGGGGCAGTAATATGGTAGGCGTCGCTATTCATGCCGTAGCCGATCAATTCGGCATAGATCCTCACCCCACGTCGACGCGCATGGTCGATCTCCTCCAGGACCACAACGCCGGCGCCTTCGCCGAGCACAAACCCGTCGCGGTCCTTGTCGAACGGCCGGCTCGCTTTCGTCGGTTCATCGTTGCGAAACGACAAGGCTTTCGACGCGGCAAATCCTGCGACCCCCAACGGTGTAATGGCGGCTTCCGCCCCGCCCGCAATCATGACATCGGCATCGCCAGACTGAATCAGCCGATACGCGTCGCCGATACAGTGATTGCCCGTCGCACAAGCCGTCACGGCACAGGAATTCGGCCCCTTGGCGCCCAGTCTGATCGCCACCTGCCCGGAAGCCAGGTTGATGATAGTCATCGGAATGAAGAACGGCGAGACGCGCCCGGGGCCTTTTTCCTGCAGAATTTTGTGGTAGTGCTCGATCGACCCAAGCCCCCCGATGCCTGATCCGATATACACACCGACTTTCGTCGCCTCTTCCGGCGCCACGGTAAACCCCGCATCATCCACCGCCAGCTGGGCAGCGCCCACAGCATAGTGGATGAACGTATCCATCTTTTTGATTTCTTTTTTCTCGATGAACTGGGCTGGATCGAAGTCTTTCACTTCGCCCGCGATTTGGGCATCGTACGCTGCAGGATCGAATTTCGTGATGCGGCCGATGCCGGATTCACCGGCGCAGAGGGCCTTCCAGGTCTTATCGACACCCGTTCCCAGAGGCGTGATCAGCCCCAGACCGGTCACCACAATCCGTCTGGTCGAACGAGGACTCATCACGACCTGCGACCGCTAGGCCTTTTCCTTAATGTAGTCCAGCGCTTTCCCGACCGTCAGAATTTTCTCTGCGTCTTCGTCGGGGATCTCGATGCCGAATTCTTCTTCGAGGGCCATCACCAGCTCCACCGTATCGAGCGAGTCGGCGCCGAGATCCTCTACGAAGCTGGCTTCGGGCGTGACCTCGTCCTCTTCGACTCCGAGCTGCTCACCGATAATTTTTTTTACCCGTTCATCCACAGTACCCATTGATTTCCCCGGCTCCTTTCCCATCCTAGATCCTCCTTGTCGCTGCAAGCCTCTCGCCGCAGCATCATACAATATTGTATCTGCTCGGTCGTCAGGGCATCAACATCCCACCGTTCACATGCAGCACGTGCCCGGTGATATAGCTGGCTTCGTCCGACACGAGAAAACGCACCGCCGCCGCGATATCGGCCGGTGTACCCAACCGTCCCAATGGGATTTGCTTCTGCAGCGTGTCTTTCACCTCCGTCGACAATCCCTGCGTCATGGCGGTATCGATAAATCCGGGCGCGACTGCGTTCACCGTGACGGAGCGGCTCGCATATTCCCGCGCCACCGTCTTGGTCAGCCCGATCACCGCTGCTTTCGATGCCGCGTAATTGGCCTGCCCCACATTGCCCATCATCCCGACGATCGATGCGATGTTGACGATGCGACCATACCGTTGTTTGGTCATCGGCAGCAAGACCGCCTTCGTGCAGTTGAACGTCCCGTTCAAATTGACTTGCAGCACCAGATTCCAGTCTTCTTCCTTCATCCGCAACAACAGCCCGTCACGCGTGATCCCGGCATTGTTCACCAAAATATCGACTTTCCCCCACTCTTTCAGCACCTGGTCCACCATGGCTTTGGTGTCGGCGCCATCCGCCACATTGACTTTGACGTTCAGCGCCTTGCGGCCCACCTGCTCCACTGCTGCAACCGCATCCTTCGATCGGCTCGGATCAAGATCGGCGACCACAATATCCGCCCCGGCTTGAGCCAGCGCTTCTGCGATCGCCCGCCCAATCCCCTGCGCCGCCCCTGTGACAATCGCCACCTTACCATGGAGTGACATCCGCTCGCTCCTCTATCCTTTTCACGCACCGAACGCAGCGCGGGTCGCCTCAAGCGACTTAGGATCATTGACATTCATGGTCACCGCGTCCGGCAGAATCCGTTTGATCAAGCCGCTCAAGACCGTTCCCGGCCCAACTTCGACGAACGTCGTCACACCCATCGCCGCCATGGCCTGCACCGAGTCTTCCCAGAGCACCGATGAAGGAAGTTGTCGTACCAGCGACGCCTGAATGTCGCTCGCCTTCGTAAGAGCTTTGGCTTCGGCGTTGTTAATCAGCGGCATCCTGAGATCGGACCAGGTAATCGCCGCCAAATCTCCGGCCAATCGATCTGCCGCCTTCTGCATCAGAGGCGTATGTACCGGCACACTCACGGGAAGGGGAATCGCTTTCTTACAGCCTTTGGCTTTCGCCAGTTCAATCGCCCGTTCCACGGCGGCTTTTTCCCCGGCTATGACAATTTGACCTGGCGAATTGAAATTTGCCGCAGCCACGACTCCCACCGATGAGGCGTCTCGACAGACTTCTCTCACTACGTCTGCCGTCAGACCGAGCAGCGCGGCGACAAGCCCGGTTCCCGACGGCACGGCTTCGGCCATATAGCGGCCTCGCTTCTGCACAATCGCCACCGCCTCACGATAAGTCATTCCGCCTGCAGCCACAAGGGCCGAGTATTCACCCAGGCTATGACCGGCCACTGCGATCGGTGTGACACCCAATGGCTTGAACGCCTCGAGTGCGGCAATGCTGCTGACCAACAATGCCGGCTGAGTATATTCCGTGAGGTTCAATCGTTCCACTGGTCCCTCAAAACACAGCGCGGCGATATCATATCCCAGCACCGACGATGCCTCTTCGTAGAGACTTCTGACGCTCGGATGGGCTTCCACCAACGCTCTCCCCATCCCAACTGACTGAGACCCCTGGCCTGGAAAGATAAACCCAATACACGATGACTGTGTTGATTGGAGAGTCGCCATACTACTGGAGTGATTGCACGAGGCTACCGGTTGCTCTCATGGTCATGGTACTCGAAGCTGAAACAGGCGCACCGCGCCTTCCTCGTGGGGTTAGATATCGTCGAATTCCCTTTGAATGTCAACGGGAAAAGTTGGTCGAAGCTGTCCGCTATCAGCTATCTGTAATCAGCCGGCCCTTTGAGGGAACGTGAATTGCCGATCGCTTCCTTTACTACCATCGAATGAGAGCAGACGCCCACGTCAATCCCGCGCCGAAGGCCCCTAACATTACCAAATCCCCTTCTTTGATTCGCCCCTGGCGCACGGCTTCATCCAAGGCAATGGGAATTGAGGCCGCCGACGTATTCCCATACCGATCGAGATTCAGCATCACTTTTTCCGGCGGAAGTCCGAGACGCTCGGCCACCGCCTTCAGGATACGCACATTCGCTTGGTGCGGCACATAGAGGTCGAGGTCTTCAACACGGAGATGATTCGCGGCCAGAGTTTCCCGCGCGACCTCTTCCAAGGTCCGAACCGCCACCTTAAACGTCTCGTTCCCCTTCATCTTGATGTACTGCATCCGTTCCGCCACGACCTTTTCCGAAGGCGGCAGACGCGATCCTCCCCCCGGCACCGCAATCAATTCGCAGAGGGCGCCATCGGAACGAAGATGCGTAGACAGGATGCCGCGGTCATTTTCACTGGCGCTTATGACGGCTGCGCCGGCCCCATCACCGAACAAAATACAGGTGTTGCGATCAGTCCAATCGGTAATCGCCGACATGACTTCCGACCCGACGATCAACACATGGCGCATGCCGGTTTTCACATAGGCATCCGCCACGGATAATGCATAGACGAACCCGCAACAGGCGGCCGACAGATCACAGGCCGCCGCGCGCGTCGCTCCCAGCTGATGTTGAATCAGACAGGCGGTAGCAGGAATCGGATAATCACCGGTACAGGTGGCCAACAGAATCAGGTCAAGATCGGCCGCACTTACCCCTGCAGCCGTCAAGGCTTGTTCCGCCGCCTTCACTGCCAGATCAGAGCAGGCTTCACCGGGACCGGCCACATGCCGCTCGCGAATACCGGTCCGTTCGACGATCCATTGGTCCGAGGTGGCCACCATCCGTTCGAGATCGGCATTGGTCAACACCTTGGCCGGCACGTACGATCCGGTCCCCGCAATACGGGCCTTCATGCCGGCGAATCCTCCGCAGACTTGGCTTGCGAGAAGCTTTCTTCAATATCGCGCTGAATCAGCTGATCGACACGACTCTCTGCCAACCCCTTCGCCCGACGAATGGCATTCTTGATCGCCTTAGCAGACGAACGGCCATGGCAGATCATCGTAATGCCGTTAACACCCAGGAGCGGAGCCCCGCCGAATTCCGCGTAATCGATTTTCTTCTTCAAGTTCAGCAGAGGCTTGGCAATAAACGGATAGGCTAAGCGGCCGAAGAAGGATCCGGAAATTTCCTTGACCAACAGTTTTTTGATTGTATCGGCTACCCCCTCGGAAATCTTCAGCGCGACATTCCCGATGAAGCCATCGCACACCACCACATCAGCGTTCCCGCTGTACACATCGCGGCCCTCGATATTGCCGATAAAGTTAAGCGGACTAGTTTTGAGAATCTTGAACGCCTCCTTCGTCACCTCATTCCCTTTGCCGTCTTCTTCCCCGATACTGAGAAGCCCAACACGTGGGTTGGGCTTCCCAAAGAGATATCGGCCATACTCATTCCCCATGATGGCGAATTGGACCAGATGCTGAGCCGTGCAATCCACATTCGCCCCCACATCCAACATGATCGCCGTACCAGTCAAGGTGGGCAGGCTTGTCGCGATTGCCGGGCGCTCGACACCCTTCGTCAGTCCGAGCAGAAAGAATGACGCCACCATGCTGGCGCCGGTGTTCCCGGGACTGACTACGGCACTCGCCTCGCCACTCTTGACCAGCTCAGTGGCAACCCAGATAGAGGAATCCCGCTTCTTGCGAGCGACAGTAGCCGGCGACTCGTGCATCTCGACGACCTGCGAAGCATGCCGAATCGACAGGCGAGGGTCCGTGCAGCCAAGACGGTGACATTCGTCGGTGAGAGTGGCCTTGTCACCAACCAACACCACTTCGACATCACATTCCTGGGCAGCCTGGAGAGCCCCTTCAATGGCCGGGGTCGGTCCATGGTCACCGCCCATGACATCAAGTGCGATCTTCATAGAGGCTGAGTACTCATCGAATGATGACGTGACACACAGTCACGAAAGAAGAGCAGCAGTCACCTCTGCTATATGCGGCAGGATTCTAGAGCAGTGAAATGATCGACGCAACAGGGAAAGGGGCCATCACGAAGCTATTTAGCAGGCTGCTCAAAAAGGCCGTCCAGCAAGGCCGCAGCGAGCGAAGAGGTGAGGCGTACGCTTCGGTACGTTGAACCTCTGAGCGAAACGAGAACGCCGCTGGTGGACTTTTTCAGCAGCCTGCCGGCTACGACTCTTCGACCTGGATCACCGCTTTACCCTTATACGTTCCGCAATTTAAGCAGGTGTAATGCGGCAGCTTGATCTCGTGGCACTGCGGACAGACGGACATGCCCGGCGGTGTGATGCGCAATTTTTGTGTGCGCCGCTTGTCGCGTCGCTCTCGTGAATGTTTATGTTTCGGATTCGGCATGGCAGCTCCTTCTCACTCTCGATAGCAGGCGGTCACGCTATGATGCTGACGATCCGCCGGTCTTACGTTTGATGTCCTGGACCACCCGAAATGTCGGAATCGGTGGTTCCGCGGCACACTGACAGGGTCCCTCATTCAAATTTTTCCCACATTGCGCACAGAGCCCCAAGCAGTCGTCGCTACAGAGCGGCTGCATCGGCGCGGACAGGATCACATGCTCTCGCAACATGGAAGCCAGTTCCAACTGATTGCTCTGATAGTGATACTGATCGTCTGGCTCCTCTTCTGGTTCGGCCCCCACAACTTCCACACGCGCCTTTCGAGGATCGATTCGCTTCGGATGACGAGGCGCCGACTTGGGCTCTGGAATAAAGGCTGCCCGAACAGAAAAAGCCAGCGGATCCTCATACTCCTTCAAGCACCGCACACATTGGCGGAGGATCGTCCCTTCCAGAACACCGGTCACAGCGACTAACCCTTCGATGTTGGTCAGATCCAAACTCACAGCCAATGGACCCGTGAGCATGGCATCGTCCTCGGTGAGGCCGAGTTCTTCAGCCGTAACCTCGCCGACCAGCGAGAGCCCATCGGCAGTAATGTCAGCCAGCAGCGGCCTGAGCAGTTCCATCGTCGCACCTACCTGCATGCCCATCCCCAACGTGACCGGTTATCGCTCTTCTGCGAAGCTGATGAGCGCGATGTGCCGAGCCCGCTTGACCGCGGCCGTCAATTCGCGCTGGTGCCTCATGCAATTGCCTGAGATGCGCCGCGGGACAATTCGACCCCGCTCAGTGAGAAAGTTTCTTAGCAGCCCGACATCTTTGAAATCGATCGACCCTTTATCGATACAAAATCTGCAAGGCCTCCTGCGTTGGAAAAACCGTCCGCCCCCACCGCCTTCTCGGTCTCCACCTTGTTGCTCACGCTCCATAAACCGTCTCCCTGTTTGTTAGACGTGCTCGTCGGATTCATACCCGGCATCATCGTGCGCCGGCGCCTCAGCCCCACCACCGCCGCCATCCTGGCGTTTTGGCATGAACGTCACTGTTTGGGCCACCACCTCGTGCTTGCTGCGCTTTTGGCCGTCTTCCGTTTCCCACCGGCGCTGCTGCAGCCGCCCGTCGACGATGATTCCGCTTCCCTTGCTCAGATACTGCCCGCAATGTTCCGCCTGCTTGCCGAAGACAACAATGTCGACAAAACAAACTTCTTCCTTCAATTCGTCGCCCTGCTTGTACCGCCGGCTGACCGCGAGGCCTAAACTGGCCACCGGTGTCCCGTTCGGCGTGTACCGCAGTTCAGGATTCCGTGTGAGGTTTCCGAGGAGAATGACTTTGTTAAACCCGGCCACCGGCAAACTCCTCTGATGACGTTTCGAGCGGCCGTGGCGGCGTCAATTCTTTTTTGAGGTGGACGGTCAAAAACTTGATGATGGTGTCTTCCAGCCGGTAGGACCGCTCCAATTCGCCTACCGTGATGTTGGGCGCTCTGAAGTAGAAGTAGACGTATGTGCCCTTCCGCTCCCGCTTCACTTCGTAGGCGAGCTTCTTCTTACCCCAGTTTTCCGATTTGATGAACTGCGCGCCGGTCTTCTCTGCCACTGCCTTCATCTTCTCAATCAGGGCAGTGGTCTCCTGGTCGGAGACGGACGCACGAATAATGAACAGAGACTCGTAGATCTCCATGCAGCAATCCTCCTGGACAAAGGCCCCCAACTCAATGTTGGGAGCGAGGTGTAGGCACGCTGGATTCAGCCAGCGCGAAGGGGTGACGCTAACATAGGCCCTGAGAAGGTGTCAATGAACAGCCGCCTATGGGTCCTCGTCTCGTCTAATTCTTTCGCTTGAAAAATTGTGGCGGTGCATTCGCGGGTGGCGAAGGGCGGGAGCTTGGTCCATTGAAACCAGAAGAGGGTCTGCCGGAGGAAAAGCCGGAACGGGGATAGTAATAATAGGGGTAGCCTGATCGATATCCAGGCCCATACCCGGAGAATCCTGGATAGTAGCCGAAGGGGCTCCACCAGAATCCGGGGCTGGCGTAGAACGGGCTGGTCGAGTCATATACGTCGGCGTACCCGTTCTTCTGAGCCTCACTAAGCATGGCCACCCGTTGCGTCTGATGTAACGACTCTGCGCAGCCCGTGAGGCCCAACAACAACACTCCACCGGTCATGGCTGTCATCCATCGTGTCAACATGGCACCCTCCCTCAGAAATGATAGGAGATACCGCCAAATATTTGGTTCGCCCTGTACGTACTGTCGAACCCACCGACCGAACCGAAGGCGCCATCAAAGCCGAACTTCGCATCCGTATATTTGTATTCCGTGAAAAGCGCCACGTGAGGTGTCACGAATGCGCGGATCCCCGCGAGGACATTGGCGCCAATTGAAACCTGTGTGTCCTGCTGTGTCGTCGTCGATTCACTCAGGCGAGCAATCAAAATAGCAGGGCCGACGCCAATGTAGGGTTGAAAGGTCGCGCCGGGGTACCGCAACAAAAAATTCGCGCCGACATTCGTCACCGCCAAATAAATGCCTGGAATATCGTCGAGATTCTTTATGTGAGGCGTACTGTGAAAGACATCCAACTCGAATCCTATCGCACCGTGAAAGGGATACACGCCGACCTTGCCGCCATACGCAAGACTGTTCTTCATGTCGAAGTCCGGCGCTTCGAGACCACTAAGCCCGCCCGTGCCTTTGACGTTGCGCAACGCGTCGGCAAAGCTATACCCGGCTTGGCCTGCCACATACCACTCAGCCTGCGCCGGAATCGTAATCAAGGATAGGGTTGTCAGGAGGAGAAGGCTGATGGAGAACTGCCGTCGAACACACTCCGAATGCATCATGGTGTGCTCCAAGAGCGAGGCTTAGGATAATTCTACTATGAGATTTTGACGAAATGTGAGGAGTAGGGAAGGGAAACCGCTTGGATTAAGGAGAATTAATAATGCAGCTGGCACCTCATCGCTTCCATTGAACAGACGTTGCCGGAGAAGTAGAGACTCAGCGAGATTCCGTCGAGAAAGAAAGCGGGAAATCCATAGGTTCGAGCAGGCTACTTAAAAAGGCGGATAACAAGGCCGCAGGAAGCGCGGCGACTGAGGCGTACCCTTTGGGTACGTCGCAAGGAGACGGGCGACCGAGAACGCAGTGAGCCGCCTTTTTCAGCAGCCTGTTAGACGTTGAAGCGGAAGTAGACGATATCCGCCTCCTTGATGACGTAATCCTTGCCTTCGAGCCGAAACAACCCCTTCTCCTTCACCTTCGCTTCCGACCCGCAGGCCAGCAGATCGTCGTAGTGATAAACCTCGGCGCGGATGAAGCCACGCTCCATGTCGGAGTGGATCTTGCCGGCAGCTTGCGGCGCTTTCATGCCTTTGGGAATCGGCCAGGCGCGGGATTCGATTTCACCAGCCGTGAAGAAAGTACTGATGTTCAGCAATGTGTACGCTTCACGGGTCAGCCGTACAAGGCCCGATTCCTTGAGCCCCATCTCCTTAAGAAAATCCACCCGTTCACTCTCAGGAAGCGAAGAAAGCTCCGCTTCAAGCTGTCCACAAATCGTCACGACCCGCGCGCCACGCTTCTCGGCGAACTCACGAACTGACTTCACCATCGCCTCATCGGCGCCGGCCTGTTCCGACACATTGGCCACGAAGAGCACCGGCTTCGCGGCCAACAATTGGCATTCATCCAGTACGACGCGCTCTTCAGGGGTATAGGTCAGATTGCCCAGCCATTCGCCCTTGTCGAGCAATCCGATCAGTTTCTCGATAAACGTCACCTCGAACGCAGCCTTCTTATCGCCGGCTCGAACTTTCTTCTCTGTCTTTTGCTTCCGCCGATCGAGCGTGTCGAGGTCTGCCAACAGTAACTCGGTTTCAATAATGCCAATGTCACGGAGAGGGTTCACCGCTCCACTGACATGCACGACATCCGTTCCCTGAAAACAACGGACGACGTGGAGCAGCGCATCGACTTCGCGGATGTGTCCAAGAAACTGATTCCCGAGGCCTTCTCCCTTGCTTGCCCCTTCGACCAATCCGGCAATGTCGCGGACTTCCAGCGTGCTATAGGTCGTCTTCTTTGACTTAAAAAGATCGGTGAGGACTCCAAGTCTCGGATCGGGTACCAGGGCTATGCCCGTATTAGGATCAACGGTCGCGAAGGGATAGTTGGCGGCTAACGCGCCGCTACCCGTGAGCGCGTTGAAGACTGTGGTCTTCCCCACGTTCGGGAGCCCAATCATGCCGCAACATAAACCCATTGATTACCTCAGTGCTGAGTCCAAAGTGCTGAGTGCTGAGAATAGGCTCCGAGGCTCTTTTGTCTCAGCACTCAGCACTTATTCCTCTTCCGGCGTCTCGCGCTCCCGGACGTTGAACTCATTCATTGCCACTGCGACTCCTCGGTGGATCAAGCATTCCAACGCATCGACGGCGCGATCGAGACAGGGATTCAATACCTCGATCTCTTCTTTCGTGAATGCCTGCAACACATAGTCAGCCGAATCCTGATGCGGCGCCGGTCGGCCGATTCCGATCTTGACTCGCGCAAACTGGGGCGTCCCAATCGTCTCGATGATCGACTTGATCCCGTTATGTCCCCCGTGGCCACCGGCTTGCTTGATCCGGAGACGCCCCGGAGCGAGATCAAGATCGTCATGGACGAGAATCAGGTCGTCGGCGGTCAGTGAAAACTCGCGCAGGAGACTTTTGAGCGGAGGACCAGTGATGTTCATCCAGTCGAGGGTGCCGGCGAGTTCGAGGAGTTCCGACCCAAGTCGCCCCGAACCGCGATGAGTCATGCCGCGCTTGGCGAGACGGATGGACCACCGAGCCGCGGCCCGCTCGATGACCCACATACCGACGTTGTGGCGGGTGTGGGCATAAGCAGCGCCCGGGTTGCCCAGCCCAACGATGAGACGCAACGTTATTTCTTCTTTTCGGCTTCTTTCTTCTCAGCTTTTGGCGCAGCAGCGCCCTTCTTCTCGCCGCCTTTCGCATCAGGAGCAGCCGCCGCCGCACCGGCTTTCGCTGGTTCGCCCCCCTCAGCGGCTTCACCGGCCACTTTACCCTTCGCGACCACCTCAGGCTCTTTTGCGCCTTCCGGTGCGGCTGCGCCGCTCGCAAGCAGCGATTCGAGTTTGGCTTCCGTCATCGGCGCCGCCACGCTCACAACCATCTGCTCAGGATCGTCGAGATAGCGGACCCCTTCGCGCGCGGCCAGGTCTTTCAGGTGAAGACCTTGCGCGATGGCGAGCCCCGAGGCATCGACTTCAATGAAGTCCGGCAACACAGCCGGCAGACACTCAATATACAACTCGCGCATATTGTGGTGGAGGATACCGCCTTCTTTGACGCCCGCAGGCATTCCGCCGGTCAAATGCAGAGGCACCTTCACGCGAATCGGCTTGTCCATCGAGATTTCAAACAAATCCGCATGCAAGACATGCCCTTCGACGGGATCGACTTGAAAATCACGCAGCAGCGCGGTGCGGTTCGGTTTCGACTTCGCACCAGTCAGTGTGAGCGACACGAGCGCGGCTCCCCCCGCCTGTGCCTTCAAAATCTTGACCAGGCTCTCGGGTTCAATCGTCAAGAGCAGGCACTCCCCCTGACCATACAACACGCCCGGGACCTTGCCTTCTCGTCGAAGCTGGCGCGCCGCACCTTTTCCTGTTTTCTCTCTTATAGTGACTGCTAGATCAAACTTCATGATAGCCTTCCGCCCCCTTCTCGCTGGTCTCTGGGTGCCTCGGTCTCAGGTTAAGCAAACAATGAACTCACCGACTCATCTTCATGGATTCGTCGAATCGCCTCACCTAACAGTGGCGCGACCGATAATTGATGTAACTTAGGACAGATCAGCTCTTTGCCCCGTAACGGAATCGAATTGGTCACGATCACTTGCTTCAGACAGGATTGTTGGATCCGCTCCAATGCCGGCCCGGTCAGCACCGCATGGGTACAGGCGGTCCACACCTCCCGAGCCCCGCGATCCATACAGGCCTGCGCCCCCTTCACAATGGTCCCGGCTGTGTCGATCATGTCGTCCAGTAGCAGCGCACTCTTGCCTGCGACATCGCCGATGATGTTCATAATCGCCGTCTGGTTCGGGCCTTCACGTCGCTTGTCGATAATCGCCAAACTCGCTTCGAGCCGTTTCGCAAAGGCACGAGCTCGCTCGACTCCGCCGGCGTCCGGCGAGACGACCACCAGGTCACTCACCTTCTTCTTTGTAATGTAATCCAACAAGACGGGCAGCGCGTAGAGATGGTCCACCGGCAGATTGAAGAACCCCTGGATCTGCCCTGCATGAAGATCCATCGTCAGCACCCGATCGGTACCGGCGGTGCTGATGAGATCGGCCACGAGTTTCGCTGAAATAGGCACACGTGGCTGATCCTTACGGTCTTGGCGCGCATAACCGAAATACGGGATGACCGCGGTAATGCGCTTCGCGGAGGACCGTTTGAGTGCGTCGATAATAATCAACAGCTCCATCAGGGAGTCGTTAACCGGCTGGCAACTCGACTGCACGACGAACACGTCGCCGCCACGCACGTTTTCCTCAATCTTGACGCGAATTTCACCGTCACTGAATGACCCGACCGTGGCCTCGCCCAACTTGGTCCCAAGGTAGGCACAAATCTCATGGGCCAGGGCCGGATTCGCGTTGCCAGAGAATATCTGTAGTTCTCCGCTCATCGATTCCTCAGAGGGTCTCTGTATACCACTGCGTCATGTTCAAATTTCGTATAGGGTTCGTCTCGACGGCGGGCGTCGGTGGGCGTACTCGTAACCCGCCTACCTCTATTCACTGCACGCTGTTGAGGAAGCCAGCTAAGGGGCCAAACTTTAACGGAATATACGAGGAGTTGTCAACCGAGTCGCAGCTTATTGTGGCCGCTCATAGCGCCAGCCAAGCGGGCCAGAGCAGGTGGGAGCGACAAACACCTTCATCAAATTCTCACCCACGAACTGGGCCTGTGCCAGGCGCGCGTGCGCCTCGTCTGCGAACACCCCAAACACCGTCGCCCCGCTTCCGGACAGCAGGGCGATCTCGGCTCCGTGAGCCTGCAATCGCTGTTTAATCTCTCGAAGCTTCCCATGCGCTGCGAAGACCGGCGCTTCGAAATCATTCTCTGCCACAGCGATCAATTGGTCCCAGCTCACCCGCGATTGCCGGTCAAGTTCTCGTTGGACCAGTGACAGCGGCATCACAGCGGTCCTGGTGGCCGCTAATTCTTGATACGCCCACTTGGTATCGACCCCAAACCCCGGGTTGACGAGCACGACCCATCGCGCCCCTTCAACGACGACCGGCCGAACTGTTTCTCCCCGACCCGTCACACACCCTGAAGGGGCAAAGAGAAAAAATGGCACATCGCTGCCTAACAATTGCCCGGCATCAGCCATCTGCGCCGGAGACCACTTCAGCTGCAATAACTGGTTCAACCCTATGATGGTGGCTGCAGCATCGCTACTTCCGCCACCGAGTCCGGCTCCCATCGGAATGCGTTTTCGCAACTCAATGTCGAGCCCGATCGATTGCTGGGCTCGCGCCAACACCTCGGTGGCTGCGCGATAGACGAGGTTGCTCTGGTCTGCCGCCAGCTGCGCTGCATCGCACTTCAGCTGAATATCCTGCCGGTCGGAACGCAATCTGATCCGCACCTCGTCGTCGAGCGCAACCGTCTGCATGACCGACCAGAGATTGTGGAACCCGTCGGGGCGGCGATCGAGAATACGGAGGATCACGTTGATTTTGGCAGGAGCGAAGACGGTGATCTCGGACGGACTCGAATGCGGATTAATCACGGCCTCCTTTGATGGCATACTTCTCTAGTCGATAGCGAAAGGAGCGTGTGTTGAGCTTGAGCAACCGTGCAGCTTTTTTCTTCACCCACATGGCCCGTTCGAGCGCCTTCAAGAGCAGGTCTTTTTCAATGCCGTTGATGAGCCCTTCCAAATCCAACCCTTCCTCCGGTAAGTCGGTGGGCACACCCTGTGGCTGAGGGGTCACGACTCGATGGAGCCAGCCACGAATATCCTCACCTGAGACAGGCGCACCGGCGGAAAAGGTGACCACGCGCTCCATCAAGTTTTCGAGCTCGCGCACATTCCCGCGCCATTCATGCTCCAACAACACGTGCATCGCCTCCGATGTCAAGACGGGAGCCGGCTTGCTGCTCTCCTGCGAAAACTTCTCAAGGAAATGCTTTACGAGCAGGGGGATGTCTCCCGTTCGAAGCCGCAACGGTGGAAGTCGAATCGGAATCACGTCCAAGCGATAGTACAAATCTTCGCGAAATGAGCCGTCGGCTACGGCTTTTTCAAGATCCTTATTGGTTGCAGCCACGATGCGCACATCGACCTTCACATCCTGGTTGCCGCCCACCCGCCGGAACTCTCGTTCCTGAATGACGCGCAGCAGCTTGACTTGAATTGTTGGGGTCGTATCGCCGATTTCATCCAAAAAGATCGTGCCGCCGTTGGCGACCTCGAACAACCCCGCCTTATTGGCCATCGCACCGGTAAAGGACCCCTTCATGTGCCCGAAGAGTTCGCTTTCGAGCAATGTCTCCGGCACCGCGCTGCAATTCACCGCCACAAACGGCATCGGACTCCGGGCGCTATTATAGTGAATCGCGCGCGCCACCAACTCTTTTCCCGTTCCGCTCTCTCCACAAATCAGCACATTGCTCTTGGCGTCCGCGACTTTACGCACCACGTCGAATACCTTCTGCATACTCTCGCTTTGGCCGACAATCTGCGCAAACGACGACTGGCTCGCCATTTCGCGCTTTAAGAGAATATTTTCCGTTGAGAGGCGCCGCTTCTCAAGGGCATTGCGGATGATCAGCTGCACTTCATCAACTTGGAACGGCTTGGTTAGGTAGTCGTACGCGCCCTGTTTCATCGCATCGACCGCCGAGTCTGCGGTGGCAAACGCCGTAATGACGAGGACCACGGTCTCAGGAGAAGAAGATTTCACCGCCTTCAGGACCGCCATGCCATCGGCTTTCGGCATGCGGAGATCGGTGATGACGAGATCGAAGATCTCTTTGTTGATATGACCGATGGCCTCTTCACCGTCCGACGCTTCAGTTACAGCATAGCCCGCCCGTTTGAGCATGATGCTCAAGACTTCGCGCAGTCCCCGCTCGTCATCAACAATTAGGATCTTTTCCACGGCGTCCGTCCCTCATGCCACAACCGCACCCCGACATCTCCTGAACGTGGCAAACATACAACAAACCGTGAGCCTTGACGCTCCTGACTTTCGACCTTGATCCATCCCCCATGCAGATCGACGATGCGATGCACGGCGGCAAGACCCAATCCTGAGCCTGTTTTCTTCGTCGTGAAAAACGGAAGAAAGATCTTGTCAAGGTTCTGTTTTGGAACACCTTCCCCTGTATCCTGAAACGCAATTTCGATGACGTCGCCCTTGCGGCCGCCGGCGTCAACCTGGCGGCAGTTCGTCGAGATCGTCAACTGTCCCCCTTCCGGCATGGCTTCAAACGCATTCGTCGCCATATTCCAGAAGACTTGCCGGAGCTGATCTTGATCGACCAGGGCCGTGAGCGCCCCGGTTGCCAGGGAAGTGACGATCTTGATCTTCGTACGTGTTCGCGCTTCATGTTGAACGAGATCGAGCGTCTCGGCAAGTACTTTGTTGAGATCACGCTCTGCAAGATTGAGCGCCGGCGGACGTGCATACTGGAGGAATTCAGTAATGATGTTGTCGAGCCGGGTGGCCTCCCGAATCGCAATGTCCATCAACCGGCGATTCGTTTCGTCCTCCATGGCATCTTTTCGAAGCATTTGCATCGCGCCGGCCAACGCGCCAAGCGGATTCCGAATCTCATGCGCCATCCCGGCAGACATCTCGCCTAAACTCGCCAGCCATTCCTTGCGCCGCATTTCCTCTTCGAGATCCCGAATCTGCGTCAGATCTTTGAACACACCGACCAAACCTGTCTGCTTCCCCTGTTCGTGCAATGGAGACAAGGTCATACCGAGGATCAGGCGATTGCCGTCGACACGCTTACATTCCACCTCGAATCGTTTCGTTGTCGACACGGCACCACTGAGTTGCTCGTCTGACTCCTGGTTAGGGTGCCAGTTGAAGACCTCGCGCCAGGGACGCCCGACAACGTGAGTGATCGTATACCCGGTCGCTTCCTGTGCCGCTGGGTTGAACGAGGTAATGCATCCCGTGGCATCTGCCGTAAACACACCGCTGCTGATGCTGTGGACGATATTCTCGTGAAAGACTTGAAGGCGAGTGAGTCCCTGTTCCTTCTCACGTAACGATTGGTCTGCCTGTTGAAGTTGATCGGCTAAGGTTCCGCCAAGAATCCCGACGACAAGAAGGGAAAGGGCGTAGACACCGAACGTTTGAAATGTTTCAGGCATGGTCAGCCGACTCGGCGGCAGCCACTCCCACCCCTCAATAAGACCATACAGTTGAATGTTCGTTAAGAGCCCAAACAAAATAATGCAGAAGCAGGCAGTAAGCAGCCCCACTCGCCGACGGGGAAGGAGACTGGCGACCGCCACTGTCATGACATACAGCACCGCAAAGGGACTCTCGATCCCTCCTGTCCTGGCAACCAACACCGTTTCAAGAAGGAAGTCGATTCCCACCTGAGCCCAAAAAAGTACCGTGAGAGCTGCTTGTGAGGTAAGCGCACGGAGCAGAATGACGGAAGGGATCGTCAGGATGTAGGTGACAATAATCAGAGTATAGAACGTTTCGACCCGCCCGCCTTTCCCGACTTGAAAAGCGAGAGACAGGCCGAGCATCAGAGTCACAAGGGCCATCCGAAGCCCCATGATCCAATACAGTCTTGAGCGCAAATCATTCATGATCGGAAGACCACTGGGCAAGAAGGAGATCGGCGGGGCATGAAGAGAGATGTGCCTCGTTCATTGTCCTCGGATAAGAGCCAGGAACTGGGGCATCGCACAGGTGATGAGGCACCGAGTGCTTTGGACTAGAAAAGCGTAGCGCCTTGATACTGGGAACTGGGCCCCAACTCAGTGAGAGAAATCGGATTGAAGGTGCCCTCTATCCGATCGCAGACGCCATTTTGAAGATCGGGAGATACATCGCAATCACGATAAACCCGATCACAACCCCCAGAAACACCATCATCATCGGCTCAAGCAGCGCCGTCAGCGAGGCAACCGCCTGATCGACTTCGTCTTCGTAAAAATCGGCAATCTTCCCCAGCATAGCGTCCAGCGCGCCAGTAGACTCACCGACGGCGATCATATGCGTCACCATCTTCGGAAAGACCCCGCTGGCTGCCAAGGGATCGGCGATAGTTTTTCCGCCACTGATACTGACGCGCGCGTTGATCAACGTTTCTTCAACAACCTTATTACCTGAGGTCTTTGCACAGATGGTCATCCCATCGAGTAATGGGACTCCGCTGGCGAGCAATGTCCCGAGTGTGCGGGTAAACTTGGCAACCGAGGCTTTTCTGATTAAATCTCCAACCACTGGTAACTTGAGGAGCAGCTTATCAATGACCATCCGCCCTTTAACGGTCGCATAGTATTTTTTAATACCAATGATGATCCCCACGATGGCTCCGAGAATGACATACCAGTACGCGATAAAGAAGTTACTGATGTCGATAACTATCTGTGTGGGGCCGGGCAACGCCACTTTCCCGCCTGACAGTTCAAGAAACATCTTTGCAAAGATTGGAATGACAAAAAGCATGAGCACAGTAATAACGATCACGGCAACTCCCATGATCGCTGCAGGGTAGATCATGGCAGACTTGATCTGCCCTTTGAGCTTCATCGCTTTTTCAATGTATTTTGCGAGACGGGTCAAGATCGTATCAAGCAGACCGCCCACCTCACCTGCATGGACCAAATTGACGTACAGATCGTCGAAGACTTTAGGATGTTTCCGCAATGCATCCGAAAAGGTCGAACCCGCTTCTACCTGAGTCTTCACTTCCCCGACTGTTTCTCGCAGCACTTTATTCTCGGACTGGGTCGAGAGGATTTCGAGACACTGCACCAAGGGCAGACCCGCATTTATCATCGTGCCGAATTGTCGCGTAAATACAACCAGGTCTTTATCGGTAAGACCAGACCCCAGATTTATTTTGAATCCGCCCGCGCCACCCTTCTTTTCTTCGAGGCTCGTGACGACGACGCTTTGCTTGCGGAGTTGATCCACCGCCTCATCTCGGGTTTTTGCGCTCAGCTCGCCCTTCTTAACGGCGCCTGATCTGGTTCGTCCAACATACGCAAAGGTAGCCATGCGCAACACTCACCCTTCGATGTGGCCATCGCCCTGGCCGGTTGTAGACTGAGGGGAATACCTACCAGGCGAGTCTACTGGCCACCCCCAAACCTGTCAAACAAATGCACAATCTCTGCGCAGGCGACGAGGCACGCGGGCCCAAGCAATACAAAGCCTTAGCTGGCCGCACTCGTGTGCCGAATACCTCGGTAGAGATAATGCAAACCGGATAATAGTGTGAAGGCGACCATCCCGAACAGGAGGGGTAGCATGACGGCGAGATCGATGTGGCGGGAGCTTAAGAATATGACCATCACGACATAGGACAGCTGGAGAAACGTGGTGCCCTTGCCCAGGAAGGTGGGGGTAAGATCCACTCGAGACTCGGTGAAGTGAGCTACCGCCGTTCCCAGCATCAGTATCACATCCCGGCTGACCACGAGAATGGTGACCCACAATGGAATTAAATGAATCATCGAGAGCGTGATGAATCCGGAGGTGAGGAGCAACTTATCAGCCAGAGGGTCCAAGACGGCTCCGAGCCGGGTATACTGATTCTTCATACGGGCGATCGCCCCATCCAGCGCATCAGTCAGTCCTGCTACGAGAAGAACGATGAGCGCTAGATTGAATTTGCCGTAGATCAGTAGCCCGACGTAGCAGGGAATCAGGAGGATACGGAGGATGGTCAAGCTATTGGGGATATTCATATCTTCTGGAACACAGCGGTCTACGACAGCGGGGGGAGATGATAGGAGGGCGGTACTCCGTTGTCAACGGCTTGCAGTCGGTGCGGCCCGTCCCTATAATCTCCCTCTGAATTATATCGTTCGAACGTCATGGAGGTCATGATGAGTTCGCTTCCGCTGCTTTTCAAAAAGGAAGGACTGATTGAAAAGCACCAGGTTGAAGGGGTTGACCCGAGCGATCGGTATTTCAATCGCACAATCCTCGTCAACCGAACACCCTCAGGCTACGCCGCTAAGGTCATGTATGAAGCCTTGAATGTCGAAGGGCATTCGCATCCGACCATCATCGCTGCGGTACAGGAGATCATCGAAGCGATGCAGAGATTCGGCTTCAACAAACTGAGAACCCGCGCCAATTTCAAAGGCACGAAGTATCTTGCCGAAAAAGAAACCTGGGTCGATTATCAGGACCTACCGTAGCCCCCGAACGCTTACGCAGACACAAACTCCCGATATACCAGGTCGTGAATAGAGGGGCGGAAGACCTTAATCTTTTCGTTCCTTCGGCTGGGATGTACCCGGTTGGATAACAACACCACCTCCAATTCGCATAACGGATCAATCCACAGCGACGTCCCAGTGTAGCCGAGATGCCCGAACGACCGCGCGGAAAAACTGGACCCCGAGGATGACGGCGCCGACGGAGTGTCCCATCCCAACGCCCAACTCGATTGAGCCGCAGATTGTTGACGAGTCGTAAACTGCCTGACAAGCTCTTCCTCCAGAATCGACTCTTTCCCATGATAGCCGCGGAGCCAGGCTCCGGAGACCGCCAGCACCGACTCGGCAGTCCCGAATAGTCCTGCATGGCCGGCGACGCCACCCATTGCTGCGGCATTCTCGTCGTGCACCTCCCCACGTAAGAGTCGACCGCGCCACTCATCCTGTTCGGTCGGGGCTATGCGTGATACATCAATGATTGGGCGTACAACATCGAGATGCGCTCGTCCTGCCGTAGGGCAAAACATCAGGGGGTCGGCCCGTAGCGGTCGGACGATTACCTCTTCGCACCAGAGATTCAGCGCCATTCCGCTGAGACGCTCCACCAGAAATCCTAGCAACATGAATCCAAGGTCACTGTAAACACTTCGCGTTCCGTGTGGATAGATCAACGGTTCGTCGCGAAGCATCTCCAATACGTGCTGTTTGACGGGCTGACCCCCGCCGGAGAACTCCGGGACAATACCGCTTGCGTCAAGCCGCTCGTAGAACGGCCGCCATCCCGGCAAGCCCGAGGAATGGGTCAAGAGATCTCGCACCGTTGCTTGACCGATCGGCGCGCCTTCAAGTTCAGCTAATACCTTTTTCACGGGATCCAGAAGAGCAACTTTCGCGCGCTGAATCAGAAGCAATACTGATGTCACCGTCGCCAGCGGTTTCGTCAGAGAAGCGAGGTCGTAGACCGTCGTGGGTTGTACGGGAAGGCCCGGAGGATCTGACGACAATCGCCCAGCGACAACGACACATTGCAGCTCGCCACGCAGACGCACTGCCAACTGGGCGCCGGGAAAGACACTGTCGTCAACGGCGGATTGCAGCGCCGCCTGAATGACATGATTGGTAGCCATAGGCGAAATGTCTGTCACTGGTGGGGAAAGATACGGCAGTGGATGAGCCGCGCGAAACAATTTCCGAAACGCCTGAGTAGAAAAACCCGGTCACGTCGGACGAGTTATAATGTCGGACTGGATTCCCCTTCGAGCTTCTCCTCCGATGCGGTTGCGGCGTCATGGAACGCTTCCTGTTCTTCCACTTCCAACATACGCTCGAACATTCGCAACGATGCGCGCAACCGTTCAACCATGAGCAGGCGCTGTTTCTGGATCGACGAAAGATCGCGCTGCGTATCGGTCAGCTCGACCCTGGCCTGACGGATCAACTCACCCGCCTTGAGTTCCGCCTCCTTGATGACGAGATCCGCCTCCCGTTGAGCATTCTGTTTCACATCATCTGCCAGCGTTTGAGCAGAGAGGAGCGTGCTCGACAAGGTCGCTTCCGTCCGCTTCAGCTCGGCGAGCTGCTGCTCCAGAAATAAGATCTTTTCTCGTTGAACCGCATGGTCTCGATTCAACGATTCGACCGTCTGTGCCAGTTCTTCGAGGAAGCGATTGACCTCTTCCTTGTCGTACCCGCGAAAGTTGACCTTGAACACCATTTGCTGGATATCGAGCGGTGTAATTCTCATGGCATCCCCCATGGTCATCTCAGTTCATCCTCATGGCCAATTCTTTGAGTGATTGCACAACCGCGATTTGCAGAAAGGTAATGATCAGGATCGCGATGATTGGCGACAGATCCATCCCGATCCGCATCCCGATCATCCGTCGGATTGGAGCCAGGACTGGTTCGGTCGCACGATTGAGAAATTGCACGATTGGATTCCATGGATCCGGGTTGACCCATGAGATCAGGGCACGAGCGATGATCACCCACATATAGAGCCATAGCACATAGTCAAGGATGGTCGCCACCCCAGAAAGAGCATTGCCTGCGACAAACATCAGCGCCCCAACTCCTTGGATCGTGTGGTCGCCGCTTCGACTGCCGCCATCAGCGCGGCACGGAACCCTCCCTGTTCGAGCTGATGAAGCCCGGCGATAGTCGTGCCTCCGGGAGAGGCCACTCGATCCTTCAATTGAGCGGGGTGCACCCCTGACTCCAGCACCAAGCGAGCCGCCCCAAGTACCGTCTGGGCGGCAAGAAGTTCAGCGGTCTGCCGCGGCAAACCCATCATCACCCCTCCATCCGCCAGTGCTTCAATAGCCTGAAATACATAGGCCGGCCCACTGCCGCTCAGTCCTGTCACGGCATCCATCATTCGCTCCTCAACCAGCACGACCATGCCGACAGCTTCGAACATAGTTCGAACCAACCGAACGTCATCATCGGACACACCGGTACCCGGCGCAAGAGCGGTCATACCTTCCCGAATGAGTGCCGGAGTATTCGGCATCGCACGGACCACTCTCGTCGCACCACCCGTCTGTTCCGCAATTGTCCGAATGGTCACTCCAGCCACAATCGAGACCACAAGGGCATGAGCCAGCATCGGACCAAGCTCACTGAGCACAGCAGGAAGCATCTGAGGCTTCACCGCCAAGACGACGACATCAGCCCAGGCAACTGCCTCACTGTTGGAAGAACCAACCCGAGTGCCGAACTGACTTTTTAAACGATCGCGACGTTCAGCAACGGGATCCGCCGCCCACATCGACTCAGCAGAACACACCTGTCCTGAAAGAAGACCACCGATCATGGCCTCAGCCATCTGGCCGCCACCGATGAATGCGATCTTGATCGTAATCGTTGAACTAGGCACGTCAGGCTCCAAAAATAGCCGGTCTGAGTCGTATGCCGGATCGGCTAGAACACGAACAGGATACTTTCACTGATTGAGCTTCCCGTCGGTAAAGCCAGCGCGTCGGATCATTCACAATCCTAGCGCAGTCTCTCCGAAATTCTAAATATTGTACAGAAATCGCCTGGCAGATGTCAGGGTGCACATCTAAACCAATTACTATCGATGAGAGAGCAGGGTAATCCCGCTAACCATCGTCCCATTCACCCGGCCTTCCCGTCGATAGGAATAAAAGAGTTGATCGTGGCAGATCGTACAGAGATTCACCGATGAAACAGACGGTGTAGACACACCCTCTCCTTCCACTTGCCGACGAATCAAGGCCTTGAGGTCCAGCCGAGCCTTATTCCCTCGGTAGTCATGAACAACCGACTCCCAATCAGGCAACCCAATTCGGAGCTGGTCAAGCACCGGATCATCCACTTCATAGCAGCAGGGACCGGCCGAAGGTCCAATGCTAACTCGAAGATCCGCCCGCGTCGATCCGAATCGGTTCGCCATCAGTGTGAAGGTCTTCGACACAATCCCCGCCACAGCGCCCCGCCAACCGGCATGAATCGCCGCCACGACACGCCGACGTGGATCATGCACGAGTACAGGGACGCAATCCGCCGTGCGCACCGCCACCATCACGCCGGGTTGATCGGTTACTAGGGCATCCCACCCGCCAAGGAACTGATCCGACTCGGTGATTGCACGATCCACCACCAAGGCATCGGTCCCATGCACCTGCTTGACGGACAGCAGCCAGCCACGCCCCTGCGCCCCAGACTGGCGAGTTGGCACTCCTACATCAAATGCCAGTGAGTCCGCATGGCGGCGCGTCCCGAAGAAATGTCGGACGCCGTCGCGCGCGGACGCAAAAGCAGGAACCGTGATGACCGCTGCACTCATGGCCATACTCTGCTGAGACGACTCACCCCTACAGACCTGTTCGCTTAGTCAACCTGCTTGCGCAGGAACGTAGGCACATCCCACTCATCGTCAGTGACCGCCGCAGTGCGCTCCATCGACTCTCTTCCATCTCCCATCCGCCTCAAAAAGGTCGGACGGTCGAGATCTTTGAAGGGCCGCTCTGCATATGATCGTTCTCCCATCGTCTGACCGGCTCCTGGCATCGGCTGTTGGCCGTTGCGGGAAGTCCGAGCCGCAGCCACGGGAATCGGAACAGGCTGATCCTCCCGCTCAAACCCCGTGGCAATGACCGTCACGACCAAGTCGTCTCCCATATCAGGATTGATCACCTGCCCGACAATGATATTGGCCTCCGGATCGGCTGTCTGTTGGACAATCGTGGCCGCTTCCTCAATCTCGTGCAGCGACATGTTAGGCCCGCCGGTAATATTCAACAACACACCGCGCGCGCCCTCGACACTGCCTTCCTCCAATAGTGGACTGCAAATCGCCTTTTGCGCCGCTTCAATCGCCCGATTCGTTCCGCGTGCCACGCCCATCCCCATCACGGCGCGACCGGTATGGGACATCACGGTGCGGACATCGGCAAAGTCCACGTTCACATGGCCGGTGGTCGTGATCACGTCCGCAATTCCTTGAATGGCCTGCCGAAGCACGTCATCGGCCACCTTGAACGCTTCAAGCAACGGCGTCGCTTTGTCGACGATGCCGAGCAATCGCTGATTCGGGATCACAAGCAAGGTATCCACATGGCGACGGAGATCGCGAATCCCTTCATCCGCATGAACCATCCGGCGATGACCTTCGTATGAAAATGGCTTCGTCACGACCCCGACCGTCAAGATACCGAGTTCGCGCGCGATGCTTGCCACGATCGGTGCGGCGCCCGTCCCCGTTCCGCCGCCCATCCCCGCGGTCACGAACACCATGTCGGCACCCTCAAGGCATTCTCGAATCTGATCTTTGCTTTCCAATGCCGAATCTTTTCCGACTTCCGGCTTCGCCCCCGCGCCGAGTCCCCTGGTCCGCTCTGGACCCAGTTGAACCTTATACGACGCCCGCGACCGATCCAACGCCTGCAAGTCGGTATTCGCGGCAATGAAATCGACCCGCGCCAATCCGGACGTGATCATGGTGTTCAGAGCATTGCACCCGGCGCCACCGACGCCGATGACTTTGATTCGAACGGGGGACACAACATCCTCTTCAAACGAAAACATCAGGACACCTCCCTTGATAAAATTCGCGTAGCGGCCGTCCGCTGCGCGCAACGGTTAAAAGAACTCGAACATCCAGGACTTCATACGATCGAATACCTTGTGCAACGGCCGTCCGCTGCGCAAACCAGCCGTGGCCATCTCCTCAACATGGTGCCGGGCATGGAGCAGCAGGCCGACACCCGTGGCATGCATGGGATTACTGACAATGTCTCGAAGCCCTCCGATTCCACTTGGCGCACCGCGGCGGCCCGGAAGATTCAAGACCTGCTCTGCCGCATCGGGCATCCCTTCCAACAACGACGTTCCACCTGTAATCACCACCCCGGCCCCCAGCATGCCCTCGTAGCCGGCACGCGCGATTTCCCGACGAACCAGCTCGAATATTTCTTCGACCCGCGGCTCAAGAATCTCGGCAATGTCGCGGCGCGAAAACGTCCGTGCGGGACGATCACCGACCGACGGGACCTCCACTGTTTCATGACCTTGCACCAATCCGGTTCTGGCGATCCCCCGATGCAATTTGATCTTCTCGGCTTCGGTCTGAGAGGTCAGCAACCCGATGGCGAGATCCTTCGTCAGATTCTGTCCGCCGATCGGCAAGACCGCGGAGTGCCTGATACTTCCATCGAGGAAAATCGCAAGGTCGGTCGTCCCGCCACCGAGATCGACCATGACGACCCCCAGGTCGCGCTCTTCCTGGCTCAGGACAGCCTCACTGGAAGCCAAGGGCTGCAGCACCATGTCCACGACGTCGAGCCCCGCGCGATTCACGCACTTGATGATGTTCTGTGCTGACGTCACGGCACCGGTAATCACATGCACGTTGACTTCAAGACGGTTTCCGGACAGACCCAACGGCTCCCGAACCCCCTCTTGCCCGTCCACCATGAATTCACGAGGCAGCACATGAAGAATCCGTCGTTCATGGGGAATGACCGCCAGGGTCCGCGCACTCTCGACCGCACGCTGGATGTCCTCCCGCGTGACCTCTGACTTTTTGAGCGCCACAACCCCCTTGCAGTTCTCCGCAGAAATGTGGCTGCCGGCGATGCCGGTATAGACGGAATTAATCTGGACCGCCGCCATCAGCTCGGCTTCCTCGACCGCCTTCTTGATCGATTCCACGGTACTCTCGATATCAACCACGACGCCTTTGCGGAGCCCTCGCGACGGGCTGGATCCGACCCCGATGATATTGAGCGCGCCCTCATCGGTGACTTCCGACACAATGGCGCAGATCTTCGTGGTTCCGATGTCCAGCCCTACGAGAATCTGATCACGCTTCGGCACAGCCCTCACACCCTTTCCCGCACAATGACGCGGTTGTTGTAACGGAGATCGATCTCGCTCATTGTTCGCTTCCGATCATCGAATGGGCCGGTTTTAAATGGCGGATTCACTTTCTTGAACCGCTCCCACTGGTCAACCAGGGAATCTTCGCCGAATTGGAATCGCACTCCATTGGCTGACGCCACGACATTCGAGAAATTTGCGAGATTGACTTCAACCCGCCCGCCGAAGGTATTCGCGATGAGCTTGGCCACCACGACCCCGGACTGAACCGCGTTGCGGACCCTCGCCTCGCCGTGCTGAAGGGACTGAAGTTCCAACCCGGTCAACAATGGCAACGTCTGGTCATCCTGCTTCCCCAACTTGGCAAGGAGGTATCCGTTCTCATCGCTCAACCAATGGTCTGCGCCTGTTCGAATAATGGCTGCCGGCGTTCGCTCCACGATGGTGACATGCAGCAGATTCGGAGGCCTGCGTTCGACCGTCGCCTCCTTGATCCACGCATGCATCCGCACTCGCTCGGCCAGAAATGACGTGCTGACTTGATGGAGCCCCATGCCGGGCTTCAAGACGAGCCGCTCCAAGACTTCCGGCTTCGTGACGCGGTGAAGACCTTCAACTTCGACGTCGCGGATTTCGAGCCACCCCTGAAAAGCCGGCCCCATCTCTCGGGTGAGTAGGGTCAGCCCCCACACCAACACTGCAAGCCCGACAATCCATGTCCCCACGCGTACTGCCCGCCGTTTCCCCAAGACACGTCTTTCTCGTTGCGCCTGTTGGCGCTGATCCAAAATCTTCGTGGCACGAGCGCCCTTCCATTGGTTCAACCGCGGGCCAATATCACGAATCGTTTTCTTCCGCGCCACCATCTTCATGGGATGCTCCCTTCCCCTGACGGACGGGTGGAACGGGTCGCGCGAACGAGGGCGGACTCCAGAATCTGTTCGGTCAACTCGTCATAATCCATCTCGGCCCGGCCCGCCGCCATCGGCAGCAAACTCGTTTCAGTCATACCCGGCGCCGTATTGATCTCCAACACAACAGAGCGGCCACGCGGGGTAATACGGAAATCGACCCGGGCCGCACCTTCACAACCCAGTACCTCATAGGTGCGTAGCGCCAACGCGCGAATCTGCCGGGTCACCGATGCGGTCAAAGGCGCAGGACATAGATACTGCGTAGTCTTCTTTTCATACTTCGCCGCAAAGTCGTAAAAGCCGCCCGGCGCAACAATTTCCACGGCAGGGAGCACCAATGGAGAAGCATTATTCCGACCAATGATCGACACCGTGACTTCACGCCCAGGAATGTAGGCCTCGACCATGGCATCCACGTCGTAGCGATGCGCCAAGGCCAAGGCATCCCGCCATTGCGCCGGCTTCCGCACGATGGTGACACCGATCGTGGACCCTTGCGACGCAGGCTTCACCACGACGGGCCAGCGCAATTTCGCCGTCCGCATCACCACGGCACTCGAGACCTTCTCCCCACGCTTCACGACCGTGCCGGCCGGCACAGGAATACGCGCTGAGGCCAAAAGCGTTTTTGTCGCCACCTTATGCATGCCGATCGCACTGGCCTGAATGCCGGACCCGGTGTAGGGAATTCCAAGGGTTTCCAGGAATCCTTGGATCGCGCCATCTTCACCTCCTGGTCCGTGCAACGCGAGAAACACCAGGTCGATCTTCTGGTCGCGCAGGTCTTGAGCGAGCGTCGGTCCGACATCGATAACCACTGCATCGTAGCCACGATGGACCAGCGACCGATGCACCGCGGCGCCCGTCCGGAGCGACACATCGCGCTCAGCCGATCGCCCTCCCATCAACACCCCGATGCGGGCGCGGGTCAGGAGAGGCCGCTCTGTCGATCGCGGTTCATTCATACCGCTACGTCTCTCCTACGATTTTGAGTTCAAGATCCAACCGCACCCCCGCTCGACGGCGAATCGCGCTACGAACCTTCCCAATCAGCGCCAGCACGTCCGCTGCCCTTGCCTGACCGCGATTGACCATGAAGTTGGCATGCTTCATCGACACTTCCGCATCGCCGACACGTGCGCCCTTGAGGCCAACTGTCTCGATCAGCCGGCCTGCAGAATCGTTCGGAGGGTTCTTGAACACGCAGCCGGCGCTCGGCATCGCAAGCGGTTGCGTGTCCCGTCGATAGTGGAGGTAGTCTTTGACCACCTGCTCAATCTCCGAGCGGACCCCTTGCTTCAATTGAAGCCACACTCCCACGACAATGCCGCGCGGCAGCAAAGCCCGTCGATACTCAAACCTGACCTGGCCTGCTTCGACGTCCACGATCTGACCTTTCATGTTCACCATGCGAACGGCCTTCACGGAATCTTTCATTTCTCCGAGCTTCGTGCCGGCATTCATCACCACACAGCCGGCCACAGTCCCTGGAATTCCCGCCGCCCATTCCAATCCCGCGAGGGAGTGGCGGATGGCATATCCGATCAGCGTCGGCATTCCGACGCCCCCTTCGGCATAGAGAACAGACCCCGGTTCCTCTTTCATCCCCCGCAACCGGACCAAACTGATGACGATGCCGCGGATACCCCCATCCCGAATGAGCAGATTCGTCCCGCCCAGGACGAACAACGGAATCCTGCGCGCGCGCGCCTGCTGGACCACCAGACAGACATCCTCGATATCAGCCGGCTCAACCACAACATCGGCCGGCCCTCCGATCTTGAACGAGGTGTATTCCCGCAGTGGAGCCTGGAAGGACACAGATCCCCGAAGGCCTGCCACGGCAGATCGCATCTCTGCCTGCGTAAATCGCGTATGGACTCTCGTTGCTTTCGTGACACGCCGACTCCGTCGCTCCATGGCATCAGGCAGTGGGGGCTGATCGGGCCAACAATCCAAGCCCGGCCTTCCAGATATCCCCTGCCCCCAATGTAATGACGAGATCCCCGGATTTCAGATGTGGCAGCACGTGATCCACCAACGTGTCTTTCTGTTCTACGAAGGTCACGGAAGGGTGGCCGGCCGCACGAACAATCTCGGCCAGCTTGGCTCCGGACACCCCGGGAATCGGCTGCTCGCCTGCCGCATAGATATCCGTCAAGAACAGGACGTCCGATTGATCGAACGCCTTCGCAAAGTCCTCCAACAGGTCTCGCGTCCTGGTATAGCGATGCGGCTGGAACAGCACCACCAACCGCCGGTCCCCCCAGCCTTGCTTCGCTGCGGCCAGCGTGGCCTTGATCTCGGTCGGATGATGCCCGTAGTCGTCCACGACCATGATCCCATTGGCTTCCCCGCGCAGATGAAAGCGGCGCTCAACCCCGGTATAGGCAGCCAGCGCTTTCCTGATGAGGTCCACCGGCACATCCAATTCGATTCCGATCGCGATGGCCACGAGCGCGTTGGAGACATTGTGTCGACCGGGCACCGCCAGACGGAACGGGCCCAGATTGCGCCCACGGAACTGCGCCCGAAACTCGGCGCCCCATTGGTTCAAGCTGATCTCTGTCGCAAAGAAGTCCGGCAGGACACCCTCACGCTCACGGAGGCCGTAGGTCTGATAGCGTTTCACGATGCTCGGAAACAGCGCCCTGAGCCGATCATCGTCGGCACACAACACCGCCAATCCGTAGAACGGCACCTTATTGATAAACTCGAGGAAGCACTCGTTGATGCGTTCCATACTGCCGTAATGATCGAGATGTTCCCGGTCGAGATTCGTGACCGCGGCGATGGTCGGGGACAGACGGAGAAACGACCCGTCGCTCTCATCGGCTTCCGCCACGAGGAGATCCCCCCGACCGAGGCGTGCATGACTCCCCAGCGCATTCACTTTGCCTCCGATCACCATCGTGGGATCCAACCCGCCCTGCGCCAGCACATTGGCCACCATTGAAGTCGTCGTGGTTTTTCCGTGAGCACCGGCAATGGCGACCCCGAATTTCAGCCGCATCAGCTCCGCGAGCATCTCGGCCCGAGGAATCACGGGAATGTGCTTCGCCTTGGCCGCCACGACTTCGGGATTCTGTGCCGACACAGCGGAGGAGATGACCACCACTTGGGCTTCTCCTACGTTCGATTCCTGATGACCGACAAAGATGCGCCCGCCGAGCTCTTCCAATCTCCGCGTCGTCTCGGAGGCATGCAAATCCGAGCCTGTCACTTTGTACCCCAGGGTCAGCAACACCTCGGCGATACCGCTCATACCCGATCCCCCGATTCCGACCAAGTGAATCTGTTGCGTCTTGCGAAACATCGTCGCGCGCCTTACTCCACCAACCGGTGGATATGACTGTGATCCCTGTCCACGTTGCCCAACGCCATTAGCCTCCTGCCGCTCCAACAGACTGGTTGACATCATGATGACCCCCCATGAGTGCATAGCATTCGCGGACAATTATCTCGGCTGCATCGATTCGCCGTAGAGATAGACTGGCCTCGCCCATCGCACGCAATCGTTCAGGATCTCCCAAAATACTCGCCACTGTGCGGACCAACAGGGCGCCGGTGAGTGCGGATTGCGGAAGCACCACGGCAGCCCCGGCTGCTTCCATCACTTTGGCATTCTTCGTCTGGTGGTCGTAGATGGCGGACGGCAGTGGAATGAGGATGGCCGGCTTTCCGCACGCCGTGAGTTCCGCCACCGTCATGGCACCGGCTCTCGCCACAACCAGATCCGCCTCCCGTAGCGCCGCGGGCATGTCATAGATAAACGGCATGACGTGCGACTCGATGCCGGTGCGACGATAGGCCTCGGCCACGCGCGCATGGTCGGACTCGCCGGTCTGATGGGTCACTGTGAGATGAGGCAGTTGTGTCATCAGTTCGGACAATCCTTCCGTCACCGCTGCGTTCAGCGCCTTCGCCCCCTGGCTCCCACCGAAAATCAGCAGATGCGGCGGCCCCGATTTCTCGCGACGCTGCTGCACCCCGTCCAGGAACGCTTTACGAATCGGAGTGCCCACCACACGCACCTTGGAACGATCGAACGAATCAGCCGCCGACTCGAATGCGAGAAACACGCGTTGGACGAACGGCCCCACCGCCTTGTTCGCCATGCCGGGATTCGCATTCGGCTCAAGAATCACGCGGGTCACCCCACTCCATGCCGCAGCAAGCAGCATCATCGGACTCGTATAGCCGCCGACCCCGATGACCAGATCCGCCCGTCTCGTTTGCAAGATCCGCAGACATTGCCACAAGCTGACCGGCATGGCGCACAAGCCTGTCACCGCCCCGAATAGCCCCTTGCCCATCACCGGCTTGGCGCTGATCAGCGCCAGATCGAATCCCTCGTGATCGAGCACGTTCGATTCAAGTCCACGCGCCGTCCCTACGAAGAGGACCTTGGTCCTGGGATCGCGCCGGAGAAACTCTCGCGCCAACGCCACAGCCGGGTAGAGGTGGCCACCGGTTCCTCCTGCTGCGATCACGATCGTCATCCGTAATCCGACCCGCCATGTCCGCCCCGCGACTCGCCGGCATGGCGATCGCGGGAAATATTCAACAAGATTCCCACGCCGATCAGGCTGACCACCAGCGACGACCCTCCGTAGCTCACGAATGGTAAGGTGAGTCCTTTCGTCGGTAAGAGCCCGGTCACCACCGCCGCATTCACCAACGCCTGACCGCCGATCAACAAGGTAATGCCCATGCCCAGATAACGGCCGAACGGCACCCGCGCGCGCGCAGCGATCTGAAACCCCCGCCAGACAAAAAATGCAAACAGCAGGGTCACGGTGGCGGTTCCGATGAGCCCCAGTTCTTCGCCGACCAGCGCCAGAACAAAGTCCGTATGCGCTTCCGGAAGAAAGTAGAGCTTCTGTTTTCCCTCGCCCAATCCCACCCCGAACGGACCGCCGCTGCCGAAGGCCAAGAAGGATTGCGTAATTTGAAACCCGGCATCCGATGCATCCTTCCATGGAGCAAGAAACGTCATGAGCCGTTGGCGTCGATAACTGGAACCGAGAACCAGCACCAGTACGACCGGGATCGCGCAGAGACCTAAGGCCAAGAGATGGGAGATACGCGCCCCGGCGAGAAAACACATCCCAACCGTCACCAGTCCGAGCACCACAACCGTCCCAAGATCCGGCTCCAGCAACACCAGTCCACCCAGCAATCCGATCACGATCAGTGCCGGCAGGAGACCATCGCGAAACAGCGCAATCTTGTCTCCTTTCTTGGTCAGATATGCCGCCATATAGATGACCGCCACAAGCTTGACCATTTCCGCCGGCTGAACTGAGATAGGCCCCAACCGCAACCATCGCCGCGCCCCATTGGCCGCCACACCGAGCGACGGCACCAGCACGATGATGAGCAGCAACAACATGCAGACCAACATCGGAACGGAGAGCTTCTTCCAGAGCGTGTAATCGATCCGCGACGTGAGATGCATCAACACAAAGCCGAACGCGAGCCAGGCGATCTGCCGTTTCAGAAAAAACCCAGAATCCTGAAACCGGTTGCCTGCCACAATGGCGCTCGCGCTGAACACCATGACGAGCCCGACCAACGCCAAGATCATGGTCACCGCCAGGAGCGTATGGTCTGCCGCCACCCGTTGCTTGCCGCCAGACCGTTGGCTGGGCTGGGACCATGGAAGCGCCAGAGTCCCCGCTGATCGATGCGCCATGACTCAGAACCACCCCTCCCTCGCCTTGCACATTACGCCGGTAAGGCATGGACCAATGCCTTGAATTGACGACCGCGGTCTTGATAGTCCGCAAACATGTCGAAGCTGGCACAGGCCGGGGACAACAACACGACATTGCCAGACGACGCGCCTTGCGCTGCAAGATCCACCGCGTCCCGTAAGGTGGCCGCCTCGCTCATCGAAGCGACGCCCTTCCAAGCCTGTCGCAACATCGGTGCCGCTTCTCCAATCAGGATCACATGCGCAACCCGCCGGCTGATCACATGGGTGAGCCGAGAAAAATCGCCTCCCTTATCCCGTCCGCCGGCAATGAGCCAAATCGGTTCATCGATACTCTCCAGCGCTTTGAGCGTGGCATCGACATTCGTTCCCTTTGAATCATTCACAAATCGGACTCCGCGACGCTCGCGAACGATTTCAAGGGCATGTTCGAGTCCCGGAAACGTCGTGAGGACGCGACGAATGGCATCGAGAGGGCATCCACACAGGACGGCATAGGTTGAGGCAGCCATGACGTTCTGCACGTTGTGGTGGCCGATGATGCGGATCTCGCTTCGGCGGCAAATCTCCTGCCGCACCCCGGTCACCGTCGTCACGATCCGGTCACCTTCAAGGTAGGTTCCGCCATACATGTCTACACCGATCGTCGACGCGGTCGTAAACCCCAGACATGTCGCACGAACACAATGTCGCAACGCGGCCACACGCTCGTCATCAAGGTTGAACAGCGCGAAATCAGACGCGGCTTGATTCTCGAAGATCCGTTGTTTGGCTGCGACGTATTCATCCAGCGACTCATAACGGTCCTGGTGATCGACCGTCACGTTGAGCAGGGCGGCGATCCAGGGCTGGAACCGATCGATCGTCTCGAGCTGGAAACTAGAGACCTCGACGACGAGATAGTCGAACGGACTCGGTTTCCCTGCTTGGCCGGCGCGAAGGTCTTCCACTGCAGCCTCACTCAAGGCGATGCCCAAATTTCCTCCGACAAACGCTCGCTTGCCGCTTTCTGCGAGAAACTTGCCGATCAACGTCACGGTCGTGCTCTTGCCGTTCGTCCCGGTGACGGCAAGGAGCGGGCTTCGGAAGAACTGAGAGGCAAGCTCTAATTCGCTGATCACCTTTATGCCGCGCCGACGCACTGCTTCGAGCGCGGCTAATCGATAGGGGACTCCTGGACTGATCACCACCAAGTCCGCTTCATCGAGCGATGATTCATACTGTGCTCCGACGGTCACATCGACGTGATCGCGGTCAATGGCCCCGAGGGCCGATGTCAGTTCTACCGATTCCTTCCGGTCGGCGACTGTGACTCGCGCCCCTGCCGCCTGAAGCAGCCTGCTAGCTGCGACCCCGCTTCTGGCAAGCCCCATGACCGTGACACGCGCCCCCGCCAGTTCCACAGCCGCTTCTCCCACCATGCCGTCACCGAAGCTTTAAGGTGCTCAGACTCAACAAGGCCAATAGGATGGCAATAATCCACAAGCGCACCACGACCTTGGGCTCCTCCCACCCCTTCATCTCAAAGTGATGATGGATGGGCGCCATGAGAAAAATGCGTTTCCCGCGCGACTTGAACGAGATCACCTGAAAAATGACCGAGACCGCTTCGATCACAAACACTCCGCCGACCATCAAGAGCAGCAGCTCGTGCTTGCTGATCACCGCGACCGTGCCCAACGCCGCTCCCAGCGGAAGCGATCCCACATCCCCCATGAATACGGAAGCCGGATAGGTGTTGAACCACAGGAACCCCAGACTCGCCCCCAAAATGGCCGCGGTGAACACCGCGAGTTCGCCTGCGCCTTCGATGTGCTGAATGAGCAGATAGTCCGACATCAGTCGGTGGCCGACGACATAGGCCACAATCGTATAGGCCAGCGCCGCAATCATGACGGGTCCGACCGCAAGCCCGTCGAGACCATCGGTCAGATTGACGGCATTGGAACTCCCGACGATAACCACCACAGCAAAAGCGATATACCACCAGCCGAGATCCGGAACGACGTTCTTGAAAAACGGGATGCTGAGCTTGGTCGTATAGCCGGGCAAGAAATAGAGGACCAGGGCAATCGCCAAGGCGAGCACTACTTGTGCTGTGAACTTCTGCCACGCCAACAACCCCTTCGATTGGGTCTTGACGAACTTGAGATAGTCGTCGACAAATCCAATCGCTCCGAACCCCAACGTCGCGGCGAGCACAAGCCAGACATACGGCTTCGCAATATCGGCCCAGAGGAGCGTCGAGAGGACCACCGCAAAGAGGATGAGAATCCCGCCCATGGTGGGCGTGCCGCTCTTCGCCAGATGGCTTTTGGGACCGTCATCGCGAATCTGCTGGCCCAGCTTGATGTCTTGCAACTTTCGTATCACCCACGGAGCCAGCACAAAGGCGATCAAGAACGCCGTCACGGCTGCGTAGATGATCCGGAAACTCAAATATCGAAAGACGTTCAGAAATGAATATTCCGTATGAAACGGATACAGCCAGTTGTAGAGCATGCGGCCTTTACGTTGAACATGCGCCGGCCCGTCTGACGACTGTTGCGTCGGATGGGCGCCGGCCCCGTTACGATGCCTGCTTGACGACTGCCCTCATCCCCGTTAGAGCCTGCACAACCTGCTCCATTTTCATGCCGCGAGAGGCCTTCACCAACACCACATCGCCTTGTCGCACGATCCGTTTGAGGTGGTCAGCCGCAGCTGCGGCATCGACCACTTCGTCGATTTGCGCACGGACCATCCCGCCCAGCCTGGCTCCATCTGCAATGTCCCGACCCAACGTCCCACAAACGATCAGTCGCGACAGCCCCTGTGTGGCAAGAAATTGCCCAACGTCCCGGTGCATCTGACCTGTCTCAGGCCCGAGTTCGAGCATGTCTCCCAACACGGCAATCCGTTCGCGCGCAGGACTCCACTGTGCCAGCAATTGGAGCGCCGCTTTCATCGAAGCGGGGTTGGCGTTGTAGCAATCGTTGATGATATGGACGCCATGGTGGGTCACCACCTGCGACCGCATCGCGGCAGGACGGAATCGGCCCAGCCCTTGGGCAATCACCGAACCGGACAGGTTCAACGCGGCACCCACCGCTGCGGCCGCGAGCGCGTTGGTCACGTTATGGGTACCATGCACCTTGATTCGAACAATTGTGGGACGGCTCCTTCCAGGGAGATGCAAGCGAAAGGTCGTTCCTTGGCGAACATCGGACGTGACCCCGCTCGCGCGGACATCGGCCATCTCCGAAAATCCGAACGACATGACGCGGCATTGCGCACGCGCGGCGAGGTAGTCAAAGTAGGAATCGTCGGCGTTCACAATCGCCGTGCCATCGTCTGGAAGCAGGTCCAACAATTCCGCCTTGGCTTGCGCCGACCCCTCCATGCTTCCAAAGAACTCGAGATGATCCGGGCCAATATTGGTAATCACCCCGATCGTGGGCCTGACGATCTCACAGAGCCTGGTCGTCTGCCCTTGCTGATCCACTCCCATTTCAATAACGGCCGCTTGATGGCGAGCCGTGAGCCGAAACAGGGTGTACGGTACGCCGATCCGATTGTTGAAATTCCCCTCGGTCTTTAGCACCGGCCACCGCTGGGCCAACACCGCCGCCACCATATCTTTCGTCGTTGTCTTACCGTTGCTCCCGGTCACCGCCACGACGGGAATATGGAACCGACTGCGGTGATGCGTCGCCAACTGTTGGTAGGCAAACAGCGGGTCACGTACTCCGAAGAGAAAGGGCGCCGACCGCCCCTCGATCCGGCGTACCGCTGCGGAACTTGGAGGAAGGCGGTATTCATCGTGAACGATGGCTCCCACTGCACCCTGTGCAAGTACGGCCGGCACAAACTCATGCCCGTCGTACCGGTCGCCCCTGAGCGCCACAAAGAGATCACCGCGGCGAACCGATCGGGAATCCGTGCTGATCTGTCTGATTCTGTGCTTCCCCAATAACGAGTCCTGCCCCGCGAGAACTTTCACGCTGATGACTTCTCGTAACTCCTCGACCGTAAAGAGTCCCATCGATTCCTTGTCCTGCGCGATCTCGGCTGCGGCCTGAACTCTCACGCGCAATCCTGCAACTGCTGAATGGCCTCGCGAGCCACCTCACGATCGTCAAAGTGAAACTTCTTGGTGCCGATGATTTGATAATCTTCATGCCCCTTGCCGGCAATAAGCACCATGTCGCCCAGACGCGCCTCACGAATGGCGACGCCGATCGCTTCACGACGGTCAGGCACCAAGTGATACTGGACATGACTGCGGCGCTCCAGCGCATCGCGCACGCCAATCTCGACTTCGCGCAGGATCGCCATCGGGTCTTCAGTTCGAGGGTTATCGGATGTCAGGATCACCACGTCGCTGTATTCAACAGCCGCGCGTCCCATCTTCGGCCGCTTCCCTCGATCCCGGTCGCCACCGCAGCCGAACACGGTAATGATCCGATCGGTCTTTAATGCTTGGGCAGCCGTCAGCAGTCGGAGGAGTGCGTCTTCGGTATGGGCGTAATCGACGACCACGGTAAAATCTTGCCCGGAAGAGATCCGCTCGAAGCGACCTGGGACATTGGTAATATGCGCGGCCGCTTCACAGATCTGATCGGACGTCGCTCCGTCATGCAGCGCGACTCCGATCGCTCCCAGCAAATTGTAGACGTTATGCTCACCGACCAACCGGCTCTCGACGGTGAACGAGCCTGCGGGAGTCGCTGCTGTGAACGTGGTACCGGTAAGTGAGAGGGACACTCGTTCCGCCTTGAGATCAGCCTGGTTCTGAATGGCATAACCCCAGACCGGCACAGGAGAGGCTGCGCGGATCGCGGCCCCTCGTGGATCGTCCACATTGACGAGGGCGCGTTTCCCATTCTTCTGCCCCCCGGCCAGTCCGGTGAACAGTCGCAGCTTCGCCTCAAAATACTCATCCATCGTGTGATGAAAATCGAGGTGGTCCTGCGTGAGGTTCGTGAATACCGCCACGTCATACTCGCAGCCAGATGTCCGGTCTAATGCGAGAGCGTGGGACGACACTTCCATCACCGCGGTGGTGAGTCCACTCTCGACCATCCTGGCCAATAGTTCTTGGAGATCCAGTGCACCGGGTGTCGTGTGAGAGGCAGGAAGCGTTTCCTGCCCGATTTGGTACCCCACCGTGCCGATCAACCCTACTCGTCGACCGATCCCCTCCAGTAACGCCTTACAGAGATACGTCGTCGTCGTTTTTCCATTCGTCCCCGTCACGCCAATCATTTTGAGTCGGGCGGATGGATCCCCATGAAACCGACTGCCGAGTAGACCGAGCGCCTTGCGCGAATCAGCCACCAACACGAGCGGTACCGGCCCTGATGCCACAGACTCCTGCGCGACCACCGCAACCGCCCCGGCCTTGATGGCCTGCTCGACAAATCTGTGACCATCGACACGTTCACCTTTGACGGCGACAAAGAGGCTCCCGGCCGTCACGGCCCGCGAATCGTCCGTGATCGCATGCACCGGACAACTCACATCGCCGCGTTGCTCCAAAACCTCGACCTGTCCACGGAGCGCCGCGAGCAACTGCGTGAGGGTGACGGGATTGCGAGCCATGGCCTGTCAGTGGTCCTTCATCGCCAGTGCGATTTTCACAGTGTCTTCTCTGGACACACCAAGATAGTTGAGCACCTGCTCTCCGACCCGACGAAAGACGGGTGCCGCCACGGTCCCGCCCCAGGCTTCACCTTGAGGTTCATCCAGGACTACGATCATCGCCAGCCGCGGAGATTCTGCCGGCACATACCCAACAAACGACCCGACAAACTGTGTGGAGGAATAGGTGCCGGTTCGAGGATCGATTTTTTGCGCGGTCCCTGTTTTGCCCGCCACGCGGAATCCAGGAATCGCTCCCTTCGCCCCCGTCCCATTCGTTACGACACCTTCCAACATCGTCGTCATCGTCCGGGCCGTGTCCGATGACACGACTCGCCGCTTGACTTGTGGCAGTACCTCTTTGAGCAAGCGACCTTTCTGATCGCGAACCTCTGAAACGACATACGGCTTCATCATCACGCCCCCATTGGCGAGGGTCGCCATCGCCGACACCATTTGGAGGGGCGTCACCCCGACCTCTTGTCCCATCGAGATTGACGCGAGCGATCGGCGGCCCCAGTCTTTTGGAGCCTTCAAAAGTCCGTTCACTTCACCCGGCAGATCGATCTCCGTACGTTGACCGAATCCAAATGCCTGAAGATAGCGATACAGCCTCTGCTCTCCGAGGGCCATTCCCGTTTTGGCGGCGCCGATGTTGCTGGATTTTTGAATCACCTCAGAAAACGTCATCCACCCCAGCTTGTCATGGTCGTGAATAGTCGTATTCGCGACCACCATCTGGCCGTTTTCACCGAACACCAAGGAATCGGGTGTCATCACTTTTTCTTCTAGCGCCGCGGCCGCGACCATTGCTTTCATGGTCGACCCGGGCTCGTATATATCTGTCAGGGCACGATTGCGCCACCGATCCGGCGTCAAGGCGGCCACCACATTCGGATCGAATCGAGGACTGACAGCCATGGCGAGAATCGCACCTGATTGCGGCTCCATGGCGATGATGATCCCGGACTTGGCGCGGGTATGAGTGACGGCCTCTTCGAGTTCTTTCTCTGCAATGTATTGGATGACTTCATCGACGGTCAGCGTAAGAGCATGTCCCGGCGTCGGCGCTTGCTCCGCCAATCCCTTGGGAAACACCGTGCGGCCTAACGCATCACGCTGCAACACCGTGACGCGCTTCTCTCCATGCAGGTGCGAGTCGTATCGGCGCTCGAGACCCTCAAGCCCTTGCCCATCCATCCCAGAAAATCCCAGGACATGGGCCAGCAACGGGCCCTTGGGATAAAACCGCCGCCCCTCCATCACCACGCCGATGCCGTCCAACGACAACTGCTCCAGCCGACGACCCTGCTCGGGTTCGACCTTTCGCGCCAACCACACGAAGCTCTTGTCTTGCCGAAGCTTTCTCTCAAGCTCACTGCTTCGAATTTGGAGTACCGGAGAAAGATGACGGGCAACGGTCGATGGACTCTCCAGCGACGTCGGCACGCCGAACACGGAAGGTACCTCCACATTCATCGCGAGCACTTTGCCGTGCCGATCCGACACCGTGCCTCTGGCCCCTTCAAAGGATACGGTCTTTTGATGTTGCCGATCGGCCTTGGCCGTGAGGTCCGCTGCCTGAAGCACTTGGAGCGTGACCAGCCGAAATAAAATAATACTGAACCCGCAAAGGAGCAGGAGCAGCATCACATAGCGACGACCGCGAGAAGGACCGACAGTCACTCTCGCTCCCTCCCTGTTGAGTCATGTTTCGCCAAACGAACTTGCTCCACAGGTGGGAGCGACAGACTCGGAGCCTCTCCCGGCTGATGCACCATCAGCACTTGCCCCTGCTGCGGAGGAATCAACCCCAATTTCCCTGTCGCCACTTTTGCGATCCGCTCAGGAGCCGTCAGCGCAGAAAACTTCACTTGCAATTGATCCCGCTCTCGCTCCAGCAATACTTTCTGGGTCTTCAACCGTTCGATCTGATAACCCAATCGAACGACATCGACACGTTCCCATACAAACACGAAAACCAACAGCACGCCGGCCACGATCGTCACCGTCTTCATGAGTGACCCTCCTTGGATACCCGTTGGGCAGTCCGCAACTTGGCACTGCGGGATCGAGGATTCCGGTCCGATTCTTCTCTGCTGGGAATCTGCGGCTTCTTGGTAAGCACCACCAATGCAGGATCGTTCTTGCCCGAAAGCGCTCGTAACGTATGTTTCACAATCCTATCTTCGAGCGAATGGAAAGAAATCACACAGAGACGACCGCCGGGAGACAACACGTCTGCCGCGTCGCGCAATGCCGGATCGAGAGAGTCGAGCTCTTGATTCACTGCAATGCGAATGGCTTGAAAGGTGCGGGTCGCACAGTGAAGACGACCATGCCGATAATTGGCTGGAACAGATCCCTCGATCACGGAGACCAACTCTCTCGTCGTCGCCAAGGGATGGCGTTCTCGCGCGCGAACAATGGCACGCGCAATTCGTCGAGAAAACCGTTCTTCGCCGAACTGAAAAATCGCGTCGGCCAATTGCGCTTCCGGCCATCGATTGACAAGGTCAGCTGCGGTCCCGCTCATCGATTGATCCATACGCATGTCCAACGGACCATCCACTTGAAAGCTAAAGCCGCGAGTAGGTTCTTCCAGCTGCGGGGATGAGACCCCAAGATCAAACAGAATCCCATCAACCTGGCCAAAACCACTGACAGTAAGATGCTGTTTCAGATCCATAAAATGCCCATGGAGCAGGAGCACGCGGTCGCCGAACCGTGCGAGCCTTTTTTGACTGGCTGCAATGGCTGCTGCATCGCGATCAAGTCCAATGAGTCTGCTGTCAGGGCCACTCGCTTCAAGAATTTTCTCAGCATGCCCACTGTATCCCACCGTACAGTCAAGATAGGTTCGACTGTCCTCTCGAACGAGCCAAAACAACACTTCTTCTGACATAACCGAAATATGTCGAGAAACCTCCATAGGTTACTATCAACCAAGTTCACCCACTTTCTCCCACCCAGGCGCGCAGTATACACCCACTCAAAGACTTGTCAATAGAAAATTCATGGACTTACGAAGTTTGGGGACATCTGCTTTTCAATGAAACTTGAAGGATAGAAGAAGCGGATACGGGATACGGTACCTTGCCGGAAGGGTGATACGGCATATGGTGGAATATTGTCACAGGTCCATATCCCCAAGGCTGCCAAGCGCGTGAATCTCACTCCGCGGTATATGACGGCTAAACTACATCACATCTATTGGCGAATTACGGACGAGTCCATTGGGTTCTCACGGCACCAAGCACTGATCTCGCGACATGGCTCAATGATTTCACCATGAACCGTCGAACCGTCATGGAGTAATCCGAGCTAACCGATTGAACAATATGTTAAGCCCACCGGAGTTGATGAGTTTAATTGACAAGGGCTCGAGTCGGGGCGAGAATGATTTCATGCGATCGCTCACGACAACCAAGGCCCTC
>CBDDRH010000112.1:0-23917 GCA_965233025.1 uncultured bacterium
TGCGTAGAGCGTGGTGCGGAAGTCGTCCTTCTGCGAAATACTCGACGTTCCGCCTGGAGGTTGGGTTCCGATGGGAAGCAGTACGACATTGGTATCGTATTGGCCGCTGACGCTCAGATTCAGATCCCACGGCCTGGGGCCCTTAGGAACCGCGGTTCGTTGCTGCAGAATCTCCCGAGCGATTCGAGCGAGTTCGGACTCCGGTTCGCCCGAGGCAATTGCGGCTTCGATTTCTTTTTGACCCTGATCGATCATCCCACGCTCATAGTACGACATCCCCGTGTAGTATCGAGCGGTCGGTGTGAGATCAGGGCTGAGAGCCATGGCCCGGGAAAACAAGGCAGACGACTGATTGAACGATTTCAGTTCGTGCGAGACGACTCCCTGATAGAAATAGACGAGCGGATTTTTTGGATCGAGCTTCTGGGCCTGATCAAGCGCGGCCAGTGCCTCGTGATATTTCCCGAGGTGACTTTGCGAGATGGCCAGGCCCAGCCAGGCTTGTGGGCGAGCCGGCTGTTTCATGGTCAGGTCGTGAAAGAGGGTTTCGGCTTCATCATACTTTTTCAGGCGCAGCAGCGTCTGTCCCAGGTATTCGACTGCCTCCGGGTCGTTCGGTACGGCTTGTCGTGCCTGTTCGAAGCGATCGGCGGCTTCTTTGTAGTGCCCCCGGCCAAATTCCACGATCCCTTTCGTAATGTTGAAATCATAGGTCTCATTCGGTGCCTGTGCCCACGCGACGTGGTCGAGCGCAAGCCCGAAGGCGCAGATGCACAGCGCACAATACCAATTGCTCAACCCGTGCCGTTGGCGCATGGTGATCGACTTCAATGGGGCGATAGATGAATGCGTTAGAACAACTTTACGTACGGGGCAGCGTAGCAAAGCCCACCGATCAGTCAATGATTTGCAGGAATTCTTGCAATGAGTCTGATCTGTCCCGTGCCATAGAGCTGGACTACACCGCCTAGCCAAGAAGAAGGAAAGCCTGTTGTTCAGAATAGGAAGAGCCCCATAGGATACTGAGAAATGCTACCGAGCCTCGTTTCGCGGCGCGCGGCATATCACCCTTCGACGGCTGGCTGCTCATGTCGGACTCAGTTCGTTCTATTTGCAGCGGGCCGTCACTCCTATGGTCGGGCTCCCTCCAGGGGTACCAAGACGGCAGGACACTGGACCGATTCACCGTGCCACTGGAACGAGGTGAGACTGTGAGAATCGCGACATAAGACGTCAGGTGGGGCTCCAGCAGCCGTCTGTATGCGAAAATGTATGAGGACATCGGCATAACTCCTTCCGTGTTTCGTTCCGGTGGGAAGGGAATCACGCTTCGCTATACATACCACCGTATCCACGGATGTTAGTCGCATGCTTATGGCGGTCACGGGACGGGGTATTGCGGTTGTGAGTCTTGGAGATACTGAGGCGGCGTTGGTCGTATCGCTTCGCAATGACTATCCGAAGGCAGTGCTTTGTCGCGACACGAAAGGATTAGAAAAGCTAGTCAGTCTCTTTCTCAAATGCCTGAACAGGAGCGCAGCCGTGGATCGTCTCCCGCTGGACGTAAAGTCGACGGCCTTTCAACGCAAGGTCCGGCAAGCGCTGCAACAGACTTCTCGCGGACAAATACGGTCCTATCAAGAGTTCGCACGGGTGATCGGACAACCGATGGCAACTCGCGCTGTGGCCAGAGCCTGCGCAGGCAATCCCGTCGCGATCGTTATCCCTTGTCATCGAATCGTTCGAAGGGATGGTCGCCTTGCCAGGTATCGCTGGGGTCTTGAGCGGAAGCGACGGCTTCTAGCGCTGGAACGCGCGTAAGTCGGACAGTAAGGTATCGGCGCGCTTCTATTCCGATAGGGTATTTTCACCGAGACTGTTTCGGTCAACGAGAGAGCGGGGCAATCCACGAGTAGAGATCGAGCGTGAGTCGCACGCCATAAGTCGGGCCAAAGTCTTTCTCGTTAATCGTATCGTTCCAGGTCTCAAAGGCAACATTCCGTATTCGAATCGTCACAAGAGAGGCGAGCAATTCTTCACGGGGTTTGCCTTGGAGGCCGACAAAGAGTCCCGAGTCCCAACTGATACCGGTCTCTATCTCAAACTTCGGGAGGGGGCGCTCATCGTAGATACCCCAACTCAGCGAAGTTTGGAGGATGTAATTCTCGCCGGCGACATGCGGAATGGCGGATCCGGCATAGGTCTGTGCGATACGGCCCATGGCAGACCATCGAAACCCGCGAACGAAATCGGCTGCAAGATTGTCCGCCTCGCCCCACCCAAGCATTGATAATGTCGATGAGCCGACCTCGGCTCCACGTATTCCCGTCCGCGCGGAGATCTCGTGATAGAGCGAACCGGTCGAGCCTCCGACCCCGACGAATAATTTAGTGGGCTGATCAAAAAGTGAAAACCACCGTGTGATCGAGCCATCGACCATAAAATCGAATTCATGACGAGAACGATCAATAGGGACCATGGCATTTCTAAGGATACTGTCGTGCAAGAGCTCATTCTGCAAAAAGTTGGTCGGCTGATCCGATGTAGGTCCTCCTCCGAAAGTGAGGTTTGTGCTCCAGCCTTTGAACCGCTTCCAGTGCTCGGTCCAGCTCACCGTCCCAAAGTTGATTCCCATAGATTCGTCAATATTATTGTACTTCTGTCCCGAATCATCGAGTTCAGTGAAACGATTCCCGGTATATCCGAGTTCAAGCTTCGAGTAGGCGTCCGGATACGCCAATCCGCCCCAATGGACAGTTGGACTCGGGGATTCCGCTGAGGCCGAATCAACGGTTATTTGAAGGAACAGGAGAAAGATGGCCCAAGCTATTCCATGCTTAGGCGTCACACCTTCCTCACATTCGATTTGTCGTATTCATCTTTCTTCACGCCAAAGACCTTCAATGCCTGCTGTCCAATTCTCTCCTTGTTGTGCGGCGGAATATTGCACCTTCCCCCTACGGAGTTCCAGTAGGGCCACGCTTTAGTCGATAGGTATCGAGGAGTGAAGAGTGAGGGGGCAGGATCTGGGTTTCAGGACGATTCAGGGATGTCGAGCACGGGGATAGATTTTTCGGGTATATTTCAAGAGGTTCGGTTAGAGTCACATCAGGCTTACATGTAAAGACGAGATGGCAGCAGCGCTCGTTTCGCGGAAGGAGGTGGCCGACCGTTGACCGTTGACACCGCCCCTTCCAAAACATAGCCTGCCTCTGGTTCCCTTCCATGCATCACAAACAGGTCGTCATCATCGGAGGTGGTTTCGGAGGCTTGATGGCCGCGCAATCGTTGCGTGATGCCAACGTACTGCTCATCGACCGCACCAATCATCACCTGTTTCAACCGTTGCTCTACCAGGTGGCCACTTCCGCGCTGTCTCCCGGCGATATTGCGTGGCCGTTACGCACGATCTTTCGGCGGCACCCGCATGTTCGCGTGGTCATGGATGAAGTTCTGTCCATCGATTGTGTGGCGCATCTCGTACGGTTGCGGGATAGTGCGCCGATTGCGTTCGATGCCCTCATCGTCGCGCCTGGATCGCGACACGCGTATTTCGGCCACGACGCGTGGGAGCAGTTCGCGCCCGGGCTCAAGACGCTGGCTGATGCGGTCTATCTTCGCGAGAAGATGTTGCTGACATTTGAGGAGGCTGAACGAAGACGAATCGCTACCGGCACACAGGATCGACTCACCTTCGTGATCGTGGGAGGAGGTCCCACCGGCGTGGAGTTGGCCGGCGCGCTTGCGGAGATCGGACGGAAGGCCATGGGGCCGGATTTTCCGAACTTGCGTATCGCTGATCTTGCCATTTTGTTGGTGGAAGGCGGCTCTCGCATTCTGCCAGGGTTCGCCCCCGACCTGTCGGCGAAAGCGGCGACTGCGCTCGAACGCAAGGGCGTCACGATCAAGCTCAACAGCCTGGTGAGTGAGATCCTCGCCGATGGTCTGGTGATCGGGACCGAATTCGTTCGGTCCACAAATATCATCTGGGCCGCGGGCAATAGGGCGTCGCCGCTTCTGACCTCGCTTGGAGTTCCCCAGGATGGGTCCGGCCGGATCAAGGTTCAATCGGATCTGACGATCCCGGGCGACCCCTGGATTTTTGTCATCGGCGATGCCGCGCATTGTGCCGGTTCAGGCGGAACCCCTCTGCCTGGAATAGCACCCGTTGCCGCGCAGCAAGGCCGCTATGTCGCGATGCTCATTCGTGGGGAGACTGCTCCGGATCAGCGCCGGCCATTTGTCTATGCGGATCGAGGCATGCTGGCGACAATCGGACGCGCGCAAGCCGTGGCCCAGTTCGGCCTATTGCGCCTATCTGGACTGAGTGCCTGGTTGGTGTGGTGCGCGGTTCATATCTTCTTACTGATCGAGTTCCGCAGTCGCGTGCGAGTGATGTCGGAATGGGTGTGGTACTACCTCACATTCAAGCCTGGCGCGAGGATTATCTATGCGCTGCAGCGCCAATCCGGAGAAGAAGCGCGCACGTCGTCGACTCGTTCTGCGGGACCTGATTCGAAGAAATGAGTCGGCTCCGAAAGATTGAGAGGGGGTCTTACCGCCCAACATTTTGCCACTGCATGGTAGTCGGTCTCTTCCAGTCGTCCCCACATCTTATCTTACAGTTCACGCTTCACGGATTTTCGATTGCACTCTACAAGGCAAGACCTCCTTCATACGTTCCATCAATGGCCCTGAGCCTATTCCCGCCCGCTTGACTCCGATTCAATAGAGAGCGATGCTACAGAGCATCCCGGAGGTGTGATATGAAACCGGGGTAGTCGCCTCCATCACTGTTCAGACTTCTGTGTCTCTTCCCCCTCGTTCCTTTCCCGTGTCCTCATCGGCCCCCTGCCTGCGAAGCGTTGCTGTCTTTCCCTCTCACCAAGGAGGTTGCATCATGAAGACCTCTCTCGTGCTACTCACCCTGTTCATCGTCGTGCTGTTGTCGATTTCTCTCGTCTTGGCCAATCCGACCATGTTGCCGAAGCACCCGGGGTATCCCATGGGTAAGGCCGTCGATCCCGTCAGTGGGCAATCGCTCGCGAACGATCCAGGACAGACCAATGCAACGGGAGAGAACTCGTTGGCCCAGGCCTCGGCGTTTGACGACGCGCATGTAAAGCAGAATCTGTCGATCAATCAATATGATCAACGGCTGTTGGAGAAGCCTGGCGCAGGGTTGCTGCCAAAAGTTCAGGGGCCCAACATCAAGATTGAGCCGCCCGTGAAGGAAGGAACGAAAGTGAATGCTTCGCCGCAGTAAGCAAACGTGACGAAGCGCGGACCCGCTGACCGGACCATGGTTTGTATGCAGCCCAGGGTTCGGTCACGACACCGCAAATGGCGGTTCGGGTTACAGCTCTGCACTTTGTCCGTTGCGTGTAAAGCATCAGTCGGTGATTGAATCAATTGTCCTGCGAGATGCGCGTTTCGAGCGTCGGGAACGCCGCTGGACGGTGCTTCCGCATCCTGCTAGAAAGATAGGCCATTGATCTCCTAAGAGAAATCTCTTACCCTACCTTCTTTTCTACGCGTGCGATGATCATCGCCTGTCAGCGAGCGACTATATACGAATCTGTCAGGTCTGGTCGAAGGAGGTCTCACATGACAATTCACGATTTGGCAAGCAAAGGTGTGTCTCGTCTTTTTCTTGCCATCGCGGCGAGTGCGGTGATGGGAGCAGGAGTGGGAATCGGTGGCGTGGCGCCGGCCTCCGCCTATGAAGTGTGGCTGACGGATCAATCCGATACGGGGAAAGAAAGCGGCGGCTTTCTCTATATCTATGACGGTGCGGCGCTCGCGGCGAATCCTGCCGCTGCGAAACCGGCCATCACGATCGATCTCGCCGGTGAAATCAACACATTTTGCGAAGCAGCGACCAAGAAGCCGGTCCGGCGTCCTCATATGCTGTTCTTCAACAAGAATCAGGATCACGCGATCCTTTCTTTTCTGAGCGGCCACGTGCTGTTCATGGATGCCAAGACGCGTAAGCCGGAGGCCTGCTTATCGATGGGGAAGAATGTCCATGCGGCCTGGCCGACGCCTAACCAGAAGATGGCGATTGCGGCGAATATCATCGAAAAGAAATTTATCCGTATTTGGACCGACTATGCGGCTCATACGTTCAGCTTCGATCCCGAGAAGGATGTGGTGAATCTTGCCTTGTTGGAGGGTGGGGAACGCCCGGATACCTCTCCGATATGTCCCATCGCGGAGTCATCCAGTCGCTATGCGTTTGTGACGCTGCGAGGAGGTGGGCTGTTCGTATTCGATGTCACCACCACGCCCATGAGCCTTGTGGCCACACTTAACAATAATGAGGTCCATCCTGCCGGCTGTGGCGGCATTCAGGTCGGTGAGACGATGTATGTCAATTCCGGTGGAGGTTGGCCGGTGGCGCCTCTTTCCTATGATGTGTACGCCCTCGATCTATCCACCCTTCCAAAATCTGTTTCAGCCAAGTTGGTGTCTCAACGGGATGACAAATTTGCCGATTCACACGGGATGGCAGCGGTTGGACGCTATCTCTGGAGTGCGGACCGGGCCGGGAACAACGTTGAAATCATCGATACCCTCTCGAATTTGAGCGTGGGCTCGATCGATCTGGTGACGGATGGGAACAAGGATCCAGCTCCTGATCTCTTGGACAACGCACCGGATGATCAGTATGTGTTCGTCGGGCTGCGCGGCCCTAACCCGCTTACAGGGAATGACAAGATGGCGCACAACGCCAAAGGGACGATTCCTGGCCTCGGCGTCATTCACGTGGATGGCGACGGGAAGGTCGGTCACTATAAGGGGCAGGCGACCGTCACGAATATGAAAGACGGAAAAGAGACGGCGGACCCCCACGGGATCGCCGTCCGGAAGTAGCGTCGCGATGGGAACACATTGTGTGGCCGTATGCCGTTGACCACCTATAATCATGTGCCGGTTCCGTCTTTCATGTACGGCACGGCGTGGAAAAAAGATGCCACGGCGCAATTGGTGCAGCTGGCCGTGGCGGCGGGTTTTACGGCCATCGACACAGCCAACCAATTGATCCACTACCAGGAGGCTCTGGTAGGGGAGGCTCTGCTCGTCCTCTCGCAGCAAGGCGTCGCGCGAGATCGCCTCTTTCTTCAAACCAAGTTTACCCCGACGAACGGTCAGGACCATCGAACCCCATACGATGCTTCCGCCAATCTCACCACGCAAGTAACACAGTCCTTCGACAGCTCGTTGGCCCACCTGCACACCGACTATCTCGACTCCTATGTCTTGCACGGGCCGTATCAGCGGCAGGGGTTGGGAGCGGCTGACTGGGAAGTGTGGGCCGCGATCGAAGGGCTCTATCGGTTAGGGAAAGCAAAAATGATCGGTATCAGCAATGTCACGGCTGAGCAACTCACCCAACTCTGTGACCGGGCGGCGGTGAAGCCCATGATGGTGCAAAACCGTTGTTATGCTGCACTCGGATGGGACAAAGATGTGCGGGAGATCTGCCGGGCCCATGGCATCATCTACCAAGGCTTCTCGTTGTTGACTGCCAATCGAGAAGTCTTTGCTGATCCAGGCATTCGAGCCATCGCCCAACGGTTAGGAACGGGTCTGGCGCAAGTCGTGTTTCGGTTTGCGATGCAAGTCGGGATGCTCCCGTTGACCGGTACTACGAACCCGCAACATATGAAAGACGATCTCTTGGCTGAGCAGCTCGCTCTCACCGCTGAAGACGTGCGATTGATCGAATCGGTCGGGATGTAACCACGACGTCATGAAGGGTATCGAGCGGCTTGCGCGCTTCAGCTTCAGATAAAACAACTCGGCCTCTTCTCTGCTGATCGCTGACCGCTTCTTCACTCCCCGGACTGCTGAATCAGCTTCGCCACCAATCCCGTCCATCCAGTTTGGTGACTCGCGCCGATGCCGGCTCCATTGTCTCCATGGAAGTATTCGTGAAAGGGAATCGCGTCTCGCCAGAGTGGATCGTCTTGGAACTTGGCAGTGCTTCCGAAGACGGGGCGTCGACCGGTTTGGTCGCGGAGAAAGATATGGGTGAGTCGTCGTGACAGCTCCGCGGCGACTTCATTCAAAGGAACAGACCGACCGGATCTGGTCGGGTACTCAACTTTATATTCATCTCCGAGGAAGTAATGAAACTTCTGGAGCGATTCGATCAGCAGATAGTTGACGGGAAACCAGATCGGGCCACGCCAATTCGAATTGCCGCCAAAGAGCTCCGTGCTTGACTCGGCCGGCTCATAGTCCACTCGATAGTCCTTGCCCATCGCCGACCAGACGTAGGGATGATCCTTGTGATAGCGCGAGAGGGCGCGGATACCATGGGGAGAGAGGAATTCCTCCTCATCCAACATGTAACGCAGGACCGATTTCAGCCGGTCGCGGTTCACCAGGGACAAGAAGCGCCGGACCCCGCTGTCCTCTGATTGGGTTTCCACATGCGCGCTGAAGTCGGGCCGGTTTTCAATGAACCATTGCATGCGGTGTTTGAATCGGGGAAGGCTGTCGATGAGTTCAGAGTCCAATGTCTCGACCGCAAAAAGCGGGATCAGCCCGACCAGCGACCGGACTTTCAAGGGTAGCGTCTGCCCGCCCGGAAGATGCAGGACGTCGTAGAAAAATCCGTCCTCTTTGTTCCAGAGCTCGATGTTCTCGCTGCCGATGTTGTTCATGGCTCGGCAGATGTAGACGAAGTGTTCGAAGAACTTGCTGGCGACGTCCTCGTACGCTCGATTCTCTCGGGCGAGCTCCAGCGCGATCGAGAGCATGTTGAGGCAATACATGCCCATCCAACTCGTCGCATCAGATTGTTCGATATGACCGCCGGTCGGCAACGGCGCGCTGCGGTCGAAGACGCCGATGTTGTCGAGACCCAAGAATCCGCCCTGAAAGATGTTCTTGCCCTCGGTATCCTTGCGATTGACCCACCAGGTGAAATTCAGGAGCAATTTGTGGAACACGCGCTCCAAGAATACGCGATCGCCCACACCCGTCCGCTTCTTCTCGATCTTGTAGACACGCCAGGCCGCCCAGGCGTGGACTGGAGGGTTGACGTCGCCCAACGCCCATTCGTAAGCCGGCATCTGGCCGTTCGGGTGCATGTACCATTCGCGCAGCATGAGGATCAGTTGTTCCTTGGCGAACGTCGCATCGACCAAAGCCAGCGGGATACAGTGAAACGCCAAATCCCAGGCCGCATACCAGGGATACTCCCACTTATCCGGCATGGAGATGACGTCGGCGTTGTAGAGATGCGTCCAATCCGAGTTGCGTCCATGGAGCCGATCTTTGGGCGGTTCGGATCCAATCGTGTCGCCCTTCAACCATCGATTGACGTCGTAGTGATAGAACTGCTTGTTCCAGAAGAGGCCGGCAAACGCCTGCCGCTGGACGCGCCGCGCATCTTCGGAGAGATTGGGCGGCGCAAGTTCGTTGTAGAACGCATCGGCTTCCTGAATTCGTTGTGTGAACGTGGCGTTGAATGCTTCGTGCGTGAAACCCTGTTCGCTCTCATCGTTCGTCAAGCGAAGATGGATGATGTCCGATGCGCCCGAAGCCAATGAGAAAGTGTAGTGAGCGGCGGCTTTCGAGCCGATCTTGTCGGGGTTCACCGCGTCTCGGTCGCCGCGTATCACGTAATCATGAAAGCTGTCTTTGACATACCGGGTTCCCTCCGTGTCCTTGTAGAGCCGACTGGTGTTTGTCTCGTTTTCCGTGAACAGTAGCGTTGGCTGGCGATCGCACCAGAGGCGTCGTCGTCCATAGTATTCGTGGTCCAGTTCGATGACGCTCATGCCTTTGGCGGCTTTCCCTTCACGCATTCGGGGCCGGCGCGCGTCGAGCCCCCAGGACCACGTGTTCCGAAACCAGAGGGTCGGCAAGAGCGTCAGCTCAGCTGGATCGGGTCCGTGGTTGACGACGTGAATGCGGATCAACAGATCTTCTGGGGATGCCTTGGCATATTCTACGACGACGTCGAAGTAGCGATTCTCGTCGAAGACGCCGGTATCGATCAGTTCGTATTCCATGCTCCGCCGGCTTCGTCGTCGATTCTCGTCGACGAGCTTCGTATAAGGGAACTCCGCCTGCGGATACTTATAGAGGTACTTCATGTAGGAATGGGTCGGGGTTGAGTCGAGATAGAAGTAATAGTCTTTGACGTCTTCGCCGTGATTCCCTTCATTGCCCGTGAGGCCGAAGACTCGTTCCTTCAGAATGGGATCTCGTCCGTTCCAGAGAGCAATGGCGAAGCAGATATATTGATGACGATCGGAAATGCCGGCGAGTCCGTCCTCGTTCCAGCGATAAGCGCGTGAGCGAGCCTGGTCGTGAGAAAACGACTCCCAGGCGGTCCCGTGCGGGCTGTAGTCTTCGCGGACGGTACCCCAGGCCCGTTCGCTGAGATAGGGTCCCCAGCGTTTCCAATGTTCCTGCCGGCGGGTGTCTTCGTCGAGACGCCGTTGTTCAGCGGTGAGCGGTGATGCACTGGTTGGGCTTGATGGGTCAGTTCGGTGTGATGAACGTGGCATGCAGCTCCTCAACGATTCGAGCAGGGGACCAGTCCGGGGAGAGATTATTCCTGACAACCCTAGCAGGAGAATGACTCAGTCCGCCAGAGACGTTTGTGTTTTACCCCAAGGAAATGCGGGCCATGAAATGTGAAACCTAGGACTGCCGAATGCTTTTCCTCCGGGCCTGTTCACACGTGACCGTTTACGTCTCACGGATCGCTGAACGCGAGACTGCCCGTCACAAGCCGCATATTCTCGCAGCAGCAGATGCTTCATGAATCACGCGGGTTAGGAGTTGGCGAAAACTGTTGTAGCAGGTAAACGGTTACGTGCCCCGATTTCCAGGGCAATCGTAAAATGCCCGGCAGGATGCTCAAAAAGGCCGTTCAGCAAGGCCGCAGCGAGCGAAGAGGCGAAGCGTACGCTTCGGTACGGTGAGCTTCTGAGCGATGCGAGAACGCCGCTGGCGGACTTTTTCAGCATCCTGCTAGGAGGGGAGTTCGATGAGCCTAAGGGTGTAGAGGTATTGGTAGAGTCCTTTATGGTCCATGAGCTCGGCATGGGTGCCGGTTTCCACGAGGCGCCCTTTGTTGAGAACAAGGATCCGATCAGCTCGTTGAATCGTCGTTAAGCGGTGAGCGATCACAAAGGTCGTTCGGCCTTTCAGGAGTTGTTCCAATGCTTCCTGGACGAGTCGTTCCGATTCACTATCGAGGGCAGAGGTGGCTTCATCCAACAACAAGATCCGTGGATTTTTCACGATAGCCCTGGCGATGGCGATACGCTGCCGCTGTCCGCCCGACACATTGATTCCCTTCTCCCCCACAACGGTCTGATACTGGTCCGGGAAGCTCATAATGAAGTCGTGAGCATGGGCTGCACGGCTCGCCGCCACCACTTCCTCTTGAGAGGCCTTCTCGTCTCCGTAGCGGATATTGTCGAGAATCGTGCCGCCGAACAAGATCGTCTCTTGCGGAACCAGCCCGATCTGCCGATACCAACTGTCCATGGTGACGTGGCGGAGATCTTGCCCGTCGATGGTGATGTGCCCCTCAGTCGGATCGTAGAAGCGGTGAAGCAAGTTCATCACGGTCGTCTTTCCGGCGCCGGTAGGACCGACGATGGCGACCAGTTCGCCCGGCTTGGCTTCAAACGACACATCCGTCAAGACCGGTTGGCGTGGATCGTAGGCAAAGCTGACGTGCTCCGCCCGGATGTGTCCCGAGACGGTAGACAGCGACGTGGCCGTAGGGGAGTCGCTCACCTCGGAGCGTGTGTCCAGAATTTCGAACACCCGTTGGGTGGCGCCCTGCGCTTCCCTGATCTGCGCAAACACACGGGCAGCGGAACTGAAGGGGCCAATCAGAATTCCGGCAAAGAGGACGAACGCAAAGAGATCGCCCGGCGACACGCTTCCGTCGATGACCTGGCGTCCCCCATACCACAACACCGCTGCGGCAACGGAGAAGGTGAGGAGGCTGATGACGGGAGTAAACACCGCCATGACGCCGGCCCGTCGCATCGTCAACGACAAGGTTTGTTCGACTTGCGCGGAAAATCTGTTCTCTTCGCGCTGTGTTTGGACGAAGGACTTGACGATACGGATTCCGGAGATCACTTCCTCGATCAGCGTACTCATGGCAGCAGTGTGATCTTGAATCGACGTCGAGAGAGATTTCAGCTTTCGCCCGAAGATCTTGGCTACAAGGACGAGCAAGGGGAGCAGAACCAGGGTCAAGAGGCAGAGCCGCCAATTCATCGTCAATAAGAAGGCGATCCCTCCGACGAAGGTCACGAGCTGTTTGGCACTGTCGATCGGCGTTTCAGTGACGACCGACTGGATGACCGTCACATCGTTCATGAGCCGTGAGAGGAGTTCGCCCGTCCGTCGGCGGGCAAAGAAGCTGACCGATAAGGTATGCAGATGCGCAAAGAGATGTCGGCGGAAGTCGGCGATGATGCGTTGCGAAATCCATGCAGTCAGATAGCTGTGGCCCATCGAACAGAGCCCCTGCAAGATGACGAGCCCGAGAAAGACGGTGATCATGTCCGTCATCCTGGACTGGTCGTGCTGCACGGTAATGATGTCCCACAGGTTACCGGCCAGCCGCAGCAGGGCCAGATTGATGCCGGCGACACCCATGACCAGCAAGCCTGCTAGCACCATGCGGGACAGGTAGGGTTTCAGGAACGGGATAAATCGTGAGAAGGTGGACATGATGAGGGCGATATTAGTGGAGGTGGCTACGGAAAACCAAGCGAGAACGGCGGAGGGGGAGATTCAAGCTGGATGCGGTATGGCAGCTACAGCTGTGCGATAGACTCGATGAGGTTTTTGTTGATGGCCACAAAGTCCGAACGATCGTTCTCACCGATCACCACGTCGGTGAGGCTGATAAAGAGACGTTGCTCTTCGTTGATCGCATCGGACACACGATTCCGCATGGGAGGAATGAGGAAGTCGCCAACGTAGACGCAGTTCACAGTCCGGACGCGGATGCGAACCTTCTTGCCTTCGGGCACGGACCCCTCCTCCCCCTTCTCGGGTGAAGCCTAGCTTTTGCGACGTTCAAACTTTTGACGCCGGCGCAGCTTTTTGTACTTATGCTTGCGCATTTTTTTACGGCGTTTTTTTAGCACACTGGACATGCGTTCCCTCTCCTGCAAGAGGCGGAGTGTAGAAGTTTTTATGGCAAATTGCAAGCGCATCAACGGACTAAATCGATCGTGATTGGGTCGAGACCGAACGTTTTGGGAATCTGCGCTGTGGTCAGAGCCGGCCCATAGGCCGCTTGACCTGCCTGATACTCATTCCTATATACTGCGACCATTATGTCCCCATACAAATTCCCATTGATTTCCGGCTTGCTCCTGCTCTGTGCGATATCCATGATCGGCGTCGGCTGCAGCGGCAAGAAGCTTAAGTATCCCGAAGATCACGAACGGTACCTCCGTATCGATCAGGCGGTGGAATCGCTTCGCCACGCATATGTGAAGAAAGATTCGTCGGATCTGGCTTCGCTCATGATGCCGATTGACCAGCTTGAGCGGCTGCAGGAAGAAGCCCGGGGCGATTTCGAGACATTTAGCGCCATCACGTTGGACTTCGCGGTTGAGCGCATCATGGTCGAAGGGGATGATATCGATGTGTTCGTCCATTGGCAGGGGCTGTGGAAAAAAGATGTGGACGATCCGGGCCTCCGTCAGCGAGGCCATATGCGATTGCAGTGGGTCGGAACACAGTCGATTCTGTTGCGCGGGGTTCAGGGTGATGTTCCCTTCGGTATGAAAGCTCGGCAAGTCACAATCGATCCCACACATTCTCCCAAGAAGAAATAATCCATGCCCTCTCGTCGATCCCGTACTCCGGTGCAGGCCGATTTTCTGGTCATTGGGAGCGGTGTTGCGGGTCTTCGCGCGGCGTTGGAGTTGAGCCGTATCGGCCGTGTCATGGTGCTGACGAAAGGGCATCCGCTTCAGAGCAGTTCGATCCATGCTCAGGGCGGGGTGGCAGTGGCGATGAGTGAAGAAGACGATGTGGCGATCCATTTAACCGACACGCTGAAAGCGGGGCATGGGCTCTGCCGAAAGGAAGCCGTGCGTGTCCTCGTGGAAGAAGGCCCTGATCGAATTCAAGAATTGATCGGGTGGGGGGCCAAGTTCGACAAAGTCGGCGGTAAGTTCGCATTCGCTCGGGAAGCGGCTCACAGTCGAAGCCGCATCCTGCGCGCGCGTGGGGATGCGACAGGGAATGAGATGGTGCGAGTGTTGATTGCGGAGGTGAATCGGCAGGAGCGTATTCAGCGATTGGATCACCACTTTACCGTGGATCTCGTCGTTGACGCCGGACGTTGTTGTGGAGCGGTTGTATTGGATGAAGGATCCGGTCGCCAGTTTGTGCTGCCGACTCGCGCGGTCGTGCTGACCACCGGCGGGGCCGGGCAGATCTATGCACGGACGACCAATCCCCCGAATGCCACTGGTGATGGAATGGCCATGGCGCTACGTGCGGGCGCGATGCTTCAAGATATGGAGTTTGTCCAATTCCACCCCACTGCCCTGTATCTGCCGTCGAGTCCGCCGTTCTTGCTGTCGGAAGCGATGCGCGGGGAGGGTGCTCAGCTGCGTAACAATAAGGGGGCTCTCTTCATGCAGCAGTATCACCCCATGGGAGCGTTGGCGCCGAGAGACATCGTGTCGCGAGCAATTTTGGCGGAGATGGCGGCGACGAAAGCGCGTCATGTCTATCTTGATGTCACCCACTTGGGGGCAGAGTTCGTGAAGCGGCGCTTCCCGACGATTTATGCGACCTGCCTCCGCTACGACATCGATATTACGGAGGAGTGGATCCCTGTATCCCCCAGCGCGCATTATATGATGGGTGGGGTGTGGACTGATCTGAACGGTGCGACAACTGTTCCGGGACTCTTCGCCGCCGGGGAGGTAGCCTGTAGTGGCGTACATGGAGCGAATCGCCTGGCGAGCAATTCGTTGCTCGAAGGATTGGTGTTTGGCGCGCGCGCGGCATCGGCAGCCGTGGCGTTTGCCGGCCGACACGAGTCTCCCACACTATCGTCTCAGGAGGCCACGCTCCGAGCGGACCAATTCGGCGCACTGGAGGATGCAGAAAAGTTGCGAAGCTCACTCAGGCGAACGATGTGGGGACAGGTCGGTGTCATTCGCTCGGGGGAGTCGCTTATCCGGGCTTGTGCTCAACTGTCACAGTGGGCCCAACTCGTGACCCAGCCGTTTGCAAACCGTGCAGCGCTGGAAGTCAAAAACATGGTGCAGGTGGCGCAATGCGTCGCGGAAGCGGCATTGTGGCGAGAGAACAGTGTCGGGGCTCATTACCGGTCTGATTTTCCTGAGGCTAAGCGGGCTGGGTGGCAACAACACAGTCGCTTAGCAAGCGGGGAAGTTGTTAGCGGGAAGACAGCTCAGAAGTCGCGGGGGTTGCTGTTGTCTTTGCGGCGCCGTATCGGCTGACGGGACGTTCCATGATGACACCATCGCGGACCAGGAACGTGCGGTAGTATCGGAGAACCTTCCGGACGTATTGCCTGGTTTCATCGAACGGAGGAAGTGCCTGATAGCGGTCGACTGCATTTTCTCCGGCATTGTAAGCCGCCAGGGCTAGCGGTAAATTCCCATGGAAGCGGTCGAGTAGTTGGCGTAAGTACTTGGTGCCTCCGCCCACATTATCATCCGGGTCATACATATCCCGCACATCCAGTCGCACGGCGGTCTGCGGCATCAGTTGCATCAGGCCGATAGCGCCGGCACGAGACACTGCCCGTGGGTCAAAGTTTGATTCAGCTTTGATGACGGCTCGGATCAACGCGGGATGGAGCTGATGTTGGGAAGAGTACCGACGAATGACTGGTTCGAGTTCTCGCTCGGATAAGGTGGCGTGGAATCGGCTGGATTCGATCTCAATTTTTCGATAGCGTGAATCTGACGGGACGTTGGTGAGAGAGATTGAGCCGTCGCGTCCGATAAACTGATAAATCTCTGCCTTGGTTGTTGGCACGGAGAAGGTCAACGAGCCGATTCCCGCGATTACCGTTGTGGTGAGTCCAATGGCCGCGTGCCGCCGGAGGGATGTCATGATGAGAGAAAAGGTGTTGTGCATGGTTGCAACGATACCAGTCTGCCTCTGGGTGTCAACAAAATGCAGGTCTTGTGCCTGGGTGCCAGTAGTAAATAGTGCAGAAAAACAACGAGGTCTGCGGGGTTATAGAACGGCTAGGGTTCGAGAAAACGCGTTCGGTTGGCAATAAATAGTCGGTGAAGCTCCTGGGTGAGAAGTCCTGGTGTCCCTTTCCCCACCGGATGTCCGTCCACCATGGTGACCGGCATCACTTCCATGCTTGTGTTGGTGAGAAAACACTCGTCTGCCTTATAAATCGCCTCGACCCCAAAATATCCTTCTTCAACGGGGATCTGTGCTTCTTGCGCAAGGCCAAGCACGATGTTACGTGTGATTCCGTCTAACAGGCCGCATGCAAGTGCCGGGGTGCAGAGTCGGCCAGCTCGGATGAAAAAGAGATTGCTGACGGTGCATTCCGTTAGATGCGACTCCCAATTGAGCAGGATGCTGTCGAAGGCGCCTGCCGCAATGGCTTCCCGTTTGGCCAGGATATTGTTCAAAAAGTTGGTGGTCTTGATCAGGGGCGGGAGGGCGCTGGGCAGGTTCCGTTTCGTTTGGGCGACGATCAGGTTCACGCCGGTACGGTATTGCTCGGGTGATGGGGGGTGGAGTGGTTTGGTCATGATCACCACGGTGGGGGTTCGGCACAGGGCCGGGTCGAGACCGATGTCCCCGGCTCCTCGGGAGATCGTAATTCTCAGATAGGCGTCTTGCTGAGCCTTGCCGATGTTATTGCGCGCCATCGATTCGTGGAGGAGATCCGGCCATCTGTGATCGGGAATCGAGATCGTCAGGCCGATTCCGTCCGCAGACCGGCGAAGCCGGGCTAGATGTTGATCCCGCATGAAGATCCGGCTCCCGTAAGAGCGAATCGTTTCATAGACGCCGTCGCCGTAGAGAAAACCATGATCGAAAACGGAAACAACGGCCTCCTCTTCTTTCACGAACCGATCATTGAGATAAATCCACATTGGTATGCCTGGCTATTGCAGCGCGCTGAAGAAAGCCTGGGCCTTCTGGAGCGTTTCCTCGTATTCCTTGGCCGGATCGGAATCGGCGACAATTCCGGCTCCGACCTGCAAGTATCCCTTTCCCCCACACCATACCAACGTTCGAATCACGATATTGAGATCGAGGTCGCCGTTCCAGCCGATGTACCCAAATGATCCGGTATAGGGACCACGGCGTACCGGCTCCAGCTCCTCAATAATCTCCATACAGCGGATCTTTGGCACACCAGTGATGGTGCCCCCAGGGAATAGGGCCTGAATCAGATCGAAGGGCGTGGCGTCCGACTTTAGGGCACCGCTGATATGGGACACGATGTGGCTGACGTGGGAGTACTGCTCAATGGCCATGAACTCATCGACGTGCACGCTGCCGAATTGGCAGACGCGGCCTAGGTCGTTCCGTTCGAGATCGACGAGCATGAGATGTTCCGCCCGCTCCTTCTCATTCGCAAGTAATTCACCGATGAGACGTTGATCGTCACGAGCGTCGAGCCCGCGCGGTCTGGTTCCGGCTATCGGGCGCGTGTCCGCCTGCCGGTCGCGCAAGCGAACTAGCCGTTCGGGCGAGGAGCTGATCAACGTGACATCGTCGAAGTGCATGAGCCCTGAGAAAGGTGAGGGGTTCACGGCTTGGAGACGTCGATAGAGCTCCTGTTCGTAGGGCTGTCGTTCTGTATCATCGTTGTAGGCGCTGGGAGGTTGCAGGGTGAATCGATGTGACAGGTTGGCTTGGTAGATGTCTCCTGCCGCAATATATTCCTGGCAGCGCCGGACCCGATCTAGGTATGTGTTCCGAGGTTGGTCTGGGTGAAAGACCATCTGATCGAGGGACGGAACATGTGTGAGGGGAGCGGGCTTTCCGCTCAATCTGGCTTCCCACTCGGCCAGCCGAACTAAGCCCTCATGATAGAGCTTCTCGCGGGGCTCTCCGAGAAACCGTTCCATGGGCGGACAAAAAATGATCTGTAGACGATCGGTTTGATGATCGACGACGGCGACGATATCGTACAGACCGAATTGCAGATAAGGCAGCTGCAGATCGTCTTTAGCCATGGACGGAAGCGTTTCGAATTCACGCACGAGGTCGTAGCTGAGGTACCCGACGGCTCCGCCCAAAAAATGAGGCAATCCTGGAGGAGGCTCTATTTGAGGCGCAGCGAATAGGCGGCAGAGGCTCCCGAAGGGATCGTGCGAGAAGTGTTCATGCCCTTCACGGGTGCGAAGGGTGGCCTGTCCTTGTCGCCCGGTCAGCACGGAAAAGGGGTCGCTTCCTAGAAAGGAAAAATGATTTCCACTGTCGGCGCTTCTCCCACTGTCGAGTAGGAAGGATGGCTGAGAGGGAGATGCGATCAGACGATATAACTCGAAGGATGTCTTCCCTTGTCCTTCCACCGTGAGGACCAGGGGCTGTGGAGGCCCACCAAGAAACGATGGTTGGGAAAAACGAGTCATGGGTGAATGAGTATCGTTCTACATGTGGACGACGTTCACTATACCCCACTGGTTCGGCTGTGTCACAGCGCATGGTCAGCTTGACAATTTCACAGTGATTCTGCTTGAATTGCGCGCCCGCCATCGGCAGAGTCTTTGCGTTATGTGCTGCATTGCCTCTCCTCCGTGGGTATGACATGCCCCCTTCACAAGATCCATTGTACGCCGGGCTTGGCCAAGCGGTCCGGATCGCAACAGATCTGGTCGCTGCGCTGATTGTTGGAGGAGGGTTGGGGTGGGTGTGCGATACATACCTTTTTGATTCTTCCCCCTGGGGGATGGTCGTCGGTCTTGTGTTGGGGGCTGTGGCTGGGATCAGGAATGCGTATCGGTCGGTGCAGCGGTGGCCGAAGACATAACAATTTTCACTAGACGAAACATATAGAGCGCCATGGAAGAAAGCCCGCTTCATCCCTTCGAACTTCACGAGTGGATACCGATCTCGCTCGGAGGATTCGATATTTCCGTCAACAAGGCCGTTGTCATGATGTGGGTGGTCGTCTCCCTGGCGGCGGTGTTGATGGTGATCGCAGGATCGGCGCGCAAACTGGTGCCCGGCAAGTTGCAGAGCGTGGCGGAGCTCATGGTGGAATTTATTCGCAGCATGATCCTCGATACGATGGGCAAAGGGGGGATGCGATTTTTCCCGCTCATCGCCACCCTCTTTCTCTTTATTCTCTTCTGCAATCTTCTCGGGTTGATCCCCGGCAGCTACACCGTGACGAGTCAAATTATTGTGACGGCTGTGTTCTCCTGCGTGGTATACGGGATCAGTCTGATCATGGGATTTCTGATCCATGGAATCAAGTTCTTGGGCATTCTCATCCCACCCGGTACGCCTGGATGGCTGCTGCCGTTAATGATACCGATCGAGTTGATGAGTCAGTTGGCGCGGCCCATTTCACTGGCCGTTCGGTTATTTGCGAATATGACGGCTGGTCACGTGATTCTCGGGGTCCTGTTCGGCATGGCGATCAGCGGCGGATTGTTGATCGGGTGGTTGCCCTTTGCATTTACGGTTGCAATATACGGATTGGAAGTCGGTATCGCGTTCATTCAGGCCTATATTTTCACCATATTGACCTGCGTCTATATTGGGGACGCATTTCATTTACATGGCCATGATGAGCATGCGCACTGACAGGCTGCTGAAAGGCCGTTCAGGAGCGTTTTCAGCCCGCCGTCGGCTCATCGACATATTCGCACCCTGTGCGTCAAGGTATTCGCGTCCTGCGGCCTTGCCGGGAGATATGTTGAGCAGTCTGTTCGGGCGCACAATGAGTTTTCATTAAAGGAGGATAGACAAACAATGGATTTAGGAGCAGCAGGATTGATAGGCATGGGTTGTGCCGCAGCAGGGTTTGCCGGAGCCGGTGTAGGGATCGGCTACATTTTCGGGAAAGTGATTGAAGTGGTGGCGCGCCAGCCGGAAGCGGAAGCTCGTGTCACAAAGTATATGTGGATCGGATTTGCCCTGGTGGAAGCCATCGCGTTGTATGGGCTGGTCGTGGTGTTCATTATTATGGGGCTCCGCAAGGGGTAGCGAGGTAAGAGAAAGAAATGGATACTCCACGATTGTCCCCTCACACATCCACTCAGGGGAGTTCACATGCCGCAGTTTGAATCTCACTTTTTTTCTTCTCTAATTTTTTGGGAAATCGTGTCGTTCGCGATTCTCTTATTCGTGCTCTACAAGTATGCCTTCCCCGGCATCTTGAGCGCATTGGAAGAACGGGAAAAGAAAATTAAGGACAGTCTCGATCAAGCCGAGCGCCACCGGTCAGAGGCCGAACAGAAACTCAAGGAGTACGAGGCCAAGCTGAACATGGCTGCGAAAGAGGCGGAAGGCATTCTGGCTGCCACAAAGGAACGGGCACAGCGGCTTATGGAGGAAAATGAGCAGCGAATGACGGCCGAAGCCGAGCGGATCAGAGGCGATGCGACGCGTGAAATCGATCATGAGCGTCGCAAGGCGATTCAGGATATTCGCGCCCAAACAACCGATTTAGCCTTGATGGTGGCGGAGAAAGTCGTGCAGCGAAGTCTGAATGAGGATGACCACCGAAAATTTGCAGACGATGCACTCGAAGCGCTCTCAAAGTCCTACCAACGATAATTCTTGAACCGGGCGGGATCAGCTTAGGCTGATCCCGCCCGGTCTGTATCCTTCCAAATCGACACAGACGAAGCGAAACCCGGCTTTGCGGAGGCGGGCGCTGATATGCGCACGCAGGTCCGGCTGGTTCAGTCGCGAAAACTCCTCCGGCCCGACCTCGATTCGCGCGACCTCTCCGTGTTCTCGTACACGCACATGGCGAAATCCCTCAGCCTGTAGAATGTCTTCAGCCTGCTCCACGCGACGGAGGCTTTCAATCGTGATTGGTGTGCCGCGAGGAATTCTGGAAGAGAGACAGGCGGCTGCCGGCTTATCCCAATTTGAGAGTCCCAAAGTCTGAGCGAGTGCCCGCACATCGGACTTCGAAAGGGAAGCTTCGACCAGCGGGCTTCGAATGCCCCACTCGCGTGCGGCTTTGATTCCAGGCCGATCGTCCCCGAGATCATCGAGGTTCGTTCCATCCGCAATCCACAGGCTTACGCGCGGTTCGCGCAGCCCGTCCATCAATTGATAGAGATCGGTCTTGCAATGGAAGCAGCGGGCTGCATCGTTCTGTACGAAGGCTGGAATCTCGAGTTGATCGGTGTGGACCAGTTCATGCCGCGCGCCGATCTCTGCGGCGATTTGCTTCGCGCCTTCGAGTTCCATCGTGGGAAATGTCGGTGAGACAGCGGTGACGGCCAGCGCGTGTTCACCGAGTTGTTCATGGGCAATTTTCAGGACGACGGTGCTGTCGATTCCACCGGAGAAGGCGACCAGGACGGACTGCATGTCCGAGATCACCTGGCGGAGTGTAGTAAGTCTATCGTTGAGAGATTCGCTCATCATGGATTTCCGCCTTTAACGTTGCGTCTCCGAGCAATACGAGCGAGGCTGACGGACCGCTTCAGCATCCTGCTAGTGTTTGACCTTTGCTTTGGCAATGTTGCCGACCACCACTAAGGCGTATCGTTTAGGATCCAGGTATTGCTTGGCAACGCGCTGGACGTCTTCCTTCGTGACCCGGTCTATCCATTTTGGATAATCCGTGAAATATTCGAGCCCCAGGCCATAGAACTCCACTTGGGCGAGCACGTGCGCGAGTTTCGCGGTGGAATCAAACCGCAGCGGAAAGCTGCCGATCAAGAATGATTTGGCTTCGGCCAATTCCTGATCGGACACCGGCACGTCACGGATAGACTTGATCTCGGATAGGACCCCGGTGATGGCTTGGTTCGTCGTCTCCGTCTTAGTCTGGAGGTTGACCCAGAATGACCCAGGCATCAGCCGGGCGTCGAAGTGGCTCATGATCCCATAGGCCAGTCCCTGCTTGTCGCGAATCGAATCCATCAAGCGAGAGGAAAACCCCCCGGCCCCCAGAATGTAATTCATCACCGTGACTGAATAAAAATCCGGGTGCGCGCGCGGGAGGCCTCCATGGCCAAGCACGATGGTGGATTGGGTGAGGTCTTTCTCGATGAGTTGGACCGTTCTCCGTTCGACCGGCGAGGGCTTCTTCGTACTCCGCGTTGTCGCCACCCCTTTTTTCCAGGTTTCAAAATGGGTCTGCACCAGCGCAGTGGCCTGTTCCAGCGTCACGTCTCCAACGATGGCCAGAATGACTTGGGAAGGGGAGTATTCCCGTCCATAGAAGGACTGCACGTCGGCCAGGGTGATCTTGTTGAGCGTCTCTTCCGTTCCATTGACGGGCCAACGGTAGGGGTGTCCGTGGAAAACCAGCTGATTGAACGCTTTCATGGCGATATGGCCCGGGTCGTCGTTGTCGCTTGCCATCTCGCCCAGCAGTTGGGTGCGAATCCGTTCGAATTCCTGCTTCTGAAACGCGGGATGTTGCAGCATATCTGCGAGCAGGGTAAAGCCGAGGTCAATGTCTTTCTTGAGTACGCGGGCGGAGGCGGTGGTGAAATCCTCCGATGCTGTGGCTTCCAGTGCTCCGCCGACGAAATCGATTTGTTCCGCCTGCTGTTTTGACGTACGCGTGGTTGTTCCTTCGTCCAGGAGGCTGGCGACGAGGTTTGCGAGTCCTGCTTTGTCAGGAGGATCCTGAGCAGAGCCGGTTTTGATCAGCGCGTGGATTTCAACGATGGGAAGGAAATGTTGCTCAAGGACGAGCACCGTGATGCCGTTTGTCGTCGTGAATTTCGTCGGCGCTATTTCTGCCGCCACACTGGGGCCGCTTGCCATGAGTAACGCGCAGAGTCCCATCATGAGGATTAGAGTGACCTGTCGTCGAGGTGCGACGGGCCGTCGTCTCGTCGTCAGCATGATTAGGGCCTTCCCTGTTGCGCGGCCGTGGGGGGGGCCTCTGGTTGTTTGGGGGGCACGGGAATCAGCGTGCCGACGGTCCGATTGTCTTCCGTCAGGTATTGGCGGGTGACACGCTGAATATCTTTGGCCGTCACCGCCCGGACTCGTTCGATAAACTGGTCGATTTTCCGCCACCCGGCGCCGACGGATTCAGCCTGTCCGAGCAACATGGCACGCCGGAAGTTGGAGTCCTGTTCGAAAACATGGGTGGCTTCGACTTGGTTCTTCGCCCGTTGGAGCTCTTGCTCTGTCGGCGGATCAGCCTGGAGACGTTTAATCTCTCGATGGAGGGCGTCCTCGACCATCTCCGGTTTTTGGCCAGGGCTCACGAGGGCATAGAAGTAGAAAAGACCCGGATCGGTCTGCAACAAGCTGTATTCTGCTCCGACGGCAAGCGACGATTTTTGTTCGTATACGAGGCTCTGGTACAGGCGCGAGCTTTTCCCATGCGACAAAATCGAATCCAGAATGTCGAGCGCATACGAATCTTCGCTCGTAAAATTCGGCACACGATAGCCCATCATGACGAACGGGACTTGCGCATCTCGCTTGAGGAGGAAGCGGCGTTCACCCTTCTGCTCCGGCTCCATGGTGGCGAGCGGCTTGGGTTCCGGTCCTCGCGGGATCGGTTCGAAGAGCTGTTTGATTGTGGGGAGAAGATCGTCGGCTTTGATGTCGCCCACCACGACGAGGGTTGCGTTATTGGGCGAGTAATAGGTGTCGTAATGTCGTTGCAAGTCGTCCAACGTCATCGCATCCAGGTCGCCGAACCAGCCGATCACCGGCCAATGGTACGGATGGCTGAGATAGGCCTGGGCGAAGAGCGCCT
>CBDDRH010000113.1:0-25251 GCA_965233025.1 uncultured bacterium
ATCGATTGGCCCGCGCCTGCGCCAACGTCCAGAGGGCTTTAGCCCCCTTGTCCTGATGGATCTGGCGTATCTGATCGTAGTCGGCGCGAACCTTCATGGCGAAGTCGGCCTTCAAGTCGGCATTCACCAGACTGCCGACAACCCCCACTGCTCTCGATGCGTCCAGCACATGCACCACGGAGTGGTCGTAGCCCGGGGCAATCTTGACGGCCGTATGGGCCTTACTCGTGGTGGCGCCACCAATGAGCAACGGCAGGTCAAAGCCCTCACGCTTCAGCTCACGTGCGACGTGTGCCATTTCGTCGAGCGAGGGGGTAATGAGTCCGCTCAGCCCGATCATCGCGACCCCATGTTCGCGCGCAGCAGCCAAGATCTGTTCACAGGGCACCATCACCCCAAGATCGATCACCTCGTAGTTATTACATCCCAGCACCACCCCGACGATGTTCTTCCCGATGTCATGCACGTCGCCCTTGACGGTGGCAAGGAGGATCTTTCCATTCGAACTTGCGGCCCCTGATTTTTGCTTCTCTTCCTCCATGAAGGGCATCAGGTAGGCCACGGCTTTCTTCATGACCCTGGCACTCTTGACCACTTGCGGCAAAAACATCTTGCCGGACCCGAACAGATCCCCCACGATGTTCATCCCGGCCATCAAGGGCCCCTCGATCACATGCAGCGGCTTGGCATACTGCTGTCGGGCTTCCTCGATGTCCTGCTCGATGTAGTCGGTCACACCTTTCACCAGCGCATGGGAGAGCCGCTCCTCGACTGTGCCCGAACGCCACTCATCGTCTTTCACCGCCACTTTGCCCTGCTGCTTAACAGTCTCGGCAAAGGTCACCAAGCGTTCGGTCGCATCCGGCCGGCGGTTCAGCAGCACATCTTCGACCAGTTCCAGGAGATCCTTGGGAATCTCCTCGTACACCGCCAGCTGTCCGGCGTTCACAATCCCCATGTCCAGACCGGCTTTGATGGCGTGATAGAGGAACGCCGCGTGCATCGCCTCGCGCACGCGGTTGTTGCCGCGAAACGAAAAGGAAATGTTGCTGACACCACCGCTGACTTTCGCCAGAGGAAGATGCTGTTTGATCCAGCGCGTGGCCTCGAGGAAGTTCACCGCGTAATTATTATGTTCCTCGATGCCGGTCGCGACCGTCAGGATATTTGGATCGAAGATGATGTCCTGGGCCGGAAAGCCATGTTCTGTGAGCAGGCGATAGGCCCGCTCGCACACCTCAATCTTGCGCTCATACGTGTCGGCCTGACCGCGTTCATCGAAAGCCATCACCACCACGGCAGCCCCGTAGCGATGAACCAATTTGGCCTGCTGAAGAAACTTGGCTTCGCCTTCTTTCAGACTGATACTATTGACGACAGGCTTGCCCTGAATTTCTTTCAGACCCGTCTCCAGGATGTCCCACTTCGAACTATCCACCATGATGGGGACACGACAGATATCCGGTTCCGACGCCACCAGTCGAAGTAATTTCTGCATGGCAGCCTGGGAATCGAGCATGCCTTCATCCATATTGATGTCGATGATCTGGGCTCCCCCCTCGACCTGTTGTCGCGCCACGGAAAGCGCGGCGTCATAATTCCCTCCCAAAATCAGTTTGGAAAAAGCCGGTGAACCTGTGACATTGGTTCGTTCGCCGATATTCACAAAGTTCGATTCCGGCCTGATCGTCACCGCTTCCAGCCCGCTCAACCTGGTATGGGGTTCGATGGACGGCGTAACGCGCGGAGGAAGATCTCGCACGGCCTCAGCAATCAATTTGATGTGTCCAGGTGTCGTCCCACAACAGCCACCGACAATATTCAGCCAGCCATTCTGCGCCCATTCTCTCAATTGAGGCGCCAAGCTTTCAGGTGTCTCCGGAAATCCCGTCGGCAGCAGCGGATTGGGCAGCCCGGCATTCGGATGGCAGCTCACAGAGATCGGAGCCAGACGAGAGAGCTCTTCGATCAACGGGCGCATTTCCTTGGGACCTAACGCGCAGTTGATGCCGACGCTGAGCAAGGGCACATGAGAAATGGAATTCCAGAAGGCTTCGATCGTTTGGCCCGTCACCCCGCGATTGCTGCCGGCTTGAATAAAGGTCACCGAAGCCATCAGGGGGAGCTTGATGTGGCGATCATCGAAAAATTTATCGATGGCAAAGAAGGCGGCTTTCGCATTGAGCGTATCGAAGATGGTCTCGACCAACAGGAGATCCACTCCACCGTCGACCAAGCCGCGGACCTGTTCGTAGTAGACCGTGACCAGTTCGTCATAGGTGGTGCCGCGCGCCGCAGAATTATTGACATCGGTTGAAATCGACGATGTTTTCGTCGTAGGCCCGATCGCCCCGGCCACAAAGCACAACCGACCAGGCTGTGCAACCATGATCTGCTCCGCGGCACGCCTGGCACATTCTCCTCCGGCTCTCGCAATCTCGTAGGCCAGTGATTCCATGCCGTAGTCAGCCAGCGAAATGGCTTGGGAGTTGAATGTATTCGTCTCTACGATGTCGGCGCCGGCTTCGAAGTACTGGCGATGGATTTCCTCGATAACGGCTGGCTGCGTGATGTTCAATAAATCGTTGTGCCCTTTCTGACTCTTCTTCCAGTCCTTGAACCGCTCACCACGGAACGCAGCTTCGTCCAGCTTCCGCTGCTGGATCATAGTCCCCATGGCCCCGTCGAGGACCAGAATGCGTTGTTGCAGTAACGCGTCTAATGATGCACTCATACGGCTTGTCTCCGCGATCGAATCCGCTGTGACTATAAAGGAAGTCCGGCCATCATAACCGACAGGTTCTTACGCCAGCAAGCAATCCCGATCGTTGCGCCTTGACAGGAGGGGACACCGCCGATACGATGCCGCCACCAGCTGGAGAGAAACTGTGCTCCTGCGTTTTCCCATCCGCATGATCCTCCCGTCTCTGCTGCTCCTATCGATGACCGGCCTCTGGCCCCAGCCGTCTGCAGTTCAGGCAGCGCCCTATTTTGAGGACGGGTACCTCGGGCTGACACAAACTGAATTGCATCAAAAACTCGGGATGCCGCAGGCGGTGCGTGATCGGAAGTCCGCGCTGCGCGTCTTTACCTACTACGCCATCACCGATTGGGAAAAATATTTCAGGAAGCTCGTGTCACCGGAAAATGGCGAGGATGTCTATACCTTTACCCGTGATGGGATCGATGTCCGATATTCGTTCAGTTATACCGTCGATCCCAACGATGAAAGCGAGAACCGGACGTTATACGTTCGGCTCGTTGATATCGAATTCTCCCCCGCTGTCCCCCTCGCTCAAATTCCCGCAGTGGTCCCGGAATTTCACCCATCAGAGGATCCTGCGTCCCCCTCATTCCGATCGAATATTTGGGTACTGTTGTTCAAAGGCGCCGCGTCACCACAAGCTCGTTTTATTGTGAAGGAGGCAACCAGAGACAAGCTGGAGTGGACCCTGGCCTTTCAGCTATTCTCTTTGCAAGGCCTGCCGGACCCACTCACAACTAAAGCGCTTGTTGATCGAGTAGAGATCGGCACTCAAAGTATCGACCTTGTGAAACAACGGCAGCAACACACCCATGACCCGATCATCAATCCCTATTCGCGTGAATTCGCGCAGCAACCCGCGCTTCAAGTGAAACCAGCGAGGAAGATTCCTCTTCCAAAATACGCCGATTAGCGATCAGTCTTAGCGGGAGGTGCACAGATGAGAGAGTCTAGGGAACTTGCTGGAGGCGATCTTGTTGTTTCTTCACTGCGTCGGCGGCTTTGGCTTTCATGACATCGCTCGCCCCACCCTGCGCCGTATACAACAAGACGGGCGTGACAATCCCGGTGAGGATCAAGGTCCAGAGTGAAATAAATTTTATGGCCTGATTCCGGATCAGGTACATCGCAATCACACAGATCAACGCAACAAATCCCGCTGTCGTCAAGATTTTCGACTGCGCGGGTGATAAACCTGAAATCTCCGGCGCAAAGCCACCTGCTGTTGCGGTTATTTTCTTGGCCCAGCTTGTGGCCGTATGCTGTATGGCCCCGAACGAGGCAGTCTGAGACGGCTGACGGACGGACTGTTCGATGGTTTTCACTTTCGCTCGATAGCGCTCCGGAATATTGTTGTAATTGTCCGTCAAGACAGGCGTGCCATGCTCATCGATATAGGAATACATCGTCTCGGCAGCCACTACGTGGGGCATCATGAGTCCCGTAACAAGAAGGAGGACGGCCCCCATACCAAGGAGCAGTCCCTTCTGAAACCATAGCTGAATAGATGTGTGTTCTTTCTTCATAAGCAGCATTCCATGCTTCGAGTATAGCGACTTCCCTATCTAATTGATTCATAAATGCTTTTCTTTGCCGTTGCTTGACTCCCCTTGTGGGCCGTTGTTACGATGCGCTGCATCATGCCTCACACCACCATGACTACCCATGAATCGATGAATGCCTCGCCAACTGATCTGGAAGCACCGGTCCCCTTCATTCGCCGCCGTTCAGTTCGACTCATCATCTACGCCGGGCTTGGTCTCTTTGTTCTGCTGATGGTGATCTGGCCACTCATCGAACAGCTCAAAGACCCGGACTTTCAAAAGCATATCGCGGAGCATCGGGTCATGGTCGGCATGTCGAAAGAACAGGTGCTAGAAGCCTGGGGAGGACCACAGACGATCAACACGACCTTCACCAAGGAAGGCATCCGCCGCGAAGAATGGATTTTTGAAGATTGGGAAAGCGCGGCGGTGGTGAAACACCGCTATCTGTACTTTGAAGAAGGCAGCCTCATCGGCGGATGGTTCCAAGGCTCAGGCGAACGGCTTCCCATTCAGTCCCCATCAAACCCGCACACCCCAAAACCGCCACGCTAGCTCACGTTATTCATGACGGTTCGTCTCCTAGTCGCATTGCGCGGGTATACGGAGCCGCGATGGAACAGAAGCACTCGTGAATAATGTGGGTTTGTATGCGCTTACGGCTGCGACGAGACATCGCGCACCGGCAACCGTAGTCGGCTGAGAAGCACTTCGGCACGGAGCTGATCGCACTGGTTGACCATGATATGCGAGTTGAGAATAGGGAGTCCTGGATACAAACTGCTCACATGTTCATTCTGAACCATGTAAGGGATGCCGCTGCCCTCCAGCAAACTCGTAATCATTGCCAGCTCACCCATGTCCTGCGGCTCAGTGAGTCGGATCATCGGCATGCGACGCACTCCATGTTCAAGTCGGCCACGGGCGGTTGAAGCCCCGTCGTTTCGTTGCTTTTTCTCCGCATCCCTCTTACACTCAACACTGACTAGGGGGTTTCTGTAATTTGCACCCGGCGCTCTTTACCCGGACCACCCGAAACGGTCAACACACGTTTCCATTCTCGGATCTGATACACCGCCCAGGCAGGAGATTGGCCTTTAAAATAGGCGTCAGGATCTTCCCCACTGGCATTGAGAAAGATCGGCTCTGTGAAACCTTCTTCCAACACATAGTCGAGGAGACAGTCCGTCACAAAACCCGACCCTCGCAGAGACACCTCTGCGAGCATCGATAGAATGTCTTCTGGATTCTGAATCGTCATCTGATTCATTGAACAACCTCCGCGCCATCGGATTGTAACGAGCCACTCAACGGGAAGGCAACAGACATGACACGCCCCATGACGAAAAGCCGATTCCAAGAAGAACTCTTGCGTATTATGGACCGGAAGCATCATTGGGCCTGGCCGGCTTTCGCCAACGGAACAGTCACCGTCGATCAACTCGCACACCACTTTCAACAGGAATACGGCGTATACGTGCGTGACTTTCCTGTGTTCTTGGCACGTATTCATGGGCAGAATCCCCCGGCCCCGGTTCGCCGAATGCTTGCCGACAATATTTACGAAGAAGACACCGGTGGGCTCTCGCTGGGAAAGTCGCACCCGGAATTGTTCCTGACCATGATGGCGGGCCTTGGATTGCCGGCGCGTGATTTTGATAAGGTGCGCCTCCTGCCGGCCAGTCGACGGTATCGCGCCTGGCTGGATCGCGTCTCGAATAGCCGGGACTGGGTCATCGGAGCAGCGGCCCTGACCGTCTTCGTAGAAGGCAGCGTAAAGGATCGCGCAGAACTCGCCGCCCCCTCCAAGCCAAAGACCGCCGAAGACATCGAAGCGATCGTCCAACACCACCCATTGGTGAAACACCACGGACTGCCCATCGATTGCATGGACCTAATTCGCGCACACCAACTGGTCGAAGCCGGCCACCGCCACGATGCCTATGCCATGGTGGTAAACTACGCCACGACACCCCCCCAACAGCAGGCCATACTGCGCTGCCTCAAGAAATCCCTGGTGCTCTGGCAGGCGTATCGCGATGCCGTCGCCAAGGCTTGTGGATTGAAAAAGACCTAGCAGGATGCTGAAAAATCCCTCCAGCGGCGTTCTCGCATCCTTCAGACCCTCAACGTAGCCCAGAGGGTACGCCTCGGCCCTTCACTCGCTGCGGCCTTGCTGGACGGCTTTTTGAGCATCCTGCGAGAATATTCTCCTGTTGCGGGAATTCTGCCGGCAGCGATGGTCTTCACGACAACCAACCACCCCCTATCAACACCGCAACGGGCGATGAGATCATGAACCCCGGTGCCATGGCTATTCGCAAAGTCAGGAAACCGACGGTAGCCAAGATCTATCGTCTGTGTCTGGTGAGATAACTGCAATCTCAAAGCCGGATCATTGCGAGCCTTCGCCTTAAAAGGTCAATCTCAGTGAATTGTAAATGCTTGCTATTGCGATGGTTTCCTCACTTTATGTCGCAATTCCAGCACGTTGGCACTTCTATTCATTCTATTATTTCCGATACCTTCCTCTCTGTTCTCGTATGTTCCTGACACAAAGTGGTCACAGTCTTTAGGCAAACAAATTCGAGTGCAGCCTCTATTTGTATTAGAATAGTTTCCTGAAGGGTGACGTAATGAGGATGTGTGCGATGCAAATATTTTCAATACGCTGTTTGATGACACGCCACCATCTAGGCCCTGCTGTTGGCCAAAATGACACGCAATCAGCCGAACCATCGCCACTCGGACAAGAGCCAGACAGCCGGATGGGACACCTAGATTTGACTATGGAAAAAGACAACGAAACAAACTCAATCATGAATGTTGTTTTCCACGTACTGCGTTCCTGTCCAAAGATATTCAAACTGTGCCGCCTCAAAGGCATCGAGAACTACGCACGGCTTTCTGTCAGTACATTCCGTTTTCCCTCGAATACCAAAACGATTGATGGGACCATAATTGCGTCTCTTCCTGGAATCTTCACTTCTTGCTTCCGGAGATGACACAAGTATTCGATGACGATACCCGTTCTTGCTATGGTGGAACACAATTAATTTCCAGCGATCGTTGGTGTCGACTCCAACAATGAGCATCGCGATATCGTCTGTTCCATCATGATTAAAATCCCCGAAGGCGAGAAACGGGAGCCGCTCGCTCAGAAGCTTTTCATGCGGGTACTCACCTCCGACTGAATCATAATTCGCCGCCCAATCCCCCTCGTAGTCTTGATTCCCTGGCACACGATATTGTGGAAAGTGCCGGTCAAGAATGTGCTTGATTGAAAGAGGAAGCGCCACAAGGGGACTTCCCTCTGCTAGCCATTCAACATCTGGAACCGATTTATCTACCCATTTGAGATGAACATAATCCTTGGCTCGACCATCCAACGGCTGTGAGATCACTAGGAGGGAAACAAGGGCAAAAAGTAAAAGCCTAGCAAATCTCATTTCCACGTTATCTCATCTCCTACAAGTTTCGCGACCACTTATAGGCCATCCAAACAGTCTTCTAAATCCTGGAGGGGCAATGCGTTGAAAATCCCCTCAAACGAACTTGCGCTCTGAACCGCCTCCAATACGGCACTGAGCGGTTGATTCAACGGCAGATAGTTGTCCGGGGCGAAGTTCATCGAGCAAGCGTCCGAGCACATCTACAAGCCGCCGCTCGTTAGCGCTCAATGAACGCCCCGTGAAGTCGCGCCCGATCCACTCACTCACGTTGGTTCCTCATAGTCTGCTGAACGCCTAGCTGAGCAGTTCGTCCTGGCTATCATTGATAGATGTGCAACCCTGGTAGCAAGCGATCCTAAGGGAAGTATAGCAGGCAGAAAACTGCGGTCTTTGGGAGCCCTGTGAAACATAGCGTGATACGGTGCCACGTTGAGCACGAAGAGGACTCTAATGACTCTCGTTGAAGCAGCTAACAGTGGCGTGTATGAGGGGAGCAGGAGTGGTCCAAAAAGCTTGTGTAATCCTTGCCGGTATCTCTCTGACTTCTTTGAGAATCAGGACTTGAATTCCTCGGGGTCAAAATCAACTATTTTTGGATTCTCCCCGTTCACAGAACCTTATAATTTAGGATCGTCAAACCTGGACCAGTTCACAGTTCCTTTTCTCATCCTTGAAGTCTACTCCCGCGCTCATGAAGGAATATATTTACTAAGTTCAGTCGTATACTCTTTGGCCGACCACCCAACGACAGGTCCCACACTAGGAAGAAGGAGGAGTGCTCGATGCGTACGCATATTGCTCTGCCCGCGATATTTCAAAAGAACCCAGACGTTTGCCCCACCTTTAATTTTGACTCGACAAGCAACATTGTTATGGTACTCCACATATTCCCATGGCACGCGCACCTCACTAAAAACAAAGAACATGGTGATCCCCGTCTCGCCGCAGAGTACTTTGTACGAAAAAGAGGTCAAGACAAGAATTCCCATCCCAAGCATCAAAAGCGGTATCGGTAAACCCAGGAATGCAGTGATGTCTACGTAAATGCCCACTGATATGCATACAAACGTCACAACTAGACCGACGACCAAAAAAACAACACCCAACGTAGCCCACATGAATCTTTCCATTATCATCTCTGGCCGGGTAGCCCTGACGGACTCCTAATAATAGGAGAGTACCCAGTTGCAGCGGGTTCGTCAAAAGAAACAAGGCTTAGATGCAGGACGATATGTGAAGGAGGATTTCCCAGACGGATGGAATTTGTTTGATCTCATTGATGCGGCTAATAAATATGGCTCACTGAGGGGTTGCCTGGAGGTTCAAATAGATTTCTTTTTGAACCAGCTAGATTGACGAAGTTTGTTATGAGTTTCTCTCGATATACGGGACAGGAAAGACGGCCAGGTTTATGAACTGGGCGCTTCGAGTGTCTCCAGAACCAAGAATTGCATGAGTTTCTCTCCAGCCACGTAAGGTAGCACCACGATAATGCTGAGTAAAGGCGAGTACACGTATAAGCTAGCTTGTCCGCTGTATTAACGGCGCCAGGATGGACGAACCAACAAGGTTTCCTCTATCATCACACTCTTGAAACACAGCGGCAAAAAATCCTGCAACTGCCCCTTTGGTGGGCTCAATTTTTATTCTTTTGCGGCTCGACGAATCTCCTTCATGCTTATGGTGCCATCTCTCTCGTTGTTGTTTTTTGTTCTGACCATCGGCTATCCGCCGGTGGCCGTGAGCGCTCTTCCTTCCGACGACATGGCGCTGGTTCCTGCCGGTGAATTCCTGATGGGGAATCCGGCCAGCAGCGATGGTCTTCCTGATGAACAGCCACAACGCCTCGTCTACACAGCAGCATTCTTGATCGACCGTTACGAAGTCACGAACGATGTCTATGCACGATTTGTTCAAGCGACCGGACATCGTACGCCGGCAAACTCCAACCCTGCTTCTACATTGTGGGAGAACAATACACCGATCTCCGGCATCGGCAACCATCCCGTGGTCAATGTCAGTTGGGAGGATGCCGTGGCCTACTGTGCCTGGCTCGGTAAGCGTCTGCCGACCGAAGCGGAATGGGAAAAGGCCGCGCGCGGCACCGATGGCCGCCGCTATCCCTGGGGAAACGAGTGGGACTTCACGAAGGCCAACAGTGCCAGCTATTGGGCAGGGAGAACCATCGACTTTCAGAGCGGAGCGGATTGGGATGCCTTCTGGGTCAAGGGCGAAGGAGCGAAGATTTCAAAAGAGAAGGGCGTTAAGGGAGAAGTGCTCACCATGCCGGTCGCGAGCTTTCCGGAAAGCGCGAGCCCTTATGGCGTGTATGATATGGCCGGCAACGTCGCTGAATGGGTGCAGGATTGGTATAACCCGAACTACTACAAAGACGCTCCCCTCTCGGACCCTCAGGGACCTTCTCGCGGAGCGATCAAAGCGATGCGAGGCGGGTCCTGGCTCAAGCCGGCCATCAGTCTTCGCACGAGCGATCGAGACTGGGGCACGATGGACAGCCGTCCCAGCGGAACGGGATTTCGGTGCGCGAAAGACGTGTACTAGCTCCGATAGGGATGGCGGGATCAAACAAGAAAGAATACGCATTCAGAAGACCGTGCGCTTCGACAACTTTATTTATGCATCAGCAAATAATCGAGCCGCTCGACCTTCACGATCGGCATAATCACGCCGAGGCCTGCTTGGTCATGCGAGAAATCGTATACCACCGATTCCTCAGGAATGAGCCGCCCGGTCATGGCCACAGTAATATCAACCGACTCACCTCGCGCTAATCGCTGTTCCAGTGCGCCCCGCAGTCTTGTTGAAGCCTTTGCCACAAGATCGCCCTGAAGATCATCGTATTGGTATTTGAAACGCACGACACCCCAACGAGTCGGTGTGAGCTTCGGACCGAGCACGACGCGAAATCCACCGGCCTCCGCATCGTACCGTGATAATTCACCGAACCAGACAAAGGTGATGAGGCGGTTCAACAGGGGATTGCCTGTGCGCTTCGCATCCCGCTCCCGATTCAACGTGAACAACCGCTCATCATGGTCAGGGTCGAGATGGCCATGGCCATAGATCGAGCCCCAGTCCGGCGGGCTTCCATCCAGCGCATCAAGAAATTGTTCAATTGAGCGGGGATCGATCAGGGCATGAGAGCCCGTCGGCAGGATGCGGTGAAGATCCTTGGACGTAACCGTCAGGAGTGGCCTGGCGCCGACGGCATCTTCAGCCCGCCCTTCTCCAAGTGATCCAATGGCCAGGAACAGAACAGCAGTGACCCAGGGAACCCACATGAAATGTGGTCACTCCGTTGCTGAAGCGACGGCCCGCTCGTAGCTGGTACGGAGAGCGGTAACCGCCTGCTGTTCATCCGTCAGTACGCCACATTCAATCAACACTGCCAGACGCGGGTGAGGGTCGATGCGGCGCAACGCCTGGCTGGTGAATCCACCAGATTCAATAATCTTTTGATAGGTACCCATCCACGAGTCGATCACGGCACGCAATCCGGCATCAGCAGGTTTCATCCGGCCAAGCTTTACCTGTTCAAGTAACTTGGTGAGCGGATCGGATTGAGAGATGGTCGCAATGGCACGCTGCAGGGTCTGCTCGCTTAATTCCATGATCAATTTGTGGAGCAGGAACCAGGACCGCGCGGATCACCGCAACTTCCACAGGCACCTCCCCCATTGCCTGGCAAGACCCAGCCATCCGTGCCGCCAACCCCGAACGAAGAGATTTGTTTCTCCAATTTCGTCGTGTTGCACTTTGGACAGGCAGCTTGTGTTGAGCCGTACACCAACAACTCGAATCGATGATTGCATTCCCCGCAGACATATTCGAAGATAGGCATGGAATGTTCTCCTTATTCTGAGAGACATTATAAGATCGGACCGGCCACTTCGCAATCAGCATGGTCGTGGGTCGTTCGCCGCAGTAGAATGGTCAATGTCGGACAGGCTCCTGAGGAGCGGTATGTATCAAGAAGAAAAAACCTTTGTCCTTCGATTCAGCTTGGAGACCTCGTTTCCCGACGACTATGAGGGCGAGGAAGATCATCAAGCCTGGGTGCGCGAGTGGGAAGCACGAATCAAACCGGATCTGCTGAAAGCGCTCTTCGAGTCGTTGCGTCAGCACCGGTCGTGGCAGACGCACGTGCGCAATCGCGGGAAATCTCCCGGCGACGAAATTGAAATCGTCCTCGAACGGGACTTTTCCAAACCCCAAGGATTCAACCTCTTGTCATGACGCCCTCTCCCCTCGGCCTATACCTCCACATCCCGTTCTGCCGGCAGCGATGTGACTTCTGCGCCTTCTACCTTGAAATTTATCGTGAAAGCCGCGCAGAAACCTTTGTCCGTTCCCTCAGGCATGAGATCGAACTGTCGGCGCAGCAGCATGTGACCACAAACCGTCCCATCCAATCCGTCTATTTCGGAGGCGGCACACCGACAGTCCTTGCCACGACTCAGCTGCTCGCGATTCTGTCTGAGATTCGCGCACACCTTACCCTTGCCGCCGACTGTGAAATCACTATTGAGGCGCACCCCTCTACGATATCCGAGCAGGGTCTCGTTCAACTGCTTCAGGCCGGCGTCACCCGTATGAGTTTCGGCGCAGAATCGATGGACGATGGCGACCTTGATCGAATCGGGAGACCCGGTACGGTCCATGAGACCGTCGGTGCGATGACTCAAGCCAGAGCCGCCGGATTCACGAACATCAATCTTGACTTGATGTATGGGCTCCCAGACCAAAGCCTGGAAGGCTGGCAGCGGACACTCGCCCACTGCCTTACATTGAAACCCACGCACCTGTCTTGCTATGCCCTCACGGTCGAAGAGGATACGAAGCTCGCTTCCAACATACAGCGCCGACTGAGTCCGGCTCCAGATGAAGGTCTTCAGATTGAAATGGATGCGGCCGCACAAGGGATACTCAGCGACGCCGGTTATGAGCGGTATGAAGTGTCGAACTATGCGCAACCGGGATATGCCTGCCGGCACAATCTGCTCTATTGGACCAATGGCGAATATCTCGGATTAGGTCCGAGCGCACAGTCCTATCTGGACGGGATACGATTCGGCAACATCGCCGACCTCGCGGCCTACGACACATCGCTCACGGCAAACCGTCTCCCCATTGAAGATCGCACCAGGCTTTCGGAGCAAGAGCAACTCCGCGACGCCGTGATATTCGGGTTACGCCTGATTCGAGGCATTCCCTCACACCATCTTCATCAGCATGCCGCGAACTACGGACATGCGGCAGTCACCGCACAGTTACTCGCGCAACAGTTGATCGAAGAAAACGGTGAGCGTAGTAGGCTGTCGGCGCGGGGTCGGCTGCAGGCAGACACGATCGCCGAGCAACTGTACTAACAATGTTGCGCGAGACGAGCGGGACAGGCGGGACGCGCAATACAGGTCAAAGGTGATGGGAGCCTGATCTTTCACGTCGCGCCTCTCTCGCATTTCTCGCGCTTCACGCAGCGCGGCCCATTGCCGCTGACGACCACCGCGCGCATTGACTTTGCCTTTAGGTGGGGTGGAAACTGAACCTCGATCACAGGGGAGTTGCCATGCCCGTTAATATGGACCCGGCCAAGAAGCGAAGAAAGCAGCCGTCGCCACCAGAGGCAGATTCGTCTACGTCCAAGAAGGAACCGACGGTGCCGACTCAAGCGGCTCAGTTTGGGGAAGAGACGGAGGAGGATCGGGTAAAGGCACTGGCGGATGCGGAACAGAAGAATCTGTGGGAGGCCACGGAAGTCATCGACATGGATAAAGTCTAGAAGCTAAGAGCATATGGCTTATAGCGTATGGCTGGTAGTCGGGGGGAAGACCGCGAACAGGACTGTCTGTGTCCGGGCTATACGCCATTAGCTATCAGCTCCGCTCTCCCAGTTGCTAGGCGGGTAGGAAGAAAAAGGCGATCGCCAACATCAGATACACTCCGACCAACATGACGCCTTCCATCCAGTTCGATTCTCCGTCCATCGCCACGAATCCCACACTCAGGACCGATATCGTCACCGCAGCCACCTCGAACGGTGGGAAGATCAGGTCCAACGGCGTCCCGAGAAGATAACTGGCAAAGACAAGCACCGGCGCAACAAGTAACGCAATCTGCAGACTCGACCCGACCGCGATACCATAGGCGACATCCATCTTGTTTTTCAGCGCCACCATCACAGCAGTGGAATGCTCAGCCGCATTCCCGACAAGGGCGACAAGAATAACGCCGACAAAGACTTGGGTGAGCCCAAGTTGATGCGAAACCGCCTCCATCGCACCGACTAACATCTCGCTCATCAGGGCTACGAGACAGGCCACGACAGTGAGGACCGTGATCGAGGCGCCGCGAGTCCAGGGTTGTTCCCCAAGATCAGAGGCGTTGTGGGCCGCTCCGGCAAACAGATGGCGATGCGTCTTCAAGGTAAACAGCAGACTTGCCACATAAATAGCGAATAATATGAATGATATGGTGAGGCTCAGTTCTCGCTCGATCGCAACGCCTCGATCGGCGGCGGTGAAGTGGAAGAGCGCAGGAATGATGAGCCCCACAGCCGCCAGGAGCAGGAGACTGGCGCCCATTCCGGCAGCAGTCTGGTTACACGTCTGCCGCTCGTACTTCATCCCGCCGGCAAACATGGCAACCCCGAGTACGGGTAAGATGTTACCGATGATCGAACCGGTGAGAGAGGCCTTGACGACATCGTGAAGGCCCTCGCGCAGAGCGACCAGCGCGATAATCAATTCTGCGGCATTGCCAAGCGAGGCATTGAGCAGCGCCCCGATGCCGACGCCGACATGGCTCGTCAAATGTTCGGTGGCTCGCCCCAATAGGCCCGCCAACGGAATAATGGAGCGTCCCGCCGACACAAAGACAAACAATGGATCGGCTCGAAGAACTTCGAGCGCGATCGTCACCGGGACAAAGATGAGCAGGAAATCAAGCCACGACGTGAAGAAATATCGTACGCGCGAACCGGAACATGACCGTGAAACGTTGTCGATGAATCGACCTCGATCACCCCACGCCCTGTTCTACCCCTTTCATCTCTGCCACCCGGAAACCCTGGCACGGCTCCTGACTCGCTTTGCCTCTATCCATTTTCGCGACTTCATGGCGTTACAATTGACCGCCATGTCCGGAGTAACGGCGTTCCAGGACCGGATGGGCATGAGCTTTCCCGATCTCATCGCCTCCGGACGTCTCGTGCAAGGCTATGACATAAGTGGCCCGCTTCCGCCCCCTGTGGCAGCCGCCATCGATCGCGACCTGCGCGATCCGCTTTGGCGCGCGCGCTTTCACACGGCGCTTCGCCGGGACCGTCGTTTCCAGCGTGGACTTTTCGAACCGTCTCATAGCCTCCGTATCGGCGATAGCCTCGTGCCGGGTCCTGCCGCGCTCCTGCGCCTGATGGATGATTCGTTCAGACAACAGACCTATGACCTCGATCGGGTGAGAATGCTCTCGAAGAGAAGCGTCACCCTTGAAGAAGGGTACCACTATGAATATGGGCTCGCTCTCGTGAAAACATCCGCCTCACTCGTCTATACGCAGACCCTCGCCCTGGCACACGAACTCCAGCCGGTTACAGATTCCCCCGCTCATTTCTCGCTGTATGCGCAATCCTGTGCCCGGGAGAATTGGCCGAGAATCAATTACCTGCTTACCCGGTTAGGCTATTAAAAGTTATGACCAAGTCTGTTAGAATTCGCCCCCATGGCAGGCACAAAAACACCTTTCGCGCCTCCCGTCCCGACAGAAACCACCAGTATCGAGGTCGGTGCGGGATTGGACGCGCGTGTGATTGTCTTCAACTGCGAATGTCACACCTACGAGCAAGTCATCGCGCTCTTTTGTCAATACATTCCCGGCATGAACTCCACGAGAGCCTTTGAGCTCGCATGGAAGATCGATCATGATGGTGAAGCCGTCGTGTTCGCGGGGGCACTCCAAGAAGCGGAAGATATTGCTGCAAAACTGGGAGGCGGGGGGCTGCGAGTGGCGGTGCAATAACCTCGGCCTGGCTACTTCTTATGTTTCTTTCGAGCGGCCTTGGCCGGCTTAGGCTTAGACTTAGATTTTGACTTTGGCTTTACCTTCGAAACAGGACGTTGCGGCGCGGCTTTCGCAGGTGCGCGTTTCGCTGGAGCAGGCTTCCCGGGCATCGTCTTCTTCCCATGACCTCCCGACCCACCCTTCACAGGTTTCCCTTCAGCGAGCTGAGCCTGCAGTTTGTGTGTCGCAGATGTTTTATTCATTTTCGTGACCATATCGCCGCTGTAGATCCGCACTTGATAGAGCTCTAAGAGCTTGCCGATGGCCTTCTGATCACCTTTCTTCGCGGCATTCAGCAGCCGGCGGCGATGGTTCATCTCTTCTTCTTCTGTATGGGAAGCAGCCCGTCGTTCCATGTCCGTCCTTTCTATACTCGATCCACCAACGCGCGGCGCAGTATAGCGGAATTTTCTCCAATGCACCAGATATCCCGCACAGGCAGGAACCACTTGAGGCCATTTTCATCATGGGGGTATAATCCCACTCACCTTATTCTTACAAGGAGATCGCAATGGAACATCAGAAGCAGAACCAGCCGACTGTCGCCGACGACCCGAAAGCCCGCGAAATTCTCCGGCACGCCTTCGAAAGAACCGCGCGGTGGCAGAAAGACTTTACGGGATTCACCGCCGACCTCACCGTGAATGTGAACGGAAAGGAAACCAGCGGACCCGTCATGGTGAAAAGCCCTCGTGAAGTATCGGTTCAACTCGGAGAGGCCGACGTGCAGAAGTGGGCGCAAGAACAGCTCGGCATGATCGCGGTCCACCGCGGCCCAAGAACCTTCGAGGAATCGGACGGCAAGTACTCATTGACCATGGAAGAAGATGGGCACCCGTTCGGCACGAAACTGATCATTCATGGGTCGAACTCGTTTTATCGCGTCAAAGACCATCGCATCACCCAGATCAATCGCACCATGGCGCACCCCGGCATGACCCCCTTTGCTTTTACGATCAACGTCGAAGAGAGCGCCGTGACCCAAGACCAGAAAAATCTGACGACGAAATACTCCGTGTACTACTATTCACCGACAGACGGAAAACTGAACAACGTGGAAAGCTTTACCGACACCCATGTGCGCGTCGGATCATCGGATCTGCCGGCCACCCGCAGGATCATTACGTACGAAAATGGCGGAGTGATCGTGAAGAACTTGACATTCACGAATCACAAGTTGATTTAAGATTCTCCTCTCATCGCCTTCTCTCCACTAGGGGGAGAGGTAACGGTGAGAGGGATTCCACTGGACTCTTATGGACCTTCGAAGCTCATTCCCGCGCAGCATGCGATCCAAGACGGAAGGTTATGTCCATCTGGCGCGAATGATCGATAAATGCCGAGCCGTGTTGGCCGGCACCGAGGGGGAATACATCTACCCCTGCCCCATGGATGTCCGGCTCATGAAGTTCGCGGAGATCACTGCCGATCAGTTCACGGCAGCCGTCAAGGCCAATCCTTCAGATGAAGCAGTGGCAACATGGTTTACACAGGCGGCGAAGGCGCATCCTCCAACCGAGGTGGAAGCATGGAACCGGATGATGCTGAATCGTGGACCCAGCACTGCCAAGAAGCAGGAAATCTTCAACAAGCTCAGAGATGCCGTCGATCCCTCTCGAACCGACCTCACAGCCTGGGCCGATCTCCAGGATTTAGAAGAGGGCCGAATGGTCCCGAGACGAGAGCCCGTGGCTTAACGGCTTAGCCTTCCTCACCCATCTGCTACAGAACACTCGTCAGACGCACGCTCGCAGCCAAAAAGGCACGAGCTTTGAGGTCGCAATTTGCGACCTCAAACATTCTCTCCAGTGCTTTCAGACTCCCACGTACGACTTGAAGAGCTGGCAAGGTCAAGCAAGAACGGGATGGAGCTTGGGGGGAACATTTAGCCTTCCTGACCCCACTACCCCTTTCTGTACGGTTGATTTATCCACCTTTTGAGCGTAGGAATTGATCCAGTAAATACACCAGTCTTACCGGGATTCTTCTATGTCAGAGCCCACAATTATCTGCCCGAACTGCAAGACCGAGATCAAACTGACAGAATCTCTCGCCGCTCCATTAATCGAGTCAACCCGTCGCGACTATGAGAAGCGACTGGCGCTGAAAGACACGGATATCGCCAAGAAAGAAGAGTCGTTGCGTGAGCGGGAAGCAGCGGTCTCAAAAGCCACGCAAGCGATTGATGCTCAGGTAACCGAGAAGCTGCTGTTGGAGCGCGCAAAGATTGTCTCAGAGGAATCCAAGAAGGCCAAACTCGCCCTGCAAACGGATATTGACCAGAAGACGAGAGAGCTTACCGAACTTCAAGAGGTTCTCAATCAACGCGACGTCAAACTGGCCGAGGCCCAGAAGGCACAGGCCGATCTCATCAGGCAAAAACGTGAACTGGACGATGCCAAGCGCGAGCTAGAACTTACGGTCGAAAAGCGAGTCCAGGATGGGCTCTCTATCACCCGCGAGCAGGCCAAGAAAGAAGCGGAAGACGGCCTGAAGCTCAAAGTAATGGAGAAGGAGCAAACCATCGCCTCCATGCAGACCCAGATCAAAGAACTCAAGCGCAGAGCCGAGCAGGGGTCGCAGCAACTTCAAGGCGAAGTCCAGGAACTGGAGCTGGAAGCCTTGCTCAGGACAAAGTTCCCAAGGGACACCATCGAACCTGTCCCAAAAGGCGAATTCGGAGGCGATGCACTACAGCGGGTCATCGGCCCACTCGGTCAGCTCTGTGGAACCATCTTGTGGGAATCCAAGCGGACGAAGAATTGGAGCGACGGCTGGCTGGCCAAACTTCGCGACGACCAGCGAACCGCCAAGGCAGAAATCGCAGTGATTGTCAGCCAGACCCTCCCAAAGGGCATCGAGTCCTTTGATCTGATCGAAGGAGTGTGGGTCACACATTCACGGTCGATGCTCTCCGTCGCGGTCGCATTGCGCCATTCCTTAATCGAAATTGCCTCAGCTCGGCAGGCACTGGAAGGACAGCAAACAAAGACCGAAATGGTCTATCAGTACCTGACCGGACCACGTTTCCGACATCGAGTCGAAGCCATCGTCGAGTCGTTCTCTTCAATGCAAGAAGATCTCGACAGAGAGAAAAAAGCCATTACAAAGCAATGGGCAAAACGAGAGGAACAAATTGAGCGTGTAATGCAAGCAACCGTTGGCATGTACGGAGACCTTCAAGGGATAGCGGGGAAATCATTGCAGGAAATCGATGGCTTGAGCTTACCTGCGCTAACCGATGAGAGAGATTCATGACATGTTCGCGACTAGACAGATTTAAAATACTCGGCGCACCTACACTGAGGGGCTAAGAAGGAAAGCTTATGCCGGCTCTCGACGAAATCTTGGCGAAACCAACAGGTGCATGCTTCTTTCGTGCCGATCTCCACATCCACTCCTTCGGTGCTTCCCACGATGTGCAAGATACTGCGATGATCGGCGTTGCTATTGTCGAAACTGCGGCACGTGAAGGCCTCGACATCATAGCCCTCACCGATCACAACGAAATCGACAATGTAGAATCAGCCATGCATGCGTCCAAGGGGTCATCCATCTATGTAGTCCCCGGCATAGAGCTATCCACCTCACAAGGCCACTTGCTTTGTTACTTACCAACACTCGAAGCTCTGCGCCGGTTACATGGGCAACTCTCAATCGTTGATCGCCGCCACGCAAACTCCCGATGTCAAGAATCAATTCTCGATTGTCTAAATTTACTCTCATCGCTTGGCGGGTTCGGGGTGTTGGCTCATGTGGATGTACCGTCCGGATTCGAAACCGAAACTCCAGGAGCATCCCCACATAAAATGGACGTGTTGTGCCACTCCGCTCTACTGGGCATTGAGCTAAAGCAAGCCTCGTCGCAGATTTCTTATTCAGAAGACGACCCTGATCCAGAAAGGACCAGGATGGGTCGTGAACGCATCACTCGGCTTAAACTTGGTTCGAAGCAAAACTTAGCCCGAGTTCTCAACTCAGATGCACACACGCTCGATGCTTTAGGTCGCAATGCTGCGAACGTTCGCAAAGTTACACGCTATAAGATGGACTCGCCCTCATTCGATGGGTTGCGCGTAGCGTTTGAGGACTCAGATGCTCGCGTTCGCATTGAGGATCAAATTCCTCAAGCGGTGCCCAGAATCTTGGGCATACATATAGACGGAGGGTTTTTATCAGGCCAGGTTATACAGTTTAGTCCAAATCTCAATTGCATCATAGGTGGACGTGGGACGGGTAAATCAACGGCTTTTGAAACTGTACGTTGTATCATTGAAGCCCGCAGCGATAGCACCGTTGTCGATTCTGAAGCATGGCCGGATGAACTCCACATTGCCTGGCAGGATCAGGCAGGCCAATACCACACACTATTTCGTCCCAAGGATGGTGAAATCCAGAACATCGACAACCCGGAAACCGGACCATGCTACTTTGAGGTCGACTGTTTCGGACAAGGTGAGGCAGCGCGGATAAGCATGCAGGCACAGACAGACCCGCTCGCACTCCTAAACTACTTGGACAGGTTTGTCGACTTGGACGAGGCACTGGCGGCAGAGGAAACCGCTCGCGATCGTTTACTTGCCCTCCAAACTGAAATTGAAAAGGCTGAACAGCAGGTTTTATTGATCCCACAATACGAAAGTTCATTGGCTACCGCACAACAACAGCTTGCCGCTTTAAAAAAGCCAGAAGTGAAGGAGCTAATTGAACTGCAGCAACAACTAGCTGCCGAGCGGGAGCTTCGCGATCAAATCATGGCAAAGCTACGAGAAGCCAAGAGTGATGTGGTGCAGGGCTCACCGAAGGCCACCATTCAAGAAATTCAAGAGCTCGCAGAACCAGCATCTCTATCTGTCGGAGAAGCAGAGTTCCAGGCTATTCTGGAGGGTGCTACAAGTTTTGAGACAGCAATAGGCACAGCCGAATCTCAGATCAAGGCTGGTCTGATTGGTTTCGAGAAGATTGTTTCCGCTCAGATCGCCAATTGGAAAGTGAAAGACACCGAAGCTCAAAAAAAGGTCGATGCTAAGAGGCGGGAGCTTGAAGCGCTGAAAGTCCAATTTGACATGTCATATATAGCCAAACTCGCCAAGGATGAAGCGAGTTATCAACAATGGGTCAAGAACCTCCATAGCTGGAAGCCACATCTGATAGAACAGAGGAGGCTGCGAGTGGTGGCCATTAAAGAGAGGTGGGCAGCCCGAGATCGCATCACCCTACTCCGCGATACATATGGACGCAGGGCGACAAAAACATTGCGTGAAGCGCTATCGGATCTTCAAGTAAGCCTGAAGTACACACCCAACGCGTATTCACCCGATGCGAGAGACAAAATCATCGAAGTGATGGGATGGAAAACTAATCAGCAGATACGAGCAAACTGGCTTGTCCAGAAATTGACCGTTCCCGTCTTGCTCGAATGTATACAGAAGAAAGACCCCAAGCCCATTATCGCGCTTAAGACATCTGAAGGTGTCAGCGTGTTCAAACCTGATGAAACGCAAGTCATCCTTGATCGACTTGGAGAACCATCGGTCAGGTTCACGCTCGAACGTTTTCCAGTACACGATCTACCACGATTGCAAGTCTCTCGGACAATTCCCGACGGAGAAGGTGGCACTCAACATATCACCCGTGACTTTCCTAAGTTGTCGCTAGGCCAACAGCAGTCCGTCTTGCTGGCACTTATCTTATCCTCGGATAGCAACCGACCGCTTATAATCGACCAGCCAGAAGACAATCTCGACGGAGAATTTATCTACACCACGCTGGTTCCGGTCCTGCGTCGTGCGAAGGAACGCCGGCAGATCATCATCGTGACCCACAATCCGAACGTTGCCGTTCTTGGCGATGCTGAGCTGGTAGTCGTACTGAAAGCTATGAATGATCGTGGCGAGATTGTCGCCCGTGGCTCAATTGACCATCCGGAGACGCGAGACGCTGCCTGCGCGATCCTGGAAGGTGCGCGTGAGGCATTCCTACGCCGGGCAAAAATGTATGGCCTACAGGTCCAATAGCGTCTGGCAGCTTTGGACGAAAGCAAGATGAATGTTTGTAATAGGTCAGGGCTAGAGCGCCGATCCTAAACAGCCGAAGGGGTACAAAAATGAAACCGAAACAATCATGGCGTGATTTCAAAAAGAGAATTTATGCTGTAGCCGAAAATACGCCTCAGAAGGAGATTGCAAACTTGATTTTAATGGGGTGTAACCGCATTCGTTCCGGTGATAAGGCTCCAGCAGGATATAGTGGCAAATGGGATTATGTAATCATGCACATCGCGAGGCGATGGAACGGGAGCAGGCGCTAAGGATCAAAATGACCAGCTAACGGTGCCAGCACTATTTTGGTCAGGCGGGCCGTCCCTCTGCGCACACGTTCTTACTTTTTCCAGTTCATCACCCGTCAGCAAGGGCGTGAGGAGTTTTTGACTGCGGACGTCGAACGAGGCCCTTCCAAATCTCTATACCTTTCCTTAGAGGAGCGGACGAGGCTGCCCTTGACTGCGCGCATCGTTTTCACCCGCCCAACCCCGAGCGCGCCGAGACGCGCTCTAGTCCCAGGCGAGACGCAAGAAACAGAGTCAGGTCTTGCAATCCAATATTTTACGGTGCGTGGCGGTTAGACTATCGATACACCTCGTCGTGGCTCCCGATGTCGAGCAGGACAATTTCTTTCTTGGTGACACGTAGCGTCAGAGTGATGCGGTGGGCATGGGTGACGCTCACGGCATGAAGCCCTTCAAGTTCTCCGCTGAGCGGATGCAGCCGAAGGGACGACAGAAAGGGATGGCTTCGAGATTTCTTAGGGCCTTGGCGAGGGGCTTTTTGAGTTCCGGGTGGACTCGGGTAAACTTGACGACACGCCGATCAAAATGGCCGGTCGTCAGCAGCACATACATCAGGCATCAAGACCCAGTTCGTCGATCAACGTCTGTGCCGCCACACGACGCACTCGCCCTGCTTTTACATCTTTCAACGACCGGCGGATTCGAGAAATGTACGATTTACGATAACGATCCGATAACTCGCGGAACTGATCTTCAGCCATGATCACATAGGCCGGTTCGTTGTTCTTGAGGACATGCACGGGCCCACGTTTCAGGGCCTTATCCACCGCAGAAAACCCGCGACGTCTAATCTCCGTAGCCGGTATGGTTCTTCGTGCTGCAGCGCTCGTGGTTCGCATGGGCCTACCCTATCCCAAGCCACCCATCACGGCAAGTCTCAAGAATAGCGTGTGATCCGCTTTCACGTTCTAACGTTTCATGGCACGGGGAGTCGGAAAGTGGCTAGCTCGGGAGTCTGTTCTCGGAGAAATATCCTCGTTCTTCTATCAACCTTTGCCCTTGAGGGCTGGCTAGCGGGTCTCTCGCTGCATGTATCCAATGAAGGCTGGTTCATTTGGTTTATCTCGTCTATCTGGTTTGTCTGGTTGATCTGACTGGAAATTCATCCGGAAGAACCAGACAGACAAACCCGGGCGCGTTGCGCGAGCACAGAAGATCATCAGGCTCCACCCCTCCTCTGTTCAGTGGCCCAACAATCCATGTCTCTTTAACGTTTTGCGTTTCACGTTTAACTTTTTACGCCGCATTCGGCGCCACGAAGACGAGGACTTTGAGGCGTTGGTCTGTATGATTCTTCACGCCGTGCTCTGCTCCGGCCGGTGCCATGGTCCCCTGCCCTGGACCCAGCACCTGCTTCTCTGAACCGACCTGAAACGTGCCCTGCCCCTCAAGCACGAGATAGACCTTATCCTGCTCACCGTGGATATGGCCCTTCTGTTCCTGCCCTGGCTCGAAGCAGTAGATGTCGCAGAAGAATCGCGGTGTCTGAAACAGATTGTTCTTCTTCATCTTTTCACTACTAAACTGCTGATAGTCTGACAGATTCACTACATTCATTCGACAGCTCCTTCAGGGAGATTGCGACGACGCTCCAGCGTCGCCAGAATGGAATCGACCGAGATCACATGATGTGAGAGTCCCAAGTCCTTGGCTGGAAGCCCCATCGCCAGACCAAGGAGCTGCGGCACATGCAAGATCGGTAAGTCGAGTTTGGTGTTCACCGCGCGACCAGCCCGATCCTGATAAATATCCAGACTCATATGACACAGGGGACAGGGCGTCACCATGAAATCGGCTCCCTGCTCCTTGGCTTCATTCATGTGCATCCCTGCCATGGCCACGGCAATGGCTTCCTTTTCGAGGATGATGGGAAACCCACAGCATTTGGTTCTCCCGGCATAGGCCACCGGTTCGCCACCAACGGCTTTGATGACACGCTCAAGAGATTGGGGATTCTCAGGATCGTCAAACCCCAGATCCCACGACGGACGCAGGATGTAACAGCCGTAAAATGGAGCGATGCGAAAGTCTCGCATCGGCACGGAGGCCAAGGCGCCTAAGCGAGCCAGCCCAATGTCCCGCACCACGATCCACAACAGATGCTTGACCTGGACATGACCGTGGTAGGCGAGACCTTCTGGCGCTAGGAGAGCATTGATGCGATCCAGAGTCCTTGTCTCCGTCTTCAATCGTCGATTGGCTGCGCTCATCACCCCCTGGCAGGTACCGCAGATCGTCATAACATCCAGTCCGAGCGCCTCCGCTTGCGCAAACGTCCTGGCATTCAGCGCCAGCGCCATATCAGGGTCGACCTCCGTCACAACTCCGGCGCCGCAACAGGCCGCGGCTGTCAGCTCAACAACGTCGATCCCCAATCGGCCGATGATCGCTCTCGTCGATTGATATAACTCCGGTGTCGCCCCTTGCGCCGCACAGCCGGGGTAGAGGGCATATTTCATTGGGGTACCGTTATGGAAGTTGGGACAGGGTCCGGTTGAGTGAATCTCGAAGATCGTCAATCGCAGCGGCTGTTTTCGACTTCGCCTGCTCCCAGGAAGAGGTTGTGGCGGAATGAATGTCCTGCAGCTTTTTATTCGCCAAGTCCGTTTTCTTTTCTAATTCCTCGATCGCCTTCTGCATATCCGCTCTGGTTTTCCCCGACTCACGCTTCATTTGTGCACGTAGCTGCGAGATATGCCCCTGCATTTCATCCAGTTCTGTTTGAATCCTTCGCTGAAACGCATCTTTTTGCTGAATCGTATAGTCCTTGGTGGCCCTCAGCGCCTCCTGTGTTTCCCGAACAATCTTGTCACCCGTCACCGGCTTTTCTGACGCCCCAGCCGCCGCGACCACGAGTATGGAGAGCACCCCTATTCCCACGATACTCCACGAGCGCCCCACATGTTTCTTCATCGACATCATCTCATCCCGCTGAAGCGTAGCAAACGCTGACGTGCGCCTTTCGCACAGGCCTCACGCGTCTCGCGTCACAGTCCATTGCAGTCGCGGATTTCTTCATCATCCTGCTAGGTGTCGGCTTCTTTTTCTTGTTGATCTCGCTGG
>CBDDRH010000114.1:0-39944 GCA_965233025.1 uncultured bacterium
CCACTTGCTAGGACCCGTAGCTGAAGCGGCGTCTAATTTGTTGTGCTACGGGAATCCGGCCTACGTCAAGAAATGTGAAAATCCTGACTGCGTGCTCTACTTCTACGACGGGACAAAGAATCACAGCAGGCGTTGGTGCAGCATGAAGGCGTGCGGTAATCGAACGAAAGTTGCGGCGTTTTATCAGCGGCAGCGGGCGAAGGGCCAGGCTAAACGGCAACCGACATGAAGTAATGTCTGTTCTCTCCAGGGGTGGTTTCCAGTGATCCTTAACCGCGAGCGTCCAACGAGGGCCTTCTCAGGCCGCGCGTTGCGCGAGCACAGGAGATCATCAGACTCGATTCCTACCTCTTGGCTTCCGGCGGCGGCCAGTTTAACTCCGCATGTCTGCCGCAATAGAAGCATGAAAGGCGGTAGCGGGCTTTGCGCCGGGGGTTCGGCATGGAGGTGAAGGTAATGGGGGTGTCGTCGAAGGGGCAAGTGGGTTGATCGTGCAGGAGGTGCACTTCGGCCATCATGGTGATCGAGGCGCCATCCCACGGTGGCATCGGTTGTTCTTTGCCGGTAATCTGTTCCTTCGTATGACATTGTTTGCATTCGGCTTCGTACGTCTTGATCCGGGCGAGATGAGGGGTGTGGTCGGCGATATTCATCGCTCCGCCGCATCCGGGCTTGGGACAGGTGAGATGCTCGTGCTGTAAGGCCTGGACAAACCGACTGTGTGCTATCCGTTCTTCTTCTAATTTCATGATGCCTCCCTCAAGATCCGCTATTAATTATTATTCCTAACTTAGCTCAGAGGGTGGCCTGAAGTGTTTTTCACTGCGCGCATCGAACGATCATACTTCTGAGTGTGCGCGTTCTGCGAGCAAGAAAGGCACTCAGGTTACCCTTCATATCCCCCACGCTCCGCTGATTTGTATGTTGGCCCCATTCACGTAGCGGGCCTCGTCGCTCAGTAAATACCGGACGGCAGCCACGGTGTCGTCTACCGTTCCGATGTATCCGGCGGGGATGCGTTTGGTCATACCGGCGAGTTCTTCCGGCGGCGCGCTGCCTGAATCGATGAAGCCGGGCGAGATCGCATTGACGGTAATGCCGTGGGGCGCCAGCAGTTTGGCTAGTGTGCGAGTCAGAATCAAGACGCCGGCCTTGGCAATGTAGTGGGCTGTGACGTCCGGTTGAGAAATCATCTGATCGGCATTGGCCATACTGAAGCTGATGATTCGACCTGATTTGCGTGCTTTCATTCCCGTGGCGACTGCTTTGGCGAGATAGAAAATGGGATGGAGATTGCCGTCGAACATCTCGTTCCAGCCCTCGACGGTTTCGTCGAACAGGTTCACACGATGGTAGGGGCCGGCGCCGTTGATGAGCGCGTCGATATGTCCCCATTGTTGTTCGACTTGAGCCGCGAGACCCCAGGCGGCCTGGGGGTCCGACACGTCACAGCGAATCGCGAGCGCACGGCCTCCATGGCTGGTGATCGCGTTGGCTGTGGCTCTAGCCTCGGATTCGCTCGTGCGGTAGCAAATGGCGACCGACCAATGTTGCGCTGCCAGGTCAAGCGCGATTCCTCGTCCGATGCCTTTGGCCCCGCCTGTGATAAGCGCGACTCGCTCTGGCATAGGTGATCTCCTCTGTATGGTGTGGCTGATTCTCTATCTTATCGAGTTTTGAGTCTGGTCGCGAGCAGCTGTAAGGCGCCGGCTGTTCGCATGGAAAAGATCCGGTCTTGTTTGGGCTTCTTATTGTCCTCTTGGCAGTCTGTGATGAGCGATTGTACGTCTGCAATTGTATCCACGTCGCGCCAGGCGGTGGTCAGCTCGACAGACAAGCCCAATGTCATCGCGTTCTGTTGCGTGACAGCAAGGACCTGATCAGTGGACCATGGCACCCCGGTAAAGAGTTTTCCTGCCGGCTGTGTGAGGCCGATGAGATAGTAGCCGCCATCCAGGGCTGGTCCCAAGACCACGTCAGATTTTCCTAGCAACGTGAGCGCCTCCTGATAGACCGACAGAGGCAAGGTTGGGACATCGGTTCCCACGATGATCACCTGCGTATAGCCTTTGGCGAACAAGTCGACAAATGTCTGGTGCATCCGCTGGCCCAGATCCTCTCCGACTTGATCCAACAGGCGGACGCTCTGCCGCTCTTCCATAATTTTGAAGAACACCAACTCAGACGAAGGCGCGCAGGCCAAGTATCGATGGAAGGGGAGCTGCAATTTTGCGACGGCGAGTTTGGTCCGTTCCAGCATGTCGAGGACGAAGCTGCCGTGCAGGGTGGCTGCCTCGTCAGGCGTCAGCGGCGGGCAGAGCCGTGTCTTCACCTCGCCCGCGATCGGAGCCTTGGCGAAGATCACCAGCGCGGCCGCGTGAGGGACGAGGGGTGAGGGGTGAGGCGATGGTGAGGGCGCCGGTCTACTTTTCAAGTTTGCTTCCTTCACCTCTAACACCTTACCCCGTACAAGCTACCGGACAGTCTTGTACCATTTGGCCAAATGCGATGGACTGATGCCGATCCAATACAGGAACCGCAATGTCCACATCAAGAGGATTGTCCGCAATGGTCCGTGCTGTTCCCAACGTCGGAAAGACGTGGTCACGGTTGCGGTCAGGGCAGCGGTCGTCCCCGCTCGTTTGAGTCTGCCGGAGAACTCGATATCCTCCATCAGCGGCATATCGGCAAAGCCGCCCATCTGTTCGAAGACAGGGCGACGGACGAACAGGGCTTGATCGCCGGTGGCGAGGCCGCTCAATCTCGATCGCCAGTTCATCATGCTACTGATGATGGTTCCCCACATCGATGGGCGATCGAATCGGACGTCGAACCGCCCGCCCACCATCCGTTGATCGGCCAGTGTCGTATCGATCATCGTTTTGGCATCGCTTGGAAGCTGCGTGTCGGCATGGAGAAAGAGGAGGATCTCTCCGCCGCTGGCCTTAGCGCCTTCGTTCATTTGCCGGGCGCGACTGGGTGGAGCAGTCACTAGTCGTACGGGGCTCTGTGCCGGGGCCTGAGGGCTCCGTCTGTACGACTCGACAAGCACAGGAGTCTGATCGAGGCTCCCTCCATCCACCACGATGAGTTCATTGAAGCCGAGATGGGCGGTATGCGTCAGTGTGGCGATGATCGTCCGTTCTTCGTTCAGCGTGGGGATGATGACGGAAATCGTCATCGACATGTGACATCAGCCGTAATTGGTCCGTTCGGTCTATCTCGTCTGTTTAGTCTGTCTCGTGTGTTTGGTTAAACGAAACTAATCAGATGAACCAGACAAACTAGATAGACCAAATTGACCAGAGAGACCGGGCTCTTGTTAGGGGCGTCTTTTCGGTTCGTTGAACATGAAATACATGACGACAACCACTGTAGACCAAAATAGCACTTGCTTGTGCCAGAAGAGGACTTCCCCATAGTGGAAGAAGACGGCTGCCAGCACGAGCGCGCCGCCGATGATGCTGTAGCGGAGGGTCGGGTTTTCGACAACTGAATTTGCCCACACGGCGACTCCAGCGAAGTAAATCACGAAGGGAATGGCATCAATCTCGAATCCCCCGCTGATCGAGAGAAACACGCTGAGGAAGCCGATAAAAATGAGGGCGGTGCCCATGACCATCCCGGCCACACGCATCTGGCTGTCGCCTCCCGAATCCTCCTCCGGCTCGCGCTGTTCCGGCTCGTTGGTCGGCTCTGTCGACATGGTCAGCTGGTTCCTCGTCGTTTGTGAAACGTCAGAATATTGAGCGAACAGAGTAGGCTGAGGTCGAGGCTCATCGAAACCCGACGTTCTTTATCGCCGCCTCAATCTTACTTAGCGTAATCCTCGGCCTTTTTCCTGCTGGAGGTCTGTGTCTAGCAGGTTGCGGAAGAACTCAGGGTGTCTTCAAATTCACCATGATCTTGCGAATGGTGATAGCGCAAGACGACTCGCAGGATGCTCAAAATGACCGTTCAGCGCGGCCGCAGCGAGTGAAGAGGCGAGGCGTACGCTTCGGTACGTTGAGCCTCTGAGCGATGCGAGAACAAAGCTGGCGGTCGTTTTCAGCATCCTGCTAAACCTTAAAATGTTTGCTCAGGGTAAGCCCTTGACGCTGATACGAGGACCCGAGAGCCGTGCCGTAGAGCTGACTGGGGCGTGCGAGCATCCTGTCGTATACAACCTTAAAAAAGGTTTGTCCATCATGGATCAGGAAGGGCACGTCGTGGGGGCGGACTTCCAGGACCACTTGGGTGCCGTGCAGCTCGCCGCGGCCATACCCAAAGCCCGGATCGAAAAACCCGGCATAGTGAGTCCGTAACTCGCCACAGGCGGCTTCGAAGGCGACCATTTCGGCCGCGTAGCCGGCGGGAACGCGAATCCGTTCTTTCGACGCGAGAATGTAAAACTCCTCCGGTTCCAAGAGGAGACTGTCCTGGCGGTGGCGATAGAGGGGTTCCCAAAAGTCGAGCGCCGCATAGTGGCCGACTTTCGACAGATCGATCACGTGACTATTTTTCTTCGCCCGATAGCCGATAATCGGCGAGCTGGTTTGGTCGCTTCCCTTCAGATCGATACGGAGAAACAGGCCGCGATCGGTACGGAGATCGTGGGCGCCCAGAGCGTTCTTCGTGGGGAGATTGTGGTAGAGCAGGGGCTCTCGTGTGTGGAGTGTTTGAAGCGACCGGTCTGACACGGTGGCGTCGCCGCGGACGAAGCGAATTTGATTGAGAGCGTATCCGGTCTTCACCTTGATCGCGAACGAACGCGGGACGATTTCCAGATAGAGCGGCCCGGAATAACCGGTTCGGATTTCATCGAATCCGGTGTTGAGATCCGTCACGACACGGGTAAAGACGTCCAGCCGTCCGGTCGTACTCTTGGGATTGGTCCGCGCCCGGAGGGTTTTGGGTAACGCCACACGTTCCAGCAGCGGGACCAGATAGACGTGGCCTTTTTCGAGGATGGCTCCCTCGGTCAGATCCATCTCGTACATCACGAGGTCGGACTGGTAGAAGTCCAGTACGTTCAGTCGGCTTGTGATCTCGGACAGCTCCGGCAAGAAACTACTGATCAATCGATAGGCCTTGCGCCCGAGGCGCAAATCGAGACTGGCCGGCTGGATCTGCCGGTCTTCGATCGGCACGTCGGCGTGGATGGCGCCGCTCGCAATCAGCTGCTGAATCTCTTGGTAGGGCAAGATGCCCTGCGTGGCTCGGGTGCTCACAGGTCGTCGTGCTTTCCGTTACTGCACGATCCCAGTGAAGGTGCTGCGCTGACCATCGGCAGCTCCCGCGCGGATTCCTGTTGCGGTTGAGGGTAGTGGAAGGCCTTGTTCTCGTAGTTCTTCAAGAGGACTCCCTCGGCATCCATGTGCACCATATAGTCGCCCGGCAGCAATGGGATCTTGCCGCCGCCGCCTGGCGCATCGATCACGAAGTGCGGGACCGCCATTCCGCTTGTGTGGCCTTGCAGCGACTTAATGATATTGAGCCCTGTTTCGACCGTGGTGCGGAAATGATTCGTGCCCTTGGTCAGGTCCGCTTGGTAGAGATAGTAGGGTTTGATGCGGGCGAGCAGGAGCTGATGCATCAATCGTTTCATGATGTCCGGATCGTCGTTGACGCCTTTGAGCAGTACGGTTTGCGCACCGAGTGGGACACCGGCATCGGCCAACATCCCGCAGGCTGCTTTGACTGCCGGAGTCAGCTCGTCAGGGTGATTGAAGTGCAGATTCATGTATATCGGGTGGTACTTCTTCACGATCGCGCAGAGTTCCGGGGTGATCCGTTCCGGCAACGTGCCGGGCACGCGTGAACCGAGACGAATCAGTTCCAGATGCGGGATCGTGCGCAGGGCCTTCAGTATCCGTTCCAGCAAATGATCCGGCAGGAGCAGGGGGTCGCCGCCGGAGAGAATGACATCGCGCACTTCCGTATGCTCGCGCAGGTAGGCGATGGCTTGGTCGAGTTCGCCCTTCTTGAGGAATCCCGGTTTCCCGACCAGCCGTTTTCTCGTGCAGAATCGGCAATAGATCGGGCACTGGTTCGTCACCATCAACAGGACACGATCCGGATAGCGATGGACAAGATGCGGGACCGGACTCATGAGGTCTTCTTCGAGCGGATCATCTTCCGCTTCGAAGTCGTCCATCTCGGCGATGTCCGGGACTACCTGTTTCCAAATGGCGTCGCCCTTTTCTCTGATCGTCGCCATCACCGTGGGGGTAATGCGCATCGGATAGTCACCTACGATCGCTTCGATTTCTTTCGCATCCACACCGAGCCGCTCCGCCAAGTCTTTTGGCCTCACAACGCTGTCGGCGAGTATGCGTCTCCATGTTTCCATGCGGTCTCCTTTACTATGGATGAGGATCAGCAGGTCTGCCGGTGTCAGCTACCGGTGATCCGTTCCTGACCGTACGTCGTATCCAGATGATCGAGGATGTCGTCGGTTTCCGTCAGCACGATGTCTCCATCCTTGAGGACCGGAACATAATATTGGCCTGAGACTTCGTGGACCACTTTGCGCATCGGGCGAATGTCGGGCACGACGACGTGTTCATATTCGAGGCGGAGGTCTGCCAGTTTCCGGCGTACCACCTCACAGTCGGGGCACCAGACGACGTGATAGAGGGTGATTGCCATAAACGTTCAGTCGTCAAGTCAAAAGTCATCAAGTGCCAGAGTCATCATTAAGAAACAGATGCGGACTTTATGACATTCAGACTTTATGACTTTCGGACTGTTCCTGTGCGACCGCGCACGGCACCATGACCGCGTCTTTCATCCCGTGGATCACTTTCTTATCCGCCGGGCAGATGGTGGCCAGGATACCAGCCAGTTCGGTCTTTTCGCCACTCACGAAATAATAGGGCGAGAGCCTGGCGCGGCCGGACATCCGGCTCATCTCGCCGCTCACCGGATCGAAGTAGTCAAGTTCGTACAGACGGCCTTTGTGAAACTCTTGCAGGATATAGGGTGTGTGGGGAAAAGAGTCCAGGGCCTTGTCGATGGCGTCGGCCCATTCGTTCTGGGGCATATCATGGCCGACCGAGACGCCTCGACTACCCCAGGCGAGTTCAGAAAATCCCGATGGCTTGATCACGAAGTGCCGTTCTTTCTGTGTTGCCGTGGCCAGATCGTGCCAGTTCATCACGGCACGCCCGCCGACTACCAACCCCGGGATTGTCGCAGACGGAGGGATCGGCGCAGGATCGAGAATCCAGGTGCGCGGCATGATGGCGGTCAGGTGCAAGAAGACATCCCGTTCCAATGTCTGCTCCCAGAAGGGACGCAAGGCTGGGTGATGGAGGAGGCCGAAAGCGAGTTTTTCTTCCAGTGCCGGCTTATACGGGGGCGTAACGGCGACCCGGTCCTTCTTGATTGCATATTGGATGAGTTCGGATTTGGGAATGTTCAGGAGATCGAACAACTCGTAGAAGCGGTAAATCAAGGCGATCGGCTGGTCCATCCCCTCGCTGGTGATCCGAAGACCTTCTTCGGTGAATCGAATATGACGAGGTTCCACGCAGTGGGCATCGAGCCCGATGGCTCGAAGCCTGGCCGCGAGCCACGTCATCTCGGGTCGATAGTCCTTGGCCTCTTCTGAGATCAGAATCGCGACGCATCCGGTATGCTGAGCCTGCTGGTTTTTCAACATCGCTGCAAATTCCCGAACCATCCCCTCGGAGCCTCCCACGAGCGAGAGACTATCGCCGGCTTCCCTATCGGCATAGAGCACCGAGAGGCATGCGGTCATCCCGATCCCTCCGGGGACTGAGTCGAGTTCGGTAATGACCATGCCGTCCTGGGTGGGGATGATGTCCGGTCGGATGACCGAGGGGAGCTGGTCACGAAACCGTTTCATCCGGCTGTACGTCAGCAGACCTTCCGGTTTTCCTTGGTCGAGGTATCCCGCGACCCAGGCCGGCTGGATGCCGCGTACACTGTCGAGATAGAGGCGGTTCAGGGCTCGATAAAAGGATAAGAGTTGTGGTCCGAGTCGGTGAAAAAAATCTAACTGGTCTTTCGTGACGGGAAATGGTGTGACGGCAATGCGCCAGGTCGTGGTGGCAGCGGCGACATCGGAGGCTGACGCCTGCCCGGGTAGCGATGGAAAGAGCCCAGCTTGCCTTAGCTGGTCACGGATGATTGCGCAGCGGTGTAGGAGGTTAGAGGTAGCCAAGTCAGATAGAGGCAGTATCGGTTTCAATGAGAGCCTCTCATACGAGGCTTAACCCGCATTATTCATGAGTGTTTCTGCTTCCATCGCCGATCCGCTGCTGCGATGGGCCTTCGGCAAACGGGCTCGCCCCTTGGACCCTCACCGTACTGTCGGGGACAGGCACCGCCGCAGAGGTCGGAGCCAGTCCCTCGGGCTCCGCGTGCTGGTCTCGCGACGCGGCTCAGCGATTTTGCGACGAACCGTCATGAGTAATGCGGGCTGAGAACTGTAACATGGGCTTTATGACCGTACAAGAGGCGAGGGGTTCGGGAGGTGGCAGGGCTACCATGGTGTTTGTTCGGATGGACACAGGTAGAAAAAGTGACATATTGGAGGCACTTCTGCAGAATGGTGTTAGTATGAGCCGCACACCGATTGAAACCCTTTTATGTCCTCGTATATCGATGAGCTGGTAGGTGCTTTCGTGACACCACCGATCGCGCTGCCACAACTCGTGCCGAGCCGCACCTGTCTCCAGTGTGATGTCTGCTGTCGGTTCCCGGACCCCGATAGCGCCCTCCGTCCATATTTTTCCGAGAACGAAATCGCCCGAGCCCTGGCTGGGGGCGTTGGAGGAACGGCCTTTCCCGATCGGCACGGATCACAGGTAATCTTGGTTCCCGAACCCCATGGAGAGGGGTATCTCTGCCCGGCATTCGAGACTGCGACCTCAACCTGCCGTATCTATGAGCAACGTCCGTTTGATTGTCAGCTCTATCCGCTGGCGTTGATGTGGGATAAGCCGCACCACCAGATCTTGTTGGGGTGGGATACAAAATGTCCGTTCATGCGAGAGCAGATTCCAGAAGAGATTCAGCGCCATGCCGATCGGGTGATGGCCTTGCTCGATCAATCAGGCATCCGTGACCACGTTGCCGCGCATCCTCGACTCATCGGATGGTTTCAAGAGGACGTGGTCGTACTCGCCCTCCTTCCGCGCCTCACCGAAGCCGTGACTGATCAGTGGGGGCCGACGCCGCTGCATCGGCTCACGCTGGAGGATATTCCGCATATGAGAACGGCATTGGATCGGTCAGGGCGGTGTCACGATGAGTCGCTCGCAGCCTATTCACCGGCCTACCACTATATGTGGAATGGATTGTTGGCCTATTGGTGGATGGAGATTCAGGGGGCCTTGTGCCTCTTTGCGCAATCGCCGGACGGCTGGTTCATGCCCCTGCCCCCGATCGCGGCCGGCTCGATCGATGCGCCTCTGTCGGCTGCGATGGGCTTACTGCGGCGCTGGAACGGGGATTCGCCGGTCAGCCGAGTCGAAAACGTGTCCTCTCAGTTGGTGCCGGAGCTGGAGCGTCTGGGATATCGTGTGATGCCCAAGGAACCGGATTATTGGTATCGTGCAGCGGACCTCGTGGGCTTGGCAGGCGACCGGTACAAATCTCAACGTGCGCTGTGCAATCGATTTGAACGGGAGCAGTCTTTTGAAATCGACACCTATCAGGCGAAAGACCGTCAGGATTGTCGGGCTCTTCTCGGAGCGTGGTCACGAAAGAAGCAAGCGGAAGGGCTTGAATCGTTCGGGGTCATGCTGTTGGCTGATGCGGCGCCGGCCCATGAAGTCATCTGGTCGCAGGCATCGGCCCTTCAGATCACAGGGAAGGTCATCAGGATTCACGGTCGGCTGTGCGCGTATACCTTGGGCTATTGGTTGACGAGCGCAACATTCTGTGTCCTCTTAGAGGTGACGGATCGGAGTCTGCCAGGTTTGGCGCAGTATCTCTTTCGGGAGACCTGTCGGACGGCCGTAGCGGAAGGGGCCGTATACATCAATACAATGGAAGATGCAGGCCTTCCTGGATTGCGCGCATCGAAACAGGCCTATCATCCCGCCATGCTGATTCCCAACTTCGTTGCCTATCCGGCGCGTGAATCATGAAGACCAGCAAGGCCTTATCATTCTTCGACCTTCGCCGCTATCGGTGGTTGCCCTATCTCCTTATCACCATGACCCTTCTTGCGGTCTTAGCCGGCATCGGTCTGATTCGGTTCGTCGAGTCTCGCTTCGTGGAAGCGACGGGAGGAGAACTCACGCTGGCTGCGACGGAAGTTGCCGAGAAACTCGACCGGGTACTGTTCGAACGCCAAGGCGATGCCCTTATGATGGCTCGAGCGTTCTCGTTGCGAACTTCCGATCCACGATATCTTTCCGAGTATCTGCAGTGGATGAAGAAGGAGTATGCCCCGGTCTACTTGTCGTTAGCGGTCCTGGACGTTCAGGGTACGGTTGTGGCGGCGGCGGAACCTTCGCTGGTAGGACGCAACTATAGCCGTGCCGCATCGTTTACGGCCGCGCGTGCGACGCGCCGACTCGACGTTACCGACATCGCGGTGCAGGAAACAGCGGAGAGCGGCGTCGATACGATCGCGTTTACGGCCCCGATTCTCGACTCGCACGGCGCATTTCTGGGTGTCGTGAACTTGCAGGTAGGGGTCGGATTTTTTGAGGACGTGATCACCAGGACCATTCGCGCACTTGAAGCTCGACCAGGGAGCGGACGCGTCGAGTATCAAATGCTGACGAAACAGGGCAGGGTGTTTGTCGATTCGGATGTGCACCACAAAGGGGGCATCAATCTCAAGGAGATCGGGCTCCCTTCGGTGTTGGCGAGCGAGGCCGGTGTGCCGGGGTTTGTCGAGGAAGAGCATGCGCAGCGGCATGTCCAGGTAGTGACTGGCTATGCGCAGACCAGAGGTTTTGGGGAATTTGCCGGGCTGGGCTGGTCGGTCCTGGTGCGAATGGATCGACAGGACATCTTGGCGCCCATACATGCCTTCTTATGGAAAGTCGGGATCGTCGGCGGGGTGGTCTGGATTCCCATGCTGGGACTATTGTTCTGGGCTACGGGACGTTTACGCGCAGAACATCGGCAGGCACGACAGGAAAGTGCTTGGGCGAAAGCCGCTGAAGCCGCGTTGCTCCAGAGTCAGGAGCGAAATCGAGCCATTGTCGATACGGCGCTTGACGGGGTGATCACCATCGACTCGACCGGGATTGTGACCGATTGGAATGCGCAGGCTACGGCGATTTTCGGATGGTCTCGCGAGGAAGCGCTGGGACAAACCCTTTCCAAGACCATCATTCCTGAACGGGATCGTCAGGCGCACGAACATGGCATCCGTGAATTTCTTCGCACAGGGACCGGAGCGATCTTGAACCGCCGGATTGAAATTGTCGCCCAACATAAAAATGGGCGGGAGATTCCCGTTGAGCTTGCGGTATCACCGGCAAAAATTGGAGATGCGTACATCTTCAGCGCCTTCATCAGGGACATCACCGACCGCCGCCGGGCTGAACGGCGTCTCGCCTCTCAATATGCGGTGACCAGAGTCCTCGCCGAGGCAACGACTCTGGAAGAGGCTGTTCCAAAAATCATCCAGGCGATCGGGGAGAGCCTGGAATGGGATCTGGGCGTGTTCTGGCTGGTGGACAAGGCGGCTGGGACGTTGCGCTGTGTCGATCAGTGGAAGGCGCCGTCCGTGCAAGCCGATCCGTTTACGCTGGCCACCCGGCAGCGTATGTTTACGCGCGGTGAGGGTTTGCCTGGACGAATTTGGACCAGCGGTAAGTCGGCCTGGGTGACGGATGTGACGACGGATACCAATTTCTCTCGTAGCGTGCAGGCTCGACACGTAGGGTTCCACGGGGCGTTTGGATTTCCTATTCTCGTAGGGAATGAGATCGAGGGTGTCATCGAATTCTTCAGCCGCCAGGTGAGGCAGCCCGATGACGAATTGTTAAAGATGGTGGAAGACATCGGTCTCAAGATCGGCCAATTCGGCGAGCGGACGAGAACGGAGGGGGTGTTACAGGAAACTGAGGCGCAATTGCGACAGGCGCAGAAAATGGAGGCGGTGGGACGATTGGCTGGCGGCATGGCGCACGACTTCAATAATCTCCTCACGGTGATTCGAGGGTACAGCGAATTACTCCTGGGCCGCCTGGGGGCCAGTGATGTCATGCGGAAAGATACGGAAGAGATCAAGAAAGCGGCGGATCGAGCTTCCGGGCTGACGCGTCAATTGCTGGCATTCAGCCGCCGTCAGTTCATTGCGGCGAAGGTCCTTGATCTCAATGCGCTTGTGGCCAACATGGACGGCATGTTGCGGCGTCTCATCGGTGAAGACCTCGTCGAACTCTGTGCCGAACTCGACACGTCGACCGGCTCGATCAAGGCGGATCCCGGACAGATCGAGCAGGTCATCATGAATCTGGTGGTCAATGCCCGTGATGCAATGCCCACGGGCGGGCGCCTGACGATTGAAACCAGGAATGTGACGATTGGAGAAGAGGTGCGCCTGGACGCGGTAGGGGTGGCGCCGGGGTCGTATGTGCTGCTGGCGGTGTGTGATAACGGTCAAGGGATGGATGCTGAGACTCGCTCGCATCTGTTCGAGCCGTTCTTCACGACGAAGGAAAAAGGGAAAGGGACAGGATTGGGACTCTCGACCGTCTACGGGATCGTCAAGCAGAGCGGGGGAAGCATCACCGTGGAGAGTTTTCCTGGCCGGGGCACCACGTTTCGGATCTACTTTCCGCGAGTCGAACAGGAGCTACCGAGGATCGTGGGGTCGGGCGACGCGATGAATTTGGCACATGGCCGAGAAACGATTCTCTTGGTCGAAGACGAGCCGGCGGTCCGCGGTCTCGTGCATGAGACGTTACGACTTCATGGCTATACGGTGCTGGAGGCGCGCCATGGCATCGAAGCCCTTCTTGCCAGCGCAAAGTACGTGGGGCCCATCCACCTGTTGTTGACGGATGTCGTCATGCCACAAATGAGCGGGCCTGAAGTTGCGGAGAAGATCCTGACCGTTCGGCCGGAGATCAAAGTGCTCTACATGTCAGGGTATCCAGACCATCCGGTGTTTGACCAAGGCGGCGTGAGCCGCCAGACCGGGTTCCTGCCGAAGCCCTTTTCTCCCCCCGTGCTGGCGAAAAAAGTGCGAGAGGTGCTGGACAGTGTGAAAGCTGCCTAATCTGGTTGATCTGGTTTGTCTGGTTGGTTTGGTTCATCTGGTTAGTTTCATTCAACCAAACAAACGAGAGAAACCAAATGAGCAAGTCAGGCTTTTGGACTTTTTCAACATCCAGCCGAATCGCTTGATCTTCGGCCTCGGTTCCGTTTATCGTGGCTGCGCTGAACCAGATAAACCAACTAGACGAGATAGACCAGAGAGACAGAGCGATGCAGCAAGGACGCGAACTCGACATCGGGCACTATCGAATCGCACAGGAGCCGTTCTATGCGGAGGTTCGTGGCGAGATCGGGTTGTTCACGATTGCGGCAAACAGCAAGATGCCGGTTATGCTCAAGGGGCCGACCGGATGTGGGAAAACCCGATTCGTCCAGCATATGGCCTACCGGCTTGGTCGCCCCTTGATCACCGTGGCCTGCCATGAAGATCTCACCGCTTCCGATCTCGTAGGGCGGTATCTGCTCAAGGGCCAAGAGACGGTCTGGGTTGATGGGCCGCTGACGCTCGGCGTGAAACATGGCGCGATCGTCTATTTGGACGAAATTGTCGAGGCGCGGAAGGATACGACGGTCATCATCCATCCCCTGAGTGACGACCGCCGATTCCTGCCGATTGAAAAGAAAGGCCAGATCCTCGAAGCAGCCGACGACTTCCTCCTGGTGATTTCCTATAACCCTGGGTACCAGAGCGTGCTCAAAGATTTGAAGCAAAGCACGAAGCAGCGCTTCATGGCGATTGAGTTCGATTATCCGGCGCCTGACGTCGAAACCACTGTGGTCGAGCGGGAAGCGGGAGTCAGTCGTGACCTTGCGGCCAGCTTGGTCAAACTCGGTGGAAAGGTGCGGAACCTCAAGAATCATGGTTTGGAAGAAGGGGTCAGCACCAGATTGCTGATCTATGCCGGGACACTTATCCGGCAAGGCGTGGCGACCGATCGAGCCTGTGATGTCGCAATCGCCCGCCCGATCACCGACGATCCCGATATGCAGCGCAGCATTCTGGAATTGGTGAAGGCCATCTTCTGATCTCGTCGTTGTTGCTTCCTGTCACGGATGAACTCGTTGATTGTGCAGGACACCAAGGACGGAACGATCCTTACCGTTCATATCCAACCTAGGGCTTCTACCACGGAGTGCGTGGGTATTCACGGCGACGCGATCAAAATCAGAGTGGCCGCCCCACCGGTCGATGGCGCAGCCAATGATCAATTAATTCGGTTTTTAGCGCGCCAACTATCGGTTCCTATTACATCGGTGCAGATTCACTCCGGTGCAGGCGGACGGCACAAACGTGTGCTCGTGAAAGGAATCACCGCGCCGCTAGTGCTGGCTCGCATGAACCTCGGAAGTCAGAAAGGGCTCGCGAAGCCATGATGCACAAGGTAGTGTGGATCATCGTGGGATCATTGTTACTCGCTGGCTGTTCGACTGCACGGCCTATCCTGTATCCCAATGCGCATTTTCAGTCCGTGGGGAAAGAGACAGCGGAGCAAGACATCGAGTCCTGTAAACAGTTGGCGAAATCGGCAGGAGCTGAGGAAAGCGGCGGGAAGGCCGGTCGTGTGGCGACAAACACGGCAGTTGGTGGCGGAGTCGGTGCTGCAGCAGGGGCGGTCGGCGGAGCCATTTCAGGCTCTCCAGGCACCGGTGCCATGATCGGAGCCGCAACCGGGGCGGTGTGGGGATTCCTCATGGGGTTGTTTAGGGAGTCGGGATCGTCTCAACCGAATCAGGCCTACACGAACTTCGTGAATCGATGCCTGCAAGAGTAGGGGTATGAGGTGAGTGGCTGGCAATGAGGAGGGCCCTCCTTGCTCGCGGAACGCGCGGCCTCAGAAGTGTAGGAGGAGAGCCGCCAGACCATCCTTCTTGCTCGCAGAACGCGCACGATGAAGCGGTGCTCGTCCGATGCGCGCAGTGAAGGACAGTCCGGCGGCTCCCCTTAGGGCAAAATGGGGAAAATCAGAAGGCCCTCGCTTGGGTGAAAAGCGCGTCTCGGCGCGCTTCGGGTGGGCGGGTGAGAATGCCGCGCGCAGTAGAGGGCACCTCCTCTCTGCCAACCTGGAAGGTGAGAGAGGTACGAGTTAAAAGTTGCTTGCTTGATGCACATAGTAAGCGACTACCCCGAGTGCACTGTATGGTGAAATGAAAGAAGGGAAGGCATGAGCCGATTTCAGGGGAAGAATCCCAGTGTTGTTGTTCTGGTGATGTGCCTTAGTCTCACGGCCTGTGCGGGGGGGCCGGAGCCGATGTTGAGGGCAAATGCGAAGATCCAGCTAGGGGGGAGAGAGGCAGCGAAACTTGATGTTGCCGCATGTCAGCAGAAGGCCGAGGCGGCTGGGCTAAAGCCGGGCACCAGTAACCGGAGTGGCAACGTGGCTGCGGGAGCAGGGCTGGGTCTGATTGCTGGCGCCGCGGTAGGGGCAACGAGTGGACTCGTCGGGGGAGTGCCAGGTGTGACGATTGGAGCAGCGGTCGGAGCCACGCTCGGAGTCATCATTGGTTCAGTGGGCGGCGCCTATAGACCGCTCGATCCGGATCCTCCGTACGGCGATGCGGTAGTCCGGTGTTTGTTTGATAAGGGATATGACGTAACGGGGTGGCAGTAAGGGAATAGATGGAACGGAGGATCTCTGCGCTCACGGAACGCGCGACCTTTGGGCAAGCGCGACGTTTTGGCGCCGCGAGGGCGGGCTGGTGAGAACAGGGTCAGGCCCTCTTCCGCCACGCGCAGTAGAGTTCACCCCACCCATTCCACTACGAGGTAAGTGATGAGGAAAGAAAAAGATAAGTGAGAGGTTCAGCACAAGTTGGATTTGCAGTCTGTCACTACGACATTTGTGAGTTTTTCGCCCACATCGATTTCAGTAGCCAGCCAGGCCAGTCCCGCCTGCCGTTCGTCTTGGTGGGCTCCCGATCCCGCTTCAATCAGGCTGACGATGTAGTACCGCCCTGAGGGAATCTTGGTGAACCAGAAATGTCCGGTGGGGTTGGCTCTGGTCAAGCGGAGATAGGGAGCCAACCGTTTTTCCGTTCGGAGACGGGTCAGCGCATCATGCGCACAATCAGATAGTGAGCGTGGCGCTATGGCGCCTTCAGCTGGAGAAGACGGATCTGTCGCTGAACAGGATGTGATTCTGACGTTGTGGTCGAACCAATGGCGTGTGTAGGGAGTGATGGGAATGAGATGGACTGGTGCGCCGGCTTGGGTGACCGCTTTCCCTGACGGTGAACCAAGAAACGCCTGCCCGGCCAGAATGGCTCGCCCTTTCTGCTTGTAGGGCAAAAGGTCTTTTTCGTTCAGGCTTGGAGACGGTGGCGTCATGGCAGGAGATACGTTGCCAGGCTCGGCAGCCCCGGGCTTGTCAGACCATAGGATTCCTACGAGAAGTACGATGACTGCGGCGCACAAAAGCTGGTTGTGCAATGGCATGGTTGTTATGTGGTGGCTGAGGACGGTGCCGAGGTTTCGTCCGAGGGTGTCGGTGCGGCAGCGGCTTTGTGTTTCAGCGCGCGGCCTTTGTCGGGAGTTGGATCGGTGACGAGGCCATAGACCTCGCGGCCTTCGTGGCCTTCCGGGAGATATTCCGTGATCGGGAGGCCGTCCTCACGGACAAATAACAGGCAGTGGCAGTATTTGTAAATCTGCATCTCATCGCAGGCGCACATCCAGCGGCGGAGTTTCGCTTCTGCCGGTTTATCCTTGTAGAAGTTACAGGGACAGAGGGGTTTGCCCAGTTCGTCCATGTGCATCGCGAGGCCTTTCACTACCGATTCGGTGACTGCGGGCATGGGATGCATGGTCGTCCCGCTCTTTTCCGCATAGCCCTTCACATACTTCCACATTTTGTCGAGACTCTCTTGCTTGGGCTCAGCCATCACAACTCCTTTAGCAAATGGCACCGGGCGGGGGATTACGAAGTTACGCCCTGCGCCACGAAGCATAGTTTACAAGCGCTAGGGCGTCCTTTACAATCCACTACTTCCCGCATATTCCGTAGGATTGGATCGAGAGACGAGATGTCGGATACCCATCAGCAATTGATTGCCAAACTGGCGGAGGAGCTGGGGCAGGCTACGGCACAGCATCTGGTCTCCCGTCTCGTCGAGGCTATTGCGACACCGAATCAGATGGAGGGTGTCGTGCTGTTGCTTGATGAATTGACGGAGGTCTCGCCGAAAGTTGCTCGCGCCGCGATCGAATCGTTTCCCGACTTGCAACAGCGGGGTCGGCTCAGCGATGCGGTGACTTGGCTGGATCTGGGGATTGTGTTGGCCGAATCATCCGGCGCGATCGGATTGAAATATTTCAAAGAGAGCCCGCTGGTCCTCGGCCTGATTGAAGATTCATCGATTCGGTCGTTGGTGCTGAAAACGGCTTTGGAACTGGCTGAGCAGGATGCGAATGTTGCGCTGGAGTTTCTCCATGTCTCGCCGGAGGTGGTGACGGTCATCTCGCCGGATCGACTGGGGGCCTGGTTAGAGATCGGATTCGAACTGACGCAGGTCGATTTTATCGTGGCGCTCGAATATATCCGCCAAATTCCCGCGGTCGCTCGTGTGCTGCCGATCCAGGACGTCAGAGCCTGGGCGACATTCGGGTTGAAACTGATTGCTCAAAATAGTTTTGGCAAGACGGACTATTTGGGGACCATCGAATTCCTTCGTACCAGTCCACTCATCCTCGGCGATCTTGAAGGCCAGTCGGTGAGGGCCAAGGTCGTCACGGTTGGCTCGTTGCTGGCTGAACGTGATGCCGGAGCCGGTATTGCCTGGTTGTCGGAATCACCACGTCTGCTGCGTGTCGTGCCGAATGAGGGATGGCGGCTCAAAATATTACAGTACGGGGCTTTGATAGCAGAACGTGATGCAGATACGGCGTTGGCTTATTTGCGGCGCGCGCCTGAATTGGTGAGTGTGATCGGAGAGTCTACCGAGGCCCGGGCTCGTTTCGAGGCCTGGTTCACAGCAGGAATGGAAGTCTTGGCCTACAGTATCGAAGGAGCCAGGGCCTATTTTGCTCTGGAGTCGAAGAAGGCGCTGACGTCGGTGGAAACGGCTTTAAGTGGTGTGCCGCTTCGCCAAGTAGCCCGAACCGTGAAGCTCTTTGTGCAAGGACTTTGTGGGATGGAACTGACCATTCAGGCGCTCCCCGATTCGCTGAGCCAGGAGACGGCTGCGCGGGCTACGGTGAGCCAGGACGGGCGTACGATTTCACTGCCGGCGCTCCTTCGTCGCTACTCCACAGCCGAAGAGAATACGCGCTTGTATTTGGTGATGGCAGCTCACGAAGCGGGGCATGTGGAGTTTGGGACATACCGGCTGACCCTTGAGCCGCTTGCGGATCTGGTCAAAGCCGTGCGGCAGAAGTATGGTTCGGCAAAACAGGCTGCGCCGGACACCTTGGCGGCGTTGTTTCGTCTGTATCCTCATCCGAGACTGATCCGGGATTTGTGGATGCTCACGGAGGATGCACGGGTGGAATTTTTGCTTCAACGGGAGTACCCGGGGCTCCAGCGCGATCTACAAGGATTCGCACGAGAGGCAGTCACAACCAGGTCGCTGACACACGGACTGACCGTCAAAGAACTCATCGTCGATCACCTGCTTCAGTTATCGACCGCCGCGTCGCAGTCTGTCGCCATCCACGAAGCCGTCAAGGACGAGATTGCCATCCTTTGGCCGATGTGCCGGGCAATTCTGGCTCCAACGGCAACGGCGGAAGAGGCCGTGCGCGTGGCCCATACTGTCTACGTGCGGCTTGAAGAGCTGTTGGCCTCGAAGGGAGCAATGATCCAGGCTGGTCAGGCGGATGATGTGTCAGAGGAATTGGGTGTGGGGCCTTCTGCGTCCGAACAGACGGGCGAAGACTATCGCCCCATCACGAACTGGGTCTATCGTGGGGCGATGAATCCTGAGTTCATTCGTCAGCATGATCAGGATGAACAGGCATCGGACGATCAGAAACAATCAGAGGATATCAATCGAATGGCGAGTGCCGCTGGCGGGGCACAGGAATCGTCAACGCAGGGTCAACGGAACCGAGAAGGAACGCGCACGGAAACCGAGAGTGACCGGCTTGCCGGGGGGCGGCAGTTACCCTCTCATGTGGAGGAACTTCTGGCCTTGAAAGTCGAGCAGCCGGCGCCGCTTGATCATGCCGGACCTGGTGATCGTGCGGTGCGCTATCCGGAATGGGATCAGGAGATCGATGACTATCGCCTCAACTGGTGTCGCGTCGTGGAGCGTGCCGCGGAGGAGGGAAGCGGGGATGTCGTGGGCGCCACCTTGAGTACGCACGGGAGTGAGGTCTCAGCCCTTCGACGATTCTTCGAAAGCCTACGGCCTCCGGGGTTGCGGCGCGTGTCGGGCCAAGCCGACGGCGACGATCTCGATGTGGATGCTGCGGTTCGTATGTGTGCTGAGCGGGCGGCGGGGGCAGACCTGTCGGATCGGATCTATGTCAGGCGGGAGAGAAAAGAACGGGATGTCGCGGCCGCGTTTCTGGTCGACGTGAGTGGGTCAACCAGCCGCCAGTTGGACAGCGGCCGCCGTGTGATCGATCTGGAGAAAGAGGGGCTGGTGCTCTTGTGTGAAGCGCTCGAAGCGGTCGGAGATCAATATGCGCTCTACGGCTATTCAGGCCAGGGCCGCGGGCATGTGGACTTTCTTGTGATCAAAGATTTTGACGATCGGTTGGGCGGGAAGGCGGCACAGCGGTTGGGCGGACTGGCTCCTTTGCGCCAAAACCGTGATGGGGCGGCCATTCGCCATGCCACCGCCAAATTGCTGGCGCGAGAGGCACGGACGCGACTGCTCGTCCTCATCAGCGATGGGCGTCCGCTCGATGACGGCTATAAAGATGAGTATTCGCTGGAAGACACCAAGGTTGCGTTACGAGAAGCGCGTCAGCGGGGGCTGCATCCGTTTTGTATCACGATCGATCGGGAGGCCGATGGCTATGTCCGGAGAATGTACGGCGATGTGCAGTTCGCGGTGATCGATCATCTGGAAGCGTTGCCGATGCGATTGCCACGGATCTATCAAAGGCTGACGACGTAACGTCCCGGGAGGCGTAAAGAGTAAGGCGTCAGGGGGTACCGAGAATCGATGGCAAATTCAGCAGAGAGACCGACGGTGCCGCCCTGGCTGCACAAGCTATTTACGGGGCATCAATATCCCTATGTCCGTCGGTTGGCGAAGTTTGCGCAGCCCATGAAGCCAGGGGAGGATCGCCAGGAGCCCTCGCAAGACCTGACCGAGGCCAAGTTTTGGGAGGTCTACCCCCGTTGTTGGGCCAAGATTCTTCAAGAAGTCAAAGTCGGGATGATCGTGGTATTTCATGACCTCGGCGAATATCCGGCAGGGGGATTTCAGGAATTAATCGATGATCCGGATGCCTTTCTCGCAAAGACCTATGGCAAGAAGAAAATTAAAGTCAACTTCTATGACGGGGACAATTTCGTGTGCACAATCAATTTTAAAGTCGGGGGTTGGACGGAACACGAACACTGAGGAGTTCTGGGTTCTGAATTATGAGTTCTGAGTTTCGGAGCGCTGGAATAACTCAGAACTGGACCGGAGGGAAGTATGGGCAGACCGAAGATTACGGTGGTGGGCGCAGGGAACGTCGGGGGCACGATGGCGCAGCGGCTCGCCGAGAAGGACGAGTATGAAGTCGTGCTTGTCGATATCGTCAAGGGCGTCTCGCAAGGCAAGGCCCTCGATATCACGCAGGCCGGGCCGGTCTGCGGCTATAGCACCCGCGTGGTGGGCACCAACGGCTATGATGAAACGGCCGGCTCGTCGGTGGCGGTGATCACATCCGGAATCCCTCGCACACCGGGGATGAGCCGTGACGAGTTGTTGACCACGAATGCGAAGATCGTGAAATCGGTCGTTTCCGAGCTGGTATCGCGATCGCCGAACGTCATTCTGATCCTCGTCACCAACCCGCTGGATGCCATGGTCCATGTCGCGCGCCGTGTGAGCGGATTACCGAAGTCTCGAGTCTTGGGAATGGCGGGAGTGCTCGATACGGCCCGCATGCGCGCCTTCATCGCCTCTGAATTGAGTGTGCCGGGTCCCGATGTGGCTGCGATGGTGTTGGGTGGGCATGGCGATACCATGGTGCCGCTTTTGGGGTATACGACGGTGAAGGGGAAGCCGGTCTTGGAGTTGATGTCAAAGGATCGGCTGGAAGCGATTGTCAAGCGGACACGCGAGGGGGGCGCTGAAATCGTTGGCCTGTTGAAAACGGGTAGCGCGTTCTATGCTCCGTCGGCCTCGGCGGTCGAGATGGTTGAGGCGATTGTGAAGGACCAGAAGCGGGTGTTGCCCTGTGCCGTGCTCTGCGAGGGCGAGTATGGAGTAAGGGATGTCGTCATCGGTGTGCCGGTCAGGCTGGGTCGAGGTGGAGCGGAAGAGGTAGTCGAATATGAGTTGACGGCGGAGGAACGGGCGGCAGTGGCGACGTCGGCCAGCGCGGTACGCGAGCTCTGCGCGGCAGTCGATCGCCTCATGACATAAGAAAACCGTTAAGCGGCATACGTCATCGGTCCGAATGTGGAAACGTATCTCGGTTGACGAGTGACCTTTGATGAGCGATGGACCTCGGAAGCTTGACAGGAGAAGCGGGCCTACAGTACAGAAAGCAGCTTGGTCGTGCACTAAATGAGGAGATACTATGAAATTTCTTGAGAGTCCGATGCAGACGATGGCCGTAGGATTTGGGCTCACGGTGGTCTTGATCATGGGGTATCTCGCTATGGTAGGCGTGCCGGTTGGTGATGCCGACTGGTTCGGTTTGCTATTACGTTGGACCCATTTTTTGGCTGGGATCGTCTGGATCGGGTTGTTGTATTTCTTCAACCTGATCAATGCGGCGTTCTTGAAGAGCCTGGATGGCCCCACCAAAAACATCGTGATTCCCAAGTTGATGCCCGCCGCGCTGAATTGGTTCCGTCATGGCGCGACGGTCACGGTGCTTGTCGGGATTGTGTTGTACCTCTACCTGTACCAACGGGGTGGAACCGGCGCGGTCGCGCTGGGAATCGGCGGGTTGTTGGGCATCATCATGATGGCCAATGTCCACGCGGTTATTTGGCCGAACCAACGCAGGATCATTGCAGCGGTGACGGCAGCAGCTCAGGGGACCCCTGCACCTCCGGAAATGGCCCAGTGGGGTCGGACTGCGCTCCTCGCATCCCGGGTCAACTTCATGTTGTCGATCCCCATGTTGTTGTTCATGGGAGCCGGCAGCCACCTCAGGTAATAATGGAGTATGACTACCGGCGGAAAATCCCGCCGGTAGTTCGTTTTTCTTTTGTGCTCCAGCCCCCCAGTCTTGCGCAATCTGCGCATTTGGCCCATATGCCCGATTCCGTATAGGGCAGTGGCCCTAAGTCGTTGAGATTCAGGCCTATTATCGTGGCATTGCCTTGACGAATAGCAGCCGGGCACCTTATAGTGTTGCGATATTTGCTGAGCCAAACGGGTAAGGATGAATGTATGACGCTTGCGACCGAACCACGAGTGCTTCACACGCTTGATGGCGCTCCCTGGGATATCGAGGCCTACCGGAAGATCGGGGGCTACGAAGCTTGGAAGAAGTGCATCAAAGAGCTGAGCGCGAACGATATCGTCAATGAACTGAAGAAAGCCGGGCTCCGTGGGCGCGGCGGCGCAGGTTTTCCCACCGGTATCAAGTGGGAGAAGGTCCTGAATCATCGGGTGAAGGAACACTATTTCGTTTGCAATGCGGGCGAACACGAGCCGGGGACGTTTAAAGACCGGTACTTGCTTAAACATGCGCCACACCAGCTCATCGAAGGCTGTCTCATCGCGGCGTACACGGTGCAAGCCAAGGCGGCGTTTATCTACGTGAATCATGAGTACCACGAAGAACGGGAGAATCTGAAGAAAGCGTTGGTGCAGGCGAAGGCGCAAGGGTTTTTGGGCAGTAATATCATGGGAAGTGGTGTGGATCTCGATCTACAAGTCTTTGAAGGCCACGGGAGTTACGTAGCCGGTGAAGAAACGGCAATGCTCGAATCTATGCAAGGGCGTCCGGCAATGCCGAGACAGAAGCCGCCTTTCTACCCGACGGACTTCGGCCTCTATGGGAAGCCGACGTTGGTCAACAATGTCGAAACTTTATGCAACATTCCGCGGATTCTCCTGAAAGGCGTGGCCTGGTTTACGCAGGTCGGTACGGAAAAGTGCCCAGGCACGATGATGTTCTCTCTGAGCGGCGCTGTGAATCGGCCCGGCGTGTACGAGATGCCGATGGGTACGACAATCCGGGACCTCGTGGACAAGTGTGGCGGGGGGGTGCCAGGCGGGCGCAAGATCAAGGCGGTGTTCCCTGGAGGTCCGGCGTTTTCGATGGTCACGGCCGATCAGCTCGGCCTGACGATGGATTTCGATTCGTTGAAGAAAGCCGGCACGGGGCTGGGGTCGGCCGGTGTGATCGTGGTCGATGATGCGACGTGTATGGTGGCGCTGACGCTCAAGTTCTCAAACTTCTTTAAGGTCGAGAGTTGCGGGCAGTGCCCACCTTGTCGAATGGGGACGATCAATCTCGCTGCGCTGATGACCAAGATCGAGCAGGGAGAGGGGACAGAGAAGGATATGGAGAGTCTCCTTCAGCTCTGTGGATTTGTGAAGGGGACGGGCTATTGCACGCTGGTAACCGGGGCTGCCGTGTTGGTTCAGAGCAGCATGAAATTGTTCCGTCATGAGTTTGAGGAACATATCAGATTGCAGCGCTGTCCCTATCAGCCGGTGGCGGCCGGCGCTCTGGTACATTGAGGGGGATTTACGATGCCGCGCGTCACGTTTCTCTATCCTGAGAGTAGGAGCGGAGAGGTTGAGGTCAATACGTCGTTGTTGGAAGCATCGAAGATGATCGGGTTTGCGTTGAACCATGACTGTGGCGGGAATGCCTCCTGCACCACCTGTCGGGTCGAAGTGCAGATCGGCGCCGAGAACCTGTCGGAGATCGACTTCGATGAGCAAGATCTCCTTGATCGGGAAGCCCTGAGTGAGCCGTGGCATCGCCTTGGATGCCAGGCCAAAGTGCTCGGCGACGTAGTTATTCGGGTGCCTGCGAGCAAGTGGGTTGCGCCCACAATGCCGCAATCGGAGTCGCAGGGTATTGAAATCCGGTAAAGAGATGTTACACTAAATCACTACGGGCAGGTCTTCGAAGGACAGCCTGGTCACACGAGGAGGATCACAATGTTGACAATTACGGCGATTGCGGAACAGAAGATCAAGGAATTAATGGTGGAAGAGAAGGACATCGTCGGCCTGCGGGTCTATGTCAAGGGCGGCGGGTGCCACGGCTATCAATACGGGATGGCCTTCGAGTCGAAGATGGGCGAGGACGACACCGTGGTGGAAAAGGGTGTGGTCAAGGTGATCATGGATTCGCAGAGCGCACCGCTCCTTCAGGGAGCGGAAGTCGATTACGTGGACAGTCTCCAGGGGTCCGGGTTCTCGATTAAGAATCCGCAAGCGAAGACCACGTGTGGTTGCGGCAGCTCTTTCAGCGCCTAAGGAATGTGGGCTGAAGTCGCGCGGGCTGGTCAGTGAATGAGCGAGAGGAGAAGCCAGGATGGTCCGAGTACGGCGGCCGATCCTGGCTTTTCTGTTTGTGCGCCGATTGTGAGTTGAATGTACGATGGCACACGCGAGCATTACGAGGCGATATCGGTTCTGCGCGGCGCACCGGTTGCACACGGATCACCTGTCACCCGAAGCAAACCTGGCTGCATTTGGGAAATGCAATAATCCCAATGGACACGGCCATAACTATGTCGTGTTGGTGACCGTGAAGAGTACGGCGTCGACTGCGGCTGGTGGAGGCGTCGATCTCGATCGGCTGGATCAGACGGTGAGACAACAAGTCGTCACGCGATTTGATCATCACGATCTCAATCAAGATCCTGAATTTTCCGAGCGCACCACGACGGGAGAAAATCTGGTGCTGTTGATCTGGGATCTGCTAGTGAAGTGTCTCCCCACCGGACAACTAGAAAAGGTCGGACTCATTGAAACACGCGACAACTACTTCGAGTATGCAGGGGCAATGAGTCAGGCCCCGGTGCTGAGAGAGGGACGGCATGGCTAAGCAGGTAGTCAGACGGCGAAGTCAGCGGCAGGTCGAAGACGCCAAAGGGAATCGCGGACCGGCAGATATGGATGTGCTGCAATCCCTGGTCACAGAGATGTTGCTCGCCCTCGGCGAAAAGCCAGGACGGAACGGGCTCCTCAAGACTCCCGAGCGAGTAGCCAAGGCCCTCGTCTTCATGACCCAGGGCTATCACCGCAATATCGACGAGCTCCTGAACGGTGCGCTTTTCCCGATCGAGTACGACGAGATGGTGATTGTGAAGGATATCGACTTTTTCAGTATGTGCGAGCATCACTTGTTGCCGTTCTACGGCAGAGTTCATGTGGGCTATTTGCCGAATAAGAAAGTGGTGGGGCTCAGCAAGATTCCGCGTATCGTGGATACCTTTGCGCGACGGCTCCAAGTCCAAGAGCGGCTGACCGTCCAGATCGCTGAAACCCTGAAGTCGAAGCTCAACGCGCGTGGAGTGGGCGTGGTCGTCGAAGCGCGACATCTCTGTATGATGATGCGGGGTGTCGAAAAGCAGAATACGATCGCCGTCAGCAGCTCCATGCTAGGCGCCTTCCGCAGTCAGCCGCAAACCAGGCAGGAATTTCTGAAGCTTATACGCCGAGGCAGCGTCGCCGACTCCGATTAGGCAGGGGGTTGAAAACGGCTGCCAGCTTTGTTCTCGCTTCGCGTAGAGGCTCAACGTACCGAAGCGTACGCCTCGTCTCTGCGCTCGCTGCGGCCGCGCTGGGTAGCCGTTTTGAACACCCTGCCGCTGCCGCATCATTCCAGCCATTCCGGTCTTCAATTTTCGGGAAACCAGGCCTCGGACCTTCACTCGCTTCGGCCTTGCTGGATGAACTTTTTGAACGTCCTGCCGTAACCTCTTCTATTTTTTCTTCACCTCAGACATGATCACTTTTCAAGGTCAGAGGCAAAAGAGCCGACGATCTGGTTGAAGGCTTCTGGTTGTTCTAGGTTCGACAGGTGTGCGGCATTTGGAATGATGGTTAGATGGGCGTTGGGGATTTGCTCAGCCATGAGCTTGGCATCGGAGAGAGGGGTGGCTTGGTCCAGTTCGCCGACGATGATCTGGATAGGGTTGGTGATCTGGCTTAAGAGCGGGACTGAGTCTGGCCGGTCTGCCATCGCCATGAGATCTCCCGCAATCCCGCTGATCTGATTTCCTTCAATCATGGCTCTCACTTGCTGGACGAGATCCGGCCTTGTCTGGATGGTCGCGGGGCTGAGGAGCTTTGGGATCATGACGTCGGCAATGGCAGCTGGTCCTTTCTTGTAGGCTAGCTGCGCCAGCTGAAACCGTCCTTCTTTTCCTTCTACCGTGTCTGCCTGCGCCCTCGTGTCTGCCAGAATCAATCCTTTTACGCGCGAAGCATACTTCCGATAGAAGGCAAAGAGGATATAGCCGCCCATCGAGAGCCCCACGAACAGGGCCTGCTGGATTTCGAGATGATCCAGTAGTGCGCGCACATCGTCGGCGGATTGGTCCAGCGTATAGCGCCACAGCGGCGCGTCCGATTCGCCATGCCCTCGCAGGTCAATCGTGATAATCCGGAACTGTGAAGAGAGTACCTTCTCTTGCGTTGCCCACATGGTCCGGTTCAAGGGAAAGGCATGGAGAAAAACGATGGGGAGGCCGGTTCCTTGGTCGCTGTAGCCGATTGTGATGTTGTTGACTTGAGTGTGCACGCGTTCCTCTCTCGCCGCTGTTCGTAACATTGGCCCTTGATGAGGGTCAAGGGTCTGTTTGCGATCATAAAGCCCGGCGTATACAATTCACGCCATTGTTGAGGATTTTGATGACGACATCACACGATCAGGCTCCCGATTTGTTTGGTGTTCCTGAGGCAGAGAATTCCGTTGTGGCTCCGTTAGCCGAACGTCTGCGGCCGCGAGCGTTTGCGGACTTCGTCGGACAAGAGGACATCACTGCGCCTGATCGGCCGTTGCGGCGTGCGATCGAAGCAGATCAACTCTCCTCGGTTATTTTCTGGGGGCCGCCAGGTTCGGGCAAGACGACGCTGGCACATCTCATTGCATGCCATACCAAAGCACAGTTCGTACCCTTCTCGGCGGTCACAGGTGGCATTCCGGAGCTGCGGGCCATCATCAAGACAGCGGAACAACGCCAGGCAATCAACGGCCAGCGGACCATTCTCTTCGTCGATGAAATTCATCGCTTCAATAAGGCACAGCAGGACGCCTTTCTACCTCATGTCGAGCGGGGAACGGTCATCTTGGTCGGTGCAACGACGGAGAATCCTTCGTTTGAAGTGATCTCACCGCTGCTGTCTCGTTCCTTGCTCGTTGTGCTCAAGTCTCTTTCGGATGAGGCCCTGGGGCATATTCTGGACCGGGCACTCGCGGATTCTGCAATCGGGTTGGGAAAGTGGAATGCCCGTCTGTCACCTGATGCCAGACAGCGGCTGATTGCGTATGGCAACGGGGATGCCAGGGCACTCCTGACGGCATTGGATTTTGTGGTTAAACAGCAACCGATAGGGTCTGACGGCACGCGCTTGATCGATAGCGCGGCGCTGGAAACCGGGCTGATGAAGCAATCAATCCGGTACGACAAATCCGGCGAAGAGCATTACAACGTCATTTCCGCCTACATTAAAAGTCTGCGAGATTCCGATCCGGACGGCGCTCTGTATTGGCTCGCCCGTATGTTGGAAGGGGGGGAGGACCCGAAATTTATTGCCCGGCGCCTGGTCATTTTTGCCTCAGAGGACGTGGGGAATGCCGATCCGATGGGGCTGGTGGTCGCAGCTGCGGTCGCTCAGGCTGTACAGTTTGTGGGGCTTCCCGAGGCGCAGATCAATTTGGCCCAGGGGACGACCTATCTCGCAACCAGGCATAAGGATAATGCCTCCTATATCGGACTTCTTGAGGCGATGGAAGACGCAAAATCCCATGGAAATCTGGGGGTTCCGCTTCATTTACGGAATGCCGTGACTTCGATGATGAAGGGCCTTGGATATGGGAAGGGATATCGCTATGTCCATGACGATCCCCAGGCCAAGATGCAGGAGCACCTCCCGGAATCGCTCAAAGGGCGCCGGTACTACCGGCCTAAAAACATCTAACCGGAGCCCCGTAGGTTATGGACAAAGATTTCTAATCGGTTATACTTAGGCTTATGAAACGGCAGAATTCGAAATTGCCTGTATCGATCGCTTCCACGAACGAACGGCGCAAGTTTGTGCGGGCGACCTTGGTCGGGTCGGCATTGATTTCACCGAAGAGCGGAGCCAAGGCGATTACGGCCGTGTTGGATAACGTCAATAGAGTCGGCGCAGGGTTGCACACGAAAGAGAAGTTGGCATTGGCTCAGACGGTGACCGTGTCGCTGGCCTTTCTCGATTCGGATCGGGCGGAACAGATGGAAAAGCTCGATGGGAAAGTCGCGTGGGTGAAACCATGGGAGAAGGGATTTTTGATCGGCGTGATTTGGGAGGAGCTGGTCACGAAAGAGAAGAACCGTTGGCTGTATTATTACCTTGAAGAAACGGTCAAATCCTCCGCCTAGCAGGACGCTGAAAAAGCCCGCCAGCGTCGTTCTCACCTCGAAAGCATCCTCAACGTACCCCAGAGGGTACGCCTCCGGTGCTTTCATCGGCTGCGGCCTTGCTGACAGTCTTTTTGAGCATCCTGCTGTTGATCTCTTACCCCAAGGTCCCTGCGCTATCTTCTAAGCGAATGCGGTGAGTTTTTGTTTGACGTCTTCCAGTTCAGCTGAGAGCGTTTCCCAGCGGGCGGTGAGCCGGGCAAGGTCTTTCTTCCACCCGTCATGCTCCAGGTGCAGCGCGCTCCACTTCGTGGATTCATCTTTATAGAGTGCCGGGTCGGCCAGTTCGAGATCCCGTGCTTTAATTTTGGTTTCGTATTCGGCGATCTCGGTCTCAGCCCGCGCAACCTGCTTCTCCAAACGGGCTTGGGTCTTGTTCAAATCGCGGCGATCTCCCGCTGAGGACTTGGCCTGAACTTGCGAGGTCATCGCCCTGGTCGGTGCGGCAGCGGTCCCGCGATCCGTTCCCTTCAGTTCCTCACTCGATTCCTTGATGGACTCGACCTCCTGTGCTTTCTTCCACAAATAGTATTCGTAGTCGCCGGAGAAGCTTCGGGCTTTGCCCTCTTCGATTTCAATGACGCGCGTGCAGACTCTGGTCAAAAACGTCGGGTCGTGAGAAATAAAGATGATCGTGCCGGGGAAGTCTGATAACGCATCGGTGAGCATATCGACCGAGGCCGGGTCGAGATGGTTCGTCGGCTCGTCGAGCAACAGAGTATTGGCCGGCTCAACCAGCATCCGTGCGAGGGCAACGCGATTGCGTTCCCCTCCGCTCAGGGCCTTAATCGGTTTCTTTTGATCGTCACCGGTGAACAGAAAGGCGCCGGCAATTCCGCGGAGAAAGTTCGTTTCAGCCTGATTGGAGACCTCGGCTAGAGAGTCGAGAATGGTATGTTCGGGGTTCAAGGTTTCTGCCTGGTGTTGGGCGAAGTAGTGCAACGTGACACCGTGGCCGACCGTTCGTTTGCCTGTATCATGCTCCAACACTCCAGCCAGCATTTTGAGCAGCGTACTTTTCCCTGCGCCGTTTTCTCCCACCAGCGCCACTCGCTGGCCCCGTTCGATCGAACAATCGACTCGCTCGTACACCACTTTTTCCCCATAGCGTTTTGCTGCGCCAGCGAGCTCCAGGACTTGCCGGCCGCTCGGTGCCGGGAGAGGAAATTTGAACTTCACCCGCTTGGGATCGCGCTTAATCTCGATCATCTTGACCTTCTCAAGCTGCTTGATGCGCGATTGAACCTGGCTGGCCTTGTTCGCTTGGTAACGGAATCGATCCACAAATGTTTGGACCCGCGCGATCTCTTTCGCCTGGCGCCCTGCGGCAGCCTGACGCTGAGCATCCCGTTCAGCACGGATCTTGATGAACGAGGTATAGTTGCCTCGATATTCTTCGATCTTATGGTGCCGGAGATCCCAGATATGGGTGACGACACGATCGAGAAACGCCGTGTCGTGGCTGATGATCAACAGTGTCATCTCCGAGTTCAAGAGGAATTGCTCGAACCAGCGCTGCGTCGGTTTATCCAAGTGGTTGGTCGGCTCATCGAGCAGCAGCACATCGGGGTTCGTCAGTAGCAAATGCGCCAAGGCGACACGCATCCGATAGCCGCCGGACAACTTTTCGATCTGGCGGCTGAAGTCGATCTCCGAAAATCCCAACCCCATGAGAATGCGCTCGGCTTCATGTTCGGGGTACAGATCGCGATGGGTGGCGTCCAACACGGTCTTGCCCGTGATGGTTTCGAGTTCCTGCGGGAGGTAACCGATGCGGAGACGGGGACGCTTGCGGATGGTTCCCTTGTCCGGCGATTCCTCTTCGAGAATCATCCGGAAGAGCGTGGTCTTGCCTGCGCCGTTGGGTCCCACCAGGCCAACTCGCGAGCCGGGGCGAAGGTGAGCCGTCACTTCCTTAAGCAGAACCCTCGTCGAATATTGTTTATAGACCGACTCAATTTGAAGCATGTCTGTTCGGATAGGCCAGGGGGCAATGGCACAAGGCTATAGGAGAGGAATGAAAGAGATCAGTTCGGCGTGAGACCAGGAGCCAAATCCGAAAATTGCTCTTACTTCTAGCCCCTTGCCGCTCGCCTCCTGCCTAGGGTTGAGGTTTGGTGGAGCTGGCCGGGATTGAACCGGCGACCTCGTGAATGCCATTCACGCGCGCTCCCAACTGCGCTACAGCCCCACATCGTTTGATCTGGAAATACGCGAAAATCCTTGTGAAACCGCGGTCATGCTAACATGGCCCTCTCGCGACAGTCAAGAAAAGTGGGCTAGCTAAGGCGAACGGTCTCTTGTGCCCACGGAACGCGCAGCCGAAGTCTTCCCTTGTCGATGCACACAATAAAAAGACGGTTTGGGTCAGCCCATGATGATGAGAAGAGAGAAGATGAAGAACGTAGAGCGGTTTGACCGTCACGGTTCTTGACAAACCACAGAGTCGATCCTACCATGGCCCCTCAGCTCTGGCTCTCAGTCTGGCCAGAGCCATTTTTTTGGGAGCATGTCAGGCGATGGGAAATCTCGTTGTGGTCGGGGCGCAGTGGGGCGACGAAGGCAAGGGCAAGATCGTGGATATCTTGGCCCGCGATGTCGATGCGGTGGTTCGCTACCAGGGAGGGTCCAACGCGGGGCACACCGTCATTAATGAGCGGGGCACCTTCGTGTTTCACCTCATCCCCTCAGGTATCCTCTATCGCGGAACGCTCTGTGTGATCGGGAACGGGGTTGTCGTGGACCCAGGCTCGTTGATCGAGGAGCTGGACCATCTCCAGATTCAAGGCGTGAAGATTGGAAAGAATTTTGTCGTGAGTCAGCGCGCCCATCTCATCCTGCCGTATCACAAGGCTATCGACAAAGCGGCTGAACAGTCTAAAGGGTCTCGTCGGATTGGAACGACGGGGCGAGGGATTGGCCCGTCCTATGCCGATAAGATGTCGCGGGTCGGTATTCGAATGGGAGATCTGCTCAATCCGAAGGCGTTTCGAACCAAACTTGAAGAGAACGTGGTCGAGATCAATTGGTTTCTTGAGCAACTATATAAGCTGGAACGTTTCGATGTCGACAAGGTGTTCCGGCAGTATATGGGTTATGCCGATCGGCTGAAGAGTCATATCGTCGATACCGCTACGCTTGTCAATAAGATGATCGAGAAACGAAAGACCGTGTTGTTCGAAGGGGCGCAAGGGACACATTTGGATGTGGATTTCGGCACCTATCCCTACGTCACCTCTTCCAGTTCAACAGCCGGCGGCGCTTCAACGGGAACGGGCGTGGGACCGACGAAGATCGACGCGGTGCTCGGGGTTGCCAAAGCCTACACCACGCGTGTCGGCAGCGGGCCGTTCCCCACGGAATTGACCGATGCGGTGGGAGACGGGCTCCAAGCGCGAGGGAAAGAGTTCGGATCGACGACAGGACGCGCACGCCGTTGCGGCTGGTTCGACGGCGTTATTGTGCGCTACGCCACCAAAGTGAACGGACTTACATCACTGGCCGTTACGAAGCTAGACGTGCTCGACGGCTGTAAGACACTTAACGTCTGCACCGGCTACCGGTACCAGGGGAAGCTCTATCGGGACATGCCGGCCGATCTCCAAGCGCTGACCGACTGTGAGCCGGTGTACAAGACGTTCAAGGGATGGTCCGGCTCTACCACCGGTGCGACCAGGTATAAACAGCTTCCTGTGGAGGCCAAGCGCTATCTTCAGTGTCTTGAGGATCTCTCCGAGTGCCCCATCGATATGATCTCTACCGGTTCTAAGCGCAGTGAAACCATTATCCTTCGCAACCCACTCAAGATCCGCTCCCGTCATTCCTGATGCGCGAGCGAGACAAGCAAGGCGTGCGCGACAGGCGGGACTCGCAAAGATGACATGTCCGACCCGTCCCGCTGTTCCCGCAAATCTCGTGCGAATAACGAGATACGCTTCGCGGATCTCGTAAACGAGAGCGGCAGACTTTTTCAGCATCCTACTAGGCACAGGTCGAGCGTCGGTGGTAAGATCCGCGCTCTCCGCTCGGTGAGCCGGTAGCTCAGTCGGTAGAGCATCGCCCTTTTAAGGCGAGGGCCCTGGGTTCGAGTCCCAGCCGGCTCACCAATTACAATCAATCACTTGCGAGAGTTCTTGCTCTCTCACGACCGCTCAAAATCGCCTCTTGTGCAAATTTGTGCTAAAAATCTTCATAAACGACCGAATTGGGTAGAAGCAATGGAATCAGTAGACAGCCAGCAAGCTCATGATTTACAAAGATAAACGGGGAAACCTTCACAACATCGAGCTGTTCGAATAATTGGCCTTCTGCCACTCTTAATCAGCGGGCCTTTATTTTCGGGCAAAGGAATGAAAAGTGTTTGGGCCTCCCCCAGGCTCACATACCGTACAGAGACCTGATATCTTTACGAATTGTCTAAACCCTCAACTGCTTCCGCATAACTGCGAAGGACACTAACGAAGTATCCCTTTTGGACGATGTCACGAGCGTGGCCAACTCGACAAGTGGGCTGGCACCGTGAGCGCAAGCAACCAGCATCAATATCAGCAATCAGCGGTGTGAGATCTGCAGGAGTTCTCGGACCTTCTCAATGAGTGTGGTGGGCATGAAGGGCTTCTGAAGGAACGGCTTGTCTTCACTTACTCCGTTGGCTTGAAGCGTGTCTCCTGCATAGCCGGACATATAGAGCACGAGCGCGTCTGGCCGCATGGCTCGTACTCCTTCCACAAACACGGCACTCTTCATTCTGGGCATGATGACATCGGTAATCACGAGATGGCATGGCCCTCTCAGCATCTGCAATTCCCGTAGCGCCTCAACTCCGTCGCCGGCCGCGAGCACGTGGTAGCCCTGATCTTGAAGAATAATCGTAATCAATTTCCGGATATTCGCATCGTCCTCGACCACCAAGATCGTATCCTGTGTCACCATGGATGGCATCGTCTCCTGCGGTGTGGCAGCTGCTGCGGCTGTCGGGTGTCCTACACGAGGGAGATAGACCGTAAAGCGTGCCCCTCGCCCTAATTCGCTCGTCACCTCAACGTAGCCCCGGCTTTGTTTGACGATTCCATAGACCGTCGCCAGTCCAAGACCGGTTCCCTTCTCAGGGCCTTTGGTGGTGAAGAAGGGTTCGAAGATGTGCGCCATCGTCTCCGTGTTCATCCCGCAGCCCGTATCATGCACCATGATTTTGACATAGGGCCCCGACGTCGATCCGGGGTGCGATTGAGCGAAGGGCTCATCCAAGTCCACATTATCGGTCTCGATGTTGAGCAGGCCGCCATCGGGCATGGCATCGCGGGCGTTTACGACGAGGTTCATCATGACTTGTTCGAGTTGCACGGGATCGACGAGCGCATGGCCGGTGTGGGGATGGAGGACAACCACCATCTGAATATGCTCGCCGATCATCCGTTGCAGGATATCTTCCATCTCGCGGATGGTCTGATTCACCGGCCATTCCTTCGGTTCGAATACCTGCTGCCGGCTGAAGGTCAGCAGCTTCTTCGTCAGGGCGGCTGCCCGGAGTCCGGCCTGGTTGACCATTTCGAGTTCCTCACGGGCTGGATGAGTCGCGAATTGCTCGAGGAGGCGCTGCGAGAATCCAATGACTACCATCAAAAGATTATTGAAGTCGTGGGCAATCCCTCCCGCCAATCGTCCCACCGCTTCCATCTTTTGCGACTGGCGGAGCGCGTGCTCGGTCTGCTTGTGTTCGGTGATGTCGACAATCGTTTCGATGACCTGCGTACGCCCGTCCTCCGTCGAGACTTTTGACCAATGCATCAGGCAATGTTGATCTCCAGGCACCACCACTTCCTGGGAAACGACGGAAGGTGATGTCAGGGCTTCGGGCATCCGGCAGAAGGCGCAGGGAGTCTGAAATCCGAACAGTTTTTCGTGACAGGGCTGGCCGGCGATGTTCCCGAACTTGTTCAGGCTTGTCGCATTCTGAAATTGAACCGCATGAGCCTGGGGGTCGATCACTGTTACCACGACTGGTTGAGCACTCAGCAGAGTCTGGGCGTCATACTGGAGCTGGGTTCGGTTCATTGCAGAGCCGTCACTCATGGTGTCTCTCAAATGCGAAGGCGCGGACGATCCTATCTCAACGACGTCACTTCTTCTCAAAAGCTACCACAGGCGTCCGGTAAGTCAAGGACATTGACGATTGTAGGAATGCTCATCAATACTGCAGGAGGGGGATTGCCTAAAGGGTTATGAGGTGGTGCTGGCTGATAGTGGCCGGAAGGGGTTAGAACTCTTTCACCGAGAACATCCTGATGTCGTCGTGCTGGATTTGAAAATGCCGGAGATGGATGGCGTGACGGTCCTCAAACAGATCCGCAGTATTGATCTCAAACAGCCGGTGATCGTGTTGACGGGGGCTGAAATCCTGAAGCAGAGCGACAAGTCCGTGCGCTGAGGGTGAGGGAGTTCGTCGAAAAAGAATTTTCGCTGCACTGCTTGGGGGAGTCCTTAAAGCGCCTGCTTCCTGCCCCCGTCCCTGCGATGTAACAAGGAACAACCCCTGAACCCTTGCGCCTTCTTCGCCTCCCTCCTACAATACAAGCTTCTCGCGCCACGTATACAGCAGCCGCCGACTGATGCCGAGCTCCTTCGCGAGTGCGAGGATGTTGTCTCTCTGCGTCAGCCGGTCCACCGCCATCTGCCGAAAGGCCTTTGGAAACTTTCCCACACGTTTCTTCGCCACCTGCCACCCCCTCCTGGTGCCAAGTGTGCCAATTCCCTGTGTCTCAATCTAGGGGGTCAGTCCATGGCTGGCGCTCTTGTCCGTCAGTTTCCGCATTTCCTGCAGCTCACGCCGAATGCCCTCATGACCTTCGGCAACCTGCAGGATGTCGGTGTGGAGAGTTTCAGCACCGACCCCCAAGTCGCGGTGCCTCTCTTCGCCCTCTTCGCGACTCACCAGAGTGACTGTGTAGACTGATCTCCCAGAAAAAAGACACGCGAAGAATTCAGCCGGAAGAGCGAATGGTTGCATGAGGTCGGTGTGGAACGGCACGATTTGCAAAATGGGCACGTGAGGGTGTTACCTCGTCGCCAAGAGCAATCAGTAGGGGGTCCGGGTCCCGCACGGTTTGGCCCACTGCCAGGTGATGAACAGCCTGAACAATTCCAGCCATTCCTGAAGTGCCCAGCCTACGCCTCAACACGCGTTTCGGCTCGTTCACCGCGCAATTCGTCGTGGCAGCCGAATCAAAAACTCGCAAATTTAACCGGTTTGCGGGTCCAGCTTGTATGGCATGCAGTTTGCTCCTCCGACCGATGACTCCACGGGAGCTATTCTGAGACACACCAGCATCGAACTCTTGGAGTTCGGAGGGGAAACAGTGGCTTGTGTCGGAAATCGAAGGAACACATGAATGAGCTGACGCGATATTTCCACTTCCAAGCTTGGAGACTTGGTAGTGGGGTCTTGTGCACCGGAGTGCTTCTCGCCGTCAGCTTGTCCGCATTGCCTGCCGCATGGGCGCTGCAAGCCACTCCGACTACGCTGAGCTTCCAGGCCGTGCAGGGTGGCACCAGTCCGTCCAGCCAAATCCTGAACGTGCTCAAAAAGAATAATCACACGGTGAGCTGGAGTAGCAGCGACAACGCCACGTGGTTAAGCGTGTCCCCAACGACTGGAAGCATCACAAGCTCAGCGCAAATCTCGGTGCGTGTCAATCCTGTTGGATTGGCTGCGGGCACCTACACGGCGACCGTCACGGTCACCGCCACCAAAGGAGGGAGCATCTCGGTTCCCGTGACGTTGACGGTGACATCCGGATCCACCACCAGTTCGACGTCGATGAGCACATCGAGCAGTGGCAGCACAACAGCGGCGCTCACCTGGCAACCCAACACTTCGACTGATCTGAGCGGCTACAATGTCTATATGGGCACCGCCTCAGGAGTCTATAATTCTCCCATCACTGTCGGAAACGTGACCTCCTATACGGTCCCTAATCTTGGAGTCGGGAGCACCTACTATTTTGCCGTGACGGGCTATGACACGAGTGGGAATGAGAGTGGCTTCTCGAATGAAGTGAGCAAGAGCATCTATTGAGCACGTAGCGTGGCGTGGTGAGGGTTCAAAAGAGAAGTCCGATCGCTCACCTGGCCATCTCATAGCGATGGAGGCGTAACAAGACAGGGACCTTCTCAACGCTCAATGGCTTGTTACTTCCGGTGCCGCCACTCTTACGGCGGCACCGGGTGGGGATCAGCCCATAAGCCTGTCCGCCCCGCTCGTGCTTCGCTCTCTAACCCTTCCAGCACTATATCTTCCGGCACATATTTGCGGTAGCACCGGCCCCAGCCCTCCTCGGCGAACTGCCGAGTCAGATCCGTACCGTGTGGGTAGAATCAGATCTCCAATGGTCCGGTGATCTGATGGTGCGGCGCTGCTGTCGTTCAGGCAATCAGATCGAGGAGAGTAATGATTCCTGTGAGTACCGAAGAGAGGCGTGGTCGGCGAGGCATGCGAGTGAGGGGAAGAGGTCATGCACAGCTACAGAGGGTGGCGCTAATGTTCCAATTCGTATTGGACCGCGTCCAGCAACTGCGGCATGCTAAAGGGCTTGTGAAAGGTCCTCCGTGCTCCGAAGAGTTTCGCCACATCCAAGACATTGTCTTCTCCGCCGATGCCTGACATCGCGATTACCTTGGCATGGAGGAATTCATGGGTGAGTTCCAGGAGCATGTCTAGCCCATTCAGCTCGGGCATGACAATGTCTGTGATAACCAAATCCATCTGCCTGTGGCGATACAGCGCAAGCCCGATGCGGCCGTTGGCAGCCTCCGTGACCTCATACCCTGCCGCTTCAAGCACGGTACGAAGGAGCGCACGGATGCCTTCCTCATCATCGATGATCAGAATGGTCGCCATCGTACGAAGGCCCCCGTTGGTTGCTTCAGGCCGTATTACTTCCTGTAATAGGGTGCTCATCATCATGCACCCACGGGGGCTTCGTGCAAGTGGCGGTTGGCCTCTACCAGGGGGTCAACCGCATACCCACAGTTCAGGCACCGCCAGCCCTTCATCCACATGAAGCCTTGAGTCCCCTCAAAGTCAAAAAACTGGTCTTCCGCCATCAAGCCTTGGCATCGTTTGCATTTCATGATGTGGCCTCCTTGCACTGTCGCCTGCGTACTTCGTGAAAAAATAATACGGTGTCGTCCTGCCTCAACACACTACGGTGCCACGTTCATCCAGTTGCCCACAGGCCGCCGCTGCGCCCTCGTGTCCTGGTCGATTCGCTTCAGGGCCTCCAATTGACTCGACATGACCTCAATCTGGTAGTTCTGGATCGCAATGGTCCGCTCCCGCTCGTGGAGTCGCTTGTGCAAGACGTGAATCGTGGCCTGGTCCTGACTGGTGCTAACTCGAGTGGCCGCTATCGGAGGTGGTGTCGTGCTCCCGCAGCCTGACAATCCCACGAGACCCATTAGGCAGACAACCTGAATGGTCCATACTACAATGGTCTTCATGTTTGGCCTCCCTACACCGTGCGGTGCGTCAGGGTCATTCGCAGACCGCTGTTGCTGTTGAAAGGCTACCACCGGGACAGGTGACGGGAAGACGCGGAGGGGTTAGTTCAAAAGAGGTAGGGGCAGTAATGTTTCAGATAGTCAGACGATCCGAGGTGCGACGCGAGGCAGGCAGCTGGAGCTTCTTGGCGGCAAATTCACCGCAGTCAGTGCAGTGATAGTTGCTTACGCGTCAGGCCTCCGCTTCAGCCTTCCTCATCACATCTCCTCCGTCGTCCGCTCATGGCCTTCGAGACGCAGGGATCTCACTCACAGCGGAGCCGCGAGTCGCTGGGGTAGGAGTCTTGAGCAGCCGCTTGAGCGCGTCTCCCAAACGATGCAGTGAGAATTCTTTCTCGACGAACTCGGTCACCCCCAGAGCACGGACCTGCTGCTCCCTCTCAGGAGTGGCGGCTCCCGTCAAAATGATGACCGGCTGATCGGGAGTGAGACGGCGGATCTGTTGCAAGACCGCGACCCCATCCATTTCCGGCATCTTGAGATCCAGTACCACGACATCGGGGCGTTCTCGGCGAAAGAGCTCCAGGCCCTTCCGCCCATTGTCAGCGAGGACAATATCATATCCTTTTCGACTGAGTAATGTGTCGAGGAGATGTCGGATACCCTGCTCATCATCGATTACGAGAACCTTGGCCATACTTTCCTCACAATCCAATAGCGAGGTTTATTAGTTCAACGCGGTCGGACACCATTTTTTTTCGTCATCCCCTGTGGAATCAAATCGTACTGCCTCATGTCGTCGTCAGCTCTCGGACATCCTTGGCTCGTCATTGTCTCCCGCTGATGCGGGAGGAACCGTCGCCATCAGTGCCTGTTCCAGGTCCTGCACATAGCGGCGGAGTCGTGCTTGGTGTCTATCGGCGATGCGGATGAATTCAAGGCCGAATACCGACCCTGGCGACCACCGAACCACGGCAAGTTCTATAGGCAATGGTGGAATTTGGCCGAGGAGGGTGATGAACACTTCCATGTACACACCTTTGAGCGTCGGCGTGTCACTGCGCACGCGACATCCTTCCATGGAGAGATCGAGCACAGTTCCCTCGCCGGCGAATTGGTCGCCCACAAAGGAACAGTGCAGCTCGACATGAAAGCGCACATGCTTGCGTTGGTTCATAGCATCCCTCTTGAGAGAACCAGGTGTGTCTGGTCGAGACTCGTTGTCCGGGAGTTATTCCACCCTATGACACTAGAGTCAGAATGCAGTGCTCGACCCATGCGGTGTCAGGCCAGCTCATCCGGCGGACTTTTCAGAAATGGAACGAATCTCGGCTTGTCTGTACACTTGTCGTATGCCTCTTCAGGACTGATTCATTATTTGTGCAGCAGCTCCAGGATGGCTTCATCCAAACTTTGCATGCCCGCTTTCTTGCCCGTCTGGATCATCGACGACATTTGCGCCGTCTTGCTTTCCCGAATCAGATTCGCGATGGCGGTCGTGCAGACCATAATCTCCAATGCCGC
>CBDDRH010000115.1:0-2706 GCA_965233025.1 uncultured bacterium
ATCGGTCCTGGCCTTCCGCTGACAGCGTGGACTGCAGATCTGTCGCCTCTCGCGCCTGTGAGTCCTCGGACGGTTGTGGCAGCCGGTGTTGGGTATGAGAATGCTGAAACATCGACGATTACTGTGAAAACCTACGATGCCGAGAACGGCGCGATCCTCTCCGATGAAACCTATGAGCTGAATGTGAGAGAAGACGTAGCGTCGGCGGACGATCAACCGCGTGAGCGGATTTTTGCGGGCGGAGTCGGTCCTGGAACCGATGGACTTTCAGCGTTTACGCTCCGTGTCTACGACGCAGCCACAGGCCGGTTTCTGTGGGAAGGCCTCCTGAATCTCAATGCCGGCGATCAAGAGCCCGGTTCCACCCACCGAGTCGTAGCCCATCTTGTTGTTGCGCCACAGGCAATGGTGACTCAGGTCCACAGCCGAAGCGCTATCGATGGTCAACCCCAGTTTTCCCTTCGCGCCGTCGATGCGACAACCGGACAGCTTATGTGGACCGACCATTTCTCAGCCGGGACCGGCAGACTTGCCCGTCCAGAACGAGTCGGCAGAGCCGCCGTTGGCCAGACAGAGGTGTTGGCGGCACCATCTCAGCAGATCGAATTTCGCATTCGAATGACGGATGATCAGGGCCGGAATATATTGTGGGAAGACATGATTGAGCCGACCGTAGATGAGACAGACGTCTTAGCCGGGCACAATGATGCAGCCGAGATCCTACCGGCCTGGCGTGGCGCGGATTCCGAAGAAGTGAAACAGGAAGCGATTTGAATATAAGTAAGAGGGTTCGACCTACCGACAGCAAGACCACTGCACGTCAGCTTTTCCTTTCGTGCTTCTGTAACTGATCCACCCACCTGGACTGGAACTGTTCGTACGACAACGAGAGTTGCGATTGCATGGCGGCAGAGACCGTCTGCCTTGCTTTGAGGTGTGTGAGAAGTTCTCGCACCCGAGGCATGCCGAAGCGGTCGATCAGATAGTGCACGGCGGAGTTCGCTTCCATGTAGGCCACGGTTGCGGCATCGCTGGATAGTCCTCCCCATCCCCCCTCCAAGGCGGACAAAGGAATCAGTGTAAACTCCTGCTTCATAATCTGATCGAGGTCCGACCAGCGGTCCCCGGACAACTCCATGGCTAAGCCTTCATTGAGCCAAGTCGGGATGGCGCTTCCTGCGGGGCCGAGCTGGTCGTGCAGGAGGGCGTGTACGAATTCGTGTCGTAGCACGCGCGTGAGCCAGGCATGGTCTACCAAGGCCTCTTGCGCAGGAACCTGGATGCGCCCGAGTACGGGATCGAAGAGCCCATCGGCCCATGCTGGACTGCCGGTCGCGCTTTGAAACTTGGACTTGGTGTGTAGGACGACGATGATGGTCTTCGATGGAAAGTGCCCAAATTTTTGGCCGATCTCTCGATACGCCTCTTCAAGAATCTCCAATACAACGGCCCAGGTCGCTTGATCGGTTTCCCCATCGAATTTTGCGGTAAAGTGCGCGCTGCCTCGGCTGGTAAGTTGCGATTCGCTTTTTTCGGTTCCGCGGATTTTGGCCGTGACGGTTCGCAGATAGGATTGAACCACCGGGTCTTTCCCTGTGAGGGCGGTGGCTTGATCGAGATGGCGAGCCGCTTCGCCGAGTTGATCCTGCCCTTGAAAGAGATCGGCCAGCGCCAGATGGGGGAAGGGCTCGTTTGGAGCCAGAGCAACCAGCTGTTCCAGAAAGTCCTGCGTCATATCCGGGTCGCGTAATTCCCAGTAGGCATGGGCAAGGTTCAGTAAGACGACGGGATTCTTGGCATCGAGTGACGCTGCTTTCTTGAAGGCCTTGATCGAGACCGCGGTCCCGCCAAGCTGTTCCTGTTGAATGCCCAGATTGTTCCAGAGGATGGATACATAGGGGCGCATGGTGTTGTCGTTTGTAATGCCTGCCGGAAGATCGGCCAGTTTAGTTTCCGCGGCTTTGACGTTTCCTTTTTCGATCTCGTCGCGGATCGCCTCCAATAGTTCGCGATGCGTCGTCTTCGGGATGACACTGGGATCAATCAGGCGAGTTTGTTTAAGCTCCATCTCCATTGGGCCATCGTGATGCGGTTTTGGCGCAGGCTGTGAGTCCTCTACAACGGCGTGGGGTTGATCCGGTGGTGGAGTAGGTAGATAAGTCGGTTTGAACCAGGACTGATAGACGACGAATAGCCCGATGAGGCAGGCGGCAGGAAACAAGATGTGAAAAATGTTGCGACGATACATACAGGCCCTCTTCGGGTGAAATTTAATGTATCACTCCGGGCAGGCTCGACAAAGGATTGTCAGCAAATCAGCAAGACTGGCGGGAGAGGCGAGACGAGCGAGACTGGCAAGATGATGATGGTTCAAGGCTTTCGGACTTTCGAACCCCGAACGTCACGCGTTAGCTCATGCCTGAGTATGATGCTTCTGGACATCTCGCCCGTCGCGCATTGCCCGTATGCTCGTTGAGGAGGGAGAAAGGCTATGATACGATCCGCTTTGTGATACGGCGCTCTTCCGAGCCCAACCCTTCCGAACAGTTTCAGCAATGGCTGGATCGTGTCGCGCGTCCGATCGAATTCGCGACACGCGATGCGTTCGCCCACCTGCCTACCGTCAAGAATCTGAATCGTTTTGTCTCCTCACAGGTGATGCAAGCCCTATCCGATCGTGTCTATCCACGGACGATTGAAGCGGCG
>CBDDRH010000116.1:0-36171 GCA_965233025.1 uncultured bacterium
CCTACTACGGGCTTTTCTTTAATGAACAGCAAGATAGATACCAGGGGATTACGACTCAAACTCTCTCTGCCCATGCTCCTACAAATGGTTAGACATTCTATGTATTCCAACAAGTTGCAGCTTGGCGGTGAATCGGCTTCGAGTTCCCGATTAGGTCGGATCAGGTAATCTCCTAGCTGGTTGGCCCTACAGGTCTGGAGGGTACTACCTACATCGCATATTGGCCTTTGCAATCCAACATTTTGCAACCAGAGCGGTCCGGATCCTTCCACATCCTCCTTTCTCACCAAAGGCTTATTTGGACAATTCCCTGTCGATCTCCGACGATGGGATAGCCCAGGCTAGGTTCAAAACGTAGAATGCCTCGACTGTCCCCAACAGAATAGCTCGTGAGGTCTCCAGCTTCTGAAGGAAATTATGGCGGGTGGATTGAAAGTGCTGACGGTGATGTCGGCGCGTGAGCGAGAGTTCGGGGAGTTATTCGCTGAGCTGCGGAACGGATGCGCAGGCAGGAGCCTGGTTGCCTACTCTACTCACTGCTCAAGTCGCGGATGGAAGGGTCATCCTCACCACTGGAACTCGCAGCGGATTCTGCAAAGCTCCGGCCTGTCATCTTGACAGACAGGACAGGGCACGCATTGTCGGCGACTAACCGACTACGGCGAGGGCGACCTGCCGTTGGCAGAGTTGCTGGAGTTTCTCCCTGGCCTCCTGAGACAGCTTCACAAATTCGACACCAGCCCATTTCCTCTTGACCCAACGGATCACCGCCAGGCTAATCTTCAACGCGGGAGTCCCGTCATACGGGTAGATTGTAAGGGTGAGCGCATCGCGCGAAAAGAGTTTTAGGGAGAGGTATCGCTTGGGGAAGGAGGAGGTAGCCAGTCGTAGGTCACACCCCGTCTCGGAGATATTCGTCACCACTCCGTCGGCAAGACCGCTCTTAGCCGCAACGGTTGTAGAAAAACGTACTGCTCTTCGAGCATGCCGTCTGGGGTCGATCACTTTCACAGGGCAATCGTGTTTGGGAGAAAACAACTTGGCAACGTTCATGGGACCCTCCTTCACGGTTGTTGTTGCGCACCCACGAGTTTATGAGCAACCCTCGTACCGAGCATGCGTAGGTTATCAGATATCGAAAAATTACGCAGTTAGAAAAAAGAGGATCCGTGGAGTTAGATCGGCGTGTGTGTCAGAAGAGAAACAATGATGAGAAAACGAGACGGGCACATAGAAGAAGAAAGTGGACAGGCTGAGTTGCCCCACTTTCTCTTTCCCCTATTGAGGCTTTGCTCCGCATCCCTTGTGGGCACAGGAGCAGGGAATGCTGGATCTCTCCTCTCGGCAATTGGACGAACAAAATTCCTTCCCCGGCTCTGCCTGACAGGTGCAGCGCGGGTTTGCACATGACTTTTCGGCCATGATGTGCTTTCCTTCTTCGGTTAAGATCCTTGCGAGGACAGCGAGGCAGGCAAGTCTCATATCTATCTCTCATAAATCTACTCGATATCGCCGAGTTGGCGCTTCCGAGTCCTTCTCTCCATCAACGCGCTATTTAACCGCTCTACGCACCGAGGTGTTTTTGAGAGTCGGAGAATCCTTGATAGCCGGATTCGCAGGAGCCAGTGCTACGGCTTGCTTGAAGGCTGCGGTCGCCTCGTCGTGTTTTCCCATCTTGTCGAAGCTGAGGCCCAAATTATACTGGGCTTCCGCCGACTTCGGATCGGACTTAATCGCTTTCTGAAAACGATTGGTCGCGACATCCATGTGACCCTGCTTATATTGGCTCACCCCTTCGTCATTGTCTGCTTGACCGGGCGACCCGACCGCAGACATGAGAGCCTCGTCAGACACGGGGGGAGTCGCAGCCGTGTCAGTCTTTGCCGCGAGCTCAGTAGGTTTCTTATGAATCACAAGACACGACGGTGATGGCAAGACCCACAAGAATGACACTCAGTGCCAGAGATACCTGTTTCACAATACACCTCCCATTAGACATGGATGAACTCCTGGGTACATAGTGGCTCAATTGGGCAGATCTCGTCTGATCAATACTGCTCACTCGTCCAGTGAGAATGGGTTCATGCTGAATGGACGAATCGGATTGGAAAAGCAAAGGGGGCAGGATTCATTTCGTGGCGTGTGGCGAGGATCTGGTTCAGTTGGTTCATCTTGTTTGTTTGGTTTCTTTGGTTTTTCTGGTTCAGAGACGAAATAAACGAGATAAACCAGATCGACCAAACAAACCAAATAGACTGCCTCTGAATCGCCTGCTCCTCACACAAGACGCCCACATCGTCTCCGGAGTGATGAATAAGCCACCGACTTTGCAGTAGACTCGCCCTTAATAGAGATTGCTGAGGCTACAGGGGTATGAGGCAGCAGATTTAGTAGTTAGATCGGACAAACTTTCAATGGAGCTTGCATATGACCACAAAGAAAAGGGTTTTCATCGGTTTTGATGTCGATCATGACGAAGACGCGAAGATCTTGCTCGCCGAACAAGCAAGACTACCTGACAGTCCGTTCGATATTACCGATACTTCGGTGCGAGAGCCTCACACCGGTGACTGGGGGGACAAGGTCCGGCGCCGAATGGATGACATCGACGTGGTCATTGTTCTTTGTGGAGCGCACGCATATCTAGCAAAAGGTGTGGCTGCGGAATTGACGATTGCTCAGGAGAAAAACAAGCCCTATTTCCTTTTGACGGCATACGCGCACAGGACTTGCACAAGGCCAACATCAGCAATGGCATCAGACAAGGTCTACGAGTGGACCTGGGACAATCTGAAGACGCTGATCGGGGGATGGAGATAACGAACCATGCTGATCCCAATCGAGGGCAATCGTGGCCACTCCACTCAAGAGTGGGAGAGAGAGGCAGAGTCCCTCGTTCACCCATCACTCCGGTAACTGTCTACACCCTTCGATAACTTTCGGCAGAGGGTCAGGGCTCGCGGAGAGGATCCGATGTATCGTCCTGCCTTGAATGGGGCAACGACCCCAGCAAGTGAGTCAGCGCTGTAGATTCGCGTTCAGGCAATTCTTGGAACTGCACACCGAATGCGTAGCCACTTGCCCAACGCACGATCGCGTTGGAGACATAAATGGGGGCGGTTAGACGAGGCCGAATCTGAAGTTGAATCGCTGAATCGGGTGGCATGGGAATGGTGCTTGCCACCCGGCACCCTCCCATGGAAAGGTCTAGTACAATTGCTTCCCTGACCTGAACTGGACCGGATGAGTAGACCCCTTGAAAGTTGACGGGATGACGTCGGTGTTTGCGCTGTTCAACGGTAGGCTCCATATTAATTGCCCTCCGCATGTCTCTTCTTATGAGAGAGCCGGCATTAAAAGAGTGACACCTACATTACCGCATCTACCGACGCCAAGGCACCTGGCGGAACCGCCAGGTCACAACTCATTAGAAGATTGAGGTTTAGATCCTGCCAGCCCCATTTCGCAGCGGGAATCTGGTTTATCTGGTTCAGAGCACGAAATAAACAAGATCAACTAGATAGACCAGACAAACGAGATAAACTGTCTCTGGACCCCCTCTCCCCGACTTACGGACGGCTCCCACGCCATCTTCAGAGTGATGGATATGTCCACGATTTTGCAGTAAACTGGCGCACTTTAGATTACCGAGACTGCCGATGCTCCTCACAATCCGCTCCTCCTCTCCGCGCGGGTGTGCCGAAGCACAGGGCAGGGCTGAGGGTGATGGATCGAATTAGCCAAGGGAGAACATTGCATGGATCCAATCAAGTCGTTCATGGTTCCGAGTGACAAGTTTATTACGGTTGAGCGGGATATGGATGTGCAGACTGCGGCAGGGATTATGCGCGATCGCCGCATCAACAGCCTGTTTGTGACGAATGGGAAGGAGATTATCGGCATCCTTACAGATACCGATATGGTTCGGCGCGTGGTCGCGGCTGAAGTCGATTTCCTCACGACAACGGCTGAAAAAATTATGTCGGCTCCGATCTTGACGATCGAAGGAGATAAGAGCGTATTAGATGCCAGCGATTTGATGGCCCAAACGCGTGTCCGGCATCTCGGCGTGACTCAGAATGGAAAATTGGTCGGCATGATTTCTGTGCGCGACATCCTGGTGTTCTTAACGAATCTCCGAAAGAAGTAACCCGATGGCCTTTCCGATACAGCGCCTCCGGGGGAAAGGAACGTGAGGCTAGCTCAGCCTGACCCCTTTTTCCTCTACGAAGGTTCTTGTGACTGCGGGACTACTTCTTGTCGCACGCAAATCTCCAGAGACGTTTCGCAACGCTCCCTGGATCGACGGGCTCCCACTTTTGTTTGTCCGAGGTGACCAGAATTACCTTGCCGGCTCCCATATTGCCAGACAACTGCGTTAACGTAAGAGTCCGATGGAGGTCTCCAGCGCAATCGTATTCACGTTGCAACCTTGCCGACAAAAATGAGGCGCCCTTCTCGGTTTGTATTGTCTCGTAGTCGATCAATTCCGACATCGTCACTCGATCCCCATTCCGCTGACTGGTATGTGGATCGACGTACACAGTCACGCCTGCTTTGTCGATTGCAGAAACCGCTACCCACTCGGCATGCGCAGAAGAGCCACTATTCACCAACAGTATTCCCAGTATCCCGAACCCCAAACGGTAGACCAGCGACAACCTAAGGAACTGGGCAGCGCTGTAATGCGCAACGCTTTGCACGGAGCAGCGGCGGTCTGGACGAATCATAGAGCGCATAGGGATCTCGCGTGAGAGGTGTATTCTAGGAGGGTGACGAGCAACCAGGCAAGAGCCGAGTGAGGGGACAGAGACAGGGGAAGGCTACTCGCCACACGCCCCTCCCTTCGCGCAAGCATAGACCCGCCGAGCCAGAAAAAGTAAAATGAGTTGGTTTCATCAATGTGAGGGGAAGCAGAATGGAAGAAGCTCGCTCCATCGACCTTATGGAAGTTCTGGTCTGCGCCGGCGGCGTCATGTATGGCCTGGTGTTGGCTTACGGGATCAAACAGCAATGGCGCTGGATCACAGATCCACCGGAATGGACATCTGTCATCTACTTTCCCACAGTCGTAAAGATGATTTGGGGTCCCAAAAATGTGCTGAGCTTTGCCTATTTGACGGCCTACGGCTCTCTCGTGATGAGCCTCATTTGTCTTACGCAATCAGTCGTCGGTTCGTTCTAAGAGACCCAACCACAAATCGGCCTTGTCACCCAGTTGGCGGCGCAAGGCGAGGAGTTGGTTCATCTGGTTTCTTTGGTCTGTCTCGTGTAATTGGTTCGACTCCCCTTTCTTGTCTTGTGTCACCTGAGATCTCGCACAACAGCCACGTACCGATCATCGGACATCTTCGTTGCACTGATTTCGACCGGAATGACCGTCCCATCTTTTCGCTGTAACAATCGGTTAAAACGGAAAGGGTTTTCACCGCGAACTTGTTCGAGGCGTTGCTGAGCTGCGGCTTTCTCTGTGGAAATATAGGTGTCCTTGACATGCAGTTTGAGCAACTCTTCTCTTGTGTACCCAAAGATTTCGCAGCCCTTCGAATTCGCCATCCTAAAATATCCGTCTAAGTCCAACACAACCATGCCGTCCGAAGCCTCCTCCATCAAGAGTCGATACTGACGTTCACTTTCTTGCAGCGCCGCTTCTGCTTGCTTGCGCTCAGTAATATCTTGAGCAAAAACCAGGACCCCGATCACGTTCCCCTGCGGATCGCGGTAGGGCACCTTGTCCGTCTGAACCCAGCGTTTCTCACCGGATGCCGTTTGGTACAGTTCCACAATGCCGAGTTTTGGCATGCCCGAAGCGATGACCTGGAGATCGTCCTGGTAGTATTGTTCCGCTTCCTCCGGGTAGAGATCAAAGGTGGACTGGCCTTCCACCTCTGCCACAGCCTTGTTGATAGATTCAGCCGCGTGGCGGTTCGCTCGCAGGATGCGATTGTGGGTGTCTTTATACCAGACCATGGCCGGAATGAGATCCAGGAGGACCTGCTGCTCGATCTGCTGCTGCAGAAGCTTTGCTTCAGCCTTCTTCCGCAGAGTGATGTCGCGGATAATACAACAACTCAACATCTGACCGCCGAATCTCCATGCGCCGAGCGATAGCTCAATGGGAAACTCGCTCCCGTCTTTTCTCAAGCCATGAAGTTCGATGGTTTTCCCAATCAAGGGTGATACGTCAGTGACCTTGGCGCGCTCAAGCTCGCGCTGATGATCCTCTCGGTACCGAGTCGGCATGATTGTGGTCAACGGATGCCCTAGAATCTCTCTCTCTCTCTGGCCAAAGAGCCGTTCGGCAGCGGTATTCCATGAGACAATCCTGCCGGCGCCGTCAGCGAGCACAATCCCGTCCGGTGCAGTATGGACAACATGGCGAAACTGCTCTTCACTCCCACTCAGGGCATGCTCGACATGATTCATCTTGAGCACCAACCTTCGTGCATTGACTGCTTGACGGAGTGTGATTGTGAGCTCATCCCGGTTGTACGGCTTGGTAATGTAGGCAAAGGCGCCCCGGCGGAGTGACTCCACCGTGTGGCTGTCTTGTACGGATGCGGTGAGGACAATGACTGGCAGCAGGGGGTCCAATTCCTCCAACCCTCGAAGGACCGCGAACCCGCTCAGATCCGGCAATCCTAGATCCAAGATTACTGCCCCGAACGAGTGCTGTTCGGCTTCGTGCAGTGCCCCCTTTCCCGTCATCACACTGCGCACGGTATACCCTTCGTGCCGAAGGAGATCTTCGAGAACCAGACAGATATCCGGTTCATCGTCCACAATAAGTACGGAAGAAAGATGCGAAGGAAGCTGTTCGGTGTTCATAGTTTCATTGAACCGGGGTTAAATCGGGGACCATTTTGTTGCGTCATCATTTTGAAAGCACTGCGTGGGGGAAAATCATACGCTGATGGACCTGATAAATCGAGGTGGCTCGTGAGGGATGTACGGTTTGAGCCGTAGCGAAATGAACCGGCGTCAGCACTTCTTTCGTTGCGCGTGGCGGAAATCTGGTTCCTCTGGTTTCTTATTGTCTGCTTGATTCGATGACAGGACCATCCACCACTTTGGCTGCTTGACTGAGCAGTCTCTGGGGACGTAGCATCACAGCCAAGACGTTTCAGCTACGCTGACTGTCTCATCTCTCGCGCGTCTTCGTCCTTCACAACGCGACCGATTCTCCAGTCTCCGCCGCTCCAACGCCGGTATCGCACTCCGGACACGTCCGAGACGATCACATCGCGGCATGGAGGTATCCACATGGCAACGCAGAGACCCATTACCGACCACATTCTCGAACTACTCCGAGGCTCCCAGGAGTGCGACTTCGAATCGTTGCTGGCGCGCTCTCCTGAGTTCAACGCTAGCGACATCTATAACGAGATCTCTCGTTTGAGCCGCACGGGGAAGGTGACTATCACACGTGGTGTGGGCACCTTCACCATCAGACCAGTTGCGGTTGTCAGCTAAGCGCCTGGACTGAACATGGCCGGCTCCCCTTTCCCTGCACGCGGTGGGTGATCTGGTTCGTTTCTTTCAATCAAAATACCAGGCAAACGAGATAGACTGTCTTTGAATCGCTCTCCCCTCCTCTTTCACAAGACTCTTCCAGCATCAACAGAATGGTGGATATGTCGATGATTTTTCAGGGAGGAGAAAAGCGGGAAGGAGGTGGGCGCTACCCGGTAGGTTGATAACTAGAACTGGTTCCAGAGCATTTGGTTTGTTACTTCATGGTGAAAGAGCACTTCCGAAGCCTTCACGATCTTTCCGAGCTCTTTAGGTGAACGATCTGCCACCACCTGTTTGAAGCTCGCATATTTTTGCTGGCTGTCCTCGCCCAGGATCTCGCCGATAAACTTCGACGACTTAAACAGTGCGATCGCATCATTGAGGTAACTCGGAAGGAATTGCACGCGGCCGCCTGTCGTCTCAGCCAGTTCCAGGCGCTCCCCTTCAAAGCCTGTTTTGAGCATCGTGTACAACACGAGGTAGGGGTTGGCATCAGGGGCGACTGAACGCAGCTCGATCCGCGCAGTCCTTTCGTTGGCCATAGGAATACGGATCATAGAACCGCGATCGATCGCCGAGACCTTGATCTGGTTCGGTGCTTCAAAATGCGGGTCCAGACGGCGGTATGCATTCACCGACGAGTTAAACACGAGACAAATCTCGGATGCATGATTCAGGAGCTTGAGAATGAAGTCCCACGCCACATCGGATAGGCCGTCTTTTCCCTTCGCGTCGTAGAAAATATTCTTGCCGTTTTTTCCCAAGGAGAAATTGGTGTGCATGCCGGAACCATTGATCCCAACGAATGGCTTCGGAAGGAACGTGGCCGTGTGCCCTATGGATCGAGCCACTTGGCGACAGATCAGTTTGTAGAGCTGGACATTGTCTGCCGCACGAACGACCTCCGCGTAGGAAAAGTTCATTTCGAACTGCGAGGGGGCGACCTCCGGATGATCTTTTTCGTTCTTGAAGCCCAGTGCGCGCTGTGCCTCCGCCGCCTTATCAATGAACTGGCGAAGCGTGTCCATCGGGAGCGAGTGATAGTATCCACCGGTTGAGATAAGTTTAAACCCATTCTCGCGGTAGCGTTGCTCGGCGTTCGGCCCCTCCACGAGAAAGCCTTCTATTACGCTGGCGGCATACGCGGTCATCCCGTGCGTTTTTTTGAGATTCTTCGTATACGATTTCAGCATGCCGCGGAAGTCGCTACGATACGGCGTTCGGTCGCCGTTTAAAACGGACGCAAAGAAGATCACCTTCCCTGCCCCGATCACGTCGGCCGGAAAATAGCGGATGGACGACCAGTCAACTTCAAGGCGCAGGTCCGACTCGTGTTGCGGCGTGAATCCACGGATGGACGATCCGTCAAATGTCAGATTACCCAACGACTCAAGAAGGAACTTCTTGTCGTAATCGAGCATGTGAAGACGTCCTTCAATATCCGAAAAGCACAATGTCACGGCCTTGACATGCTTCTCCTTTTTAAGCCACGCCGTATATTCCAGTTCCAGTTCTTTTGCGGTGGCTTTCTCGGCGCGTAGCCCCGCCTTGAGATTCATTTCTTCCAGCTCGTCATACGGTATCTCGAGGAAGGACTTCAGCTCAGTAGATGTATTCTTGGCCATGATTCCTTTAATACGCGCTTGGCACAACTGTGTTTGACTGGATGCGTTACGGATTTGCCAGCGAGTGAGACCTCAGTCTGTCACACCTCTTCTGGGCGTGCAAGAGTTTGCAACCCCGTACACCAACGAACTGCCTCTGAATCACCCGCCGCTCGCACAACAATAGACCAGGCGGCCTTGATTTCGTAGAATGTTGAAATTATTCTCGTTGAGGAAGGCTTATTCTAGCCCCTTTTTATCCCAGGATAATGATAGTGTCGAGGTACAACCAGAGTCCATTTTCCATGCATCTTTCAATTGTCATCCCAGCCTTTAATGAAGAACGTTTAATTGAACGCTGTCTGCAGTCTATTGCCGCATCACTTGCCGCAAATCTCACACCCTGTGTGACAGCGGAAATTATCGTAGTCGACAATAATTCCACCGATAACACGGCCAATCTGGCAAGGCAGGCAGGTGCTCAGGTCGTGTTTGAGCCCATCAATCAAATCGGTCGGGCACGCAATGTCGGCGCAGCCCAAGCGACAGGAGATTGGTTGCTGTTCGTGGATGCGGACAGTGAATTAAATCCGGGATTGCTTGCTGACATCTTGAGATTGATCGAAGACGGTAAGAGCGTGGGTTGTGGCAGCACACTACACATGGAAGGATTGCCCTGGTGGGGAAACTGGATGTTCCAACTGTGGAAGGGCACGTCGATTCTGTTTCGCTGGGCGCCGGGTGCGCTGGTTGTGTGCCGTAGCGATGCGTTTCGTGATGTCGGTGGTTTCAACCAGGAACTTTACGCTGCTGACGAGATACGCTTAAGCGAGGATCTCAAGCAGTGGGGGCGCCAACGCGGCCTTCAATTCATCATCTTGAAAAAGCATCCGCTGGAGACGTCAGCGCGCAAGGTGACGCTCTACTCCGGGCGAGAGATTGCCGCTCAGATCCTGCGAGTCATTTTCCATCCACGTCAGACATTGCAAGACAAGAAGCAATTATCGGTGTGGTATGATGGGCGGCGTTGAATCAACGCCGTATCCAGAAGCCGCCGATTTTCCTTCCTCTTAATTGACACTCCCGTCTCTACTGCGTAACCTTCCCCGGCCTCATGAATCAAGCCGTCACGCAATGGCGGATATAACCAGAAAGGACGCGCATGGCACATCGTGTTCGGCAAGCCACCATTCACGATTTGGAGCAGCTCGTCCCGTTGTTTGACAGATATCGCCAGTTTTATGGTCATACCAGTGACATTGCCGCAGCACGAGAGTTTTTGTCAGCCCGCTTCACACACAAGGAGTCCACGGTGTTCATCGCGCATGAGAGCGAGACGCTCGTTGGATTTACACAGTTGTTTCCGAGCTTTTCATCGTTGTCACTCGGCCGCATCTTCATACTGAACGATCTCTTCGTTCACGAGCAGGCCCGGAGAAAAGGAGTGGCTTCCACGCTGATGTCCGCTGCCGTGAAGTTCGCAAGTTCACTGGGCGCGGTTCGTCTCTCGCTGTCAACCGCCATCACGAACGACGCCGCTCAGGCCTTGTATCACTCGGCCGGTTGGAGGCGGGACGACCAGTTCTTCGTCTATGACTTTGCCATCCCGACATGACCAAAAAGCGAGAAGAGACCAGAGCTCATTTTGCCGCGCGTGGCCGGGATATGGTTTGCCTGGTTTTTCTGGTTTGTTTGGTTTGTGGAACGATATAGAAAAATCAACCGAACGAGCCGGATAAACTGCGCCTGGGAGGAATGTCATGATGAACTTCCGCGTCGCCTGGCTGGCTCTGGCCTTCATCGCGTTCCCGCTCTACGCATCACAGGCGGAACAGATACAAGGCACCGCGACCTATCTGCAACGCATAGCGCTGCCCCCAAACGCTGTGTTCGAAGCGCACGTGGAGGACGTCTCACGCGCCGATGCACTGGCTGAATTGATCGGTTCGGTGCGCATCAGTGGGCCCGGCAATCCGCCGATTAGGTTCGCGATCGACATCGACCCACAGCGAATCGACGAGCGACACCGCTATTCGGTGCGAGCAACGATCACCGTAGACGGTCGGCTCCTGTTCACGATCGATCTGATGTACCCGGTGCTGACGCAGGGCAACGGCCGGGACGTTGAGCTGTTGCTGCGCCAGACCGGGAACGCACGGCCAAGCCCCACAGGGCCAGACTTCTCTATGCTCGGTCAGTTGCCGGCGAGCTTCAGCGGCGATCTGCCCTGCGCGGATTGCCCGGCGCTGCGCTACCGGCTCAATCTATTCACCGACCAGTCCTTCTTCCTCAGCACGGTCTACACGGGGCGTGATAGCCCTGCCATATACGACATCGGATCGTGGAGTCTGTCGAGTAACCGACGGACGCTGACATTGCATGGAGGACAAGAGCGGCCGCTGATGTTCCGGGTGATCGATCAGAACACGCTGCGTAAGCTGGATTTGGATGGGCGCGAGGTCGACTCTACGCTCAACTACTCGCTCTCGCGAATGGGGCAGTTCGAAGCGATTGAGGCGCGTCTGACGATGCGAGGGATGTACCGGTACCTCGCCGATGCCGGTACGTTCACCGAGTGCCTGACCCGCCAGCATTGGCCGGTGGCGCAGGAGGACGACAACGCTGCGCTTGAACGCGAATACCTCAAGGTGCGGCGTACGCCAGGCGAGGAATTGATGGTGAGCGTCGACGGCCACATAAAGTTACTGCCGCCCATAGAAGGTACGGGCCGGCGGCCAACACTGATCGTGAACCATTTCATCGGTGTGTGGCCGGGCGAGACGTGCGGCGCGCGCTTCGCCACCTCCGACCTCCTAAACACGTACTGGAAGCTCACAGCCCTCAACGGTAAGCCGGTTTTTATTGTTGAACAGCAACGTGAGCCTAGTCTCGTGCTCCATTCGGAGAATTTGCGCGTAACCGGGTCTGGTGGCTGCAATCGCCTGATGGGTAGCTATGAAGTCAGTGGAAACGACGTGCGCTTCGGCCAACTTGCCGGAACCATGATGGCGTGCCCGGAAGGCATGGACACAGAGAAGGAGTTCCTCGCTACATTACGGCAAGTGAGTCGCTGGCGTATCGCCGGGGAACACCTCGAATTCTACGACGCAAGCGGCAACGTGCTGGGCCGATTCGAAGCGCGGGCGCTGCGGTAGCGCGCCCTCTCTCTAGTGGTCATCTGTGATGAGGCCGGACGGTTGTGAGCGAGATAAGAGATGGCGACTATGTTTTGGCGAGAGGGGAATAGCCATCTGATGATAGACAGCATAGGGGCGAGTGAGATAGAAAGAGCTTACTCTGACCACAGAAATGCTATTCACCGTCGGTGACGACGAAGAGGAGACAATGATGAAGGAATGGCTTCGCGCTGCCTGCTTTGGAATGTTGGTGGGGGTACTCGCCGGGTCTTTCGGATGCGCGCCGATGGAACCGGTGCCGCCTCCCCCGTCAACCCCTGTTTCCGTGTCGGCATTCACGAGTGTTGCAGGAAAGTGGACCGGAATCTTGAAGGCAACACCTCGACTGCGACATGATGATTGGGTGACGGTGATTATCCACAATGATGGGGCGTACGAATTTAAAAGTGTTCGGACGATCGGCATCATGCAGGGGCAGGGAACATTCACCCTTGCCGACGGCAAGCTCAAATCGGAGATCGAACAAGGACAGATCGTGGCCACGCTTTATGAAGATGGCGGACGGCGAATGCTGAAGGTCGATGTCGCGATGAAAGATGGCACCCAATATTCGGCTGATTTAGAGCCTAAGAAGTAGTGTGTTCGCGAGCAAGGAAGGTACCGTGGTGGCAGAGCCTCCCTTTATGAGATGAGTTGGCTGTTGTAACGGGACTCTCCGGATTGAGAGGCTTCCCTCGGATTTTAGGGCGGGGCAAGTAAGTCTGTGGTTTGCAAGGTCCAGAAAAACAACACCGTGTACTGATTGTAATAGGTCCGGCCGATAATGGTTGGAGATGGTCCCACGAGCTTTGTCTTGCGGAACTTCTAGGTGAAAGAACTGGCTGAGAATTTCATGATGCATTTGCTGGTAGAGAATGTTGATGCATGGTGGGCAGAGATCCAAGTACGGTCGATTGCGGAAAAGTATGGTGTGCAAATTCTTCCTCCCGAGCAAAGACCGTGGAGAATGCGCGATTTTGTACTGCTCGATCCCTCCGGAGTTCTGTGGCGCATCGCTGAAAATACCCCCTGAAGACACCCTTGACTCATTCCTCGTGGCCGCATAACGTACGCTGACCTTTTCACAGAAGCTCGGATTCCCGATCGTATGCATAGAGGCATTCAGTACATTTTCAAAAGGAGGCGCGAGCCATGCGGTTCATTAAAGTCAGGGATGAAGAACGCACAGGAGAAGTGGCAATTAATCTTGACCTAGTGCGAGAAGCTCACTTCGGAGGAGGATTGCTGCACCTGTATTTCGAGCGCAGCGCTACCACACAGGATGACATGACGTTCACGGGAGAGAACGCACAGAAAATCTGGGTGGCGATGGGATAGCATGGATGGGAAACGAAATCGGGTGACAGTCTTTCACCGAAAAGGAATCGGACATTTCTCCGTGGTAGGGGCAATGACCGCCAGGATTCCACCCGTTTCCACATAAACCGATTTCGCCTCGCCGGGCTATGCCTTGCCTTTTTCCCAGCCCGACTGGGGAAGAAATTGAGGGCTTGCAGTCGTGCCTTCCTCGTGGCGCTCACCTACGTATTTCAAGATCGATTGGGAACCTGTTATATTGCGCTCTCACCTAATTCGAGGTCACCCATGGAAATGTTGATGATCGTGTTTCGCACGTCACTCAATGAACGTGTACATGAGATATTACGGTTGAGCGGAGTCATCGCCTATACCGAATTCCCTCAGGTGACTGGGACTGGGCAATCGGGTTCAACGGAAGGGGGTTCGTTTTATGCCGGGGGCAACAGTGTGATTCTGGTCTCCCTCGAACCACTTCAACGAGATAAAGTTGCCGGTGCGATCAAGGCCTGGTGTGCAGAGGCGCAACACTCAGGATGGGTCAAACCAGCTATTCGGGTATTCGCTTGGCCATGCACACAGATCATTTAGCAGGATGCTGAAACAGCCCGCCAGCATTAGAAGACCGTTGATTGGTTTGTCTCGTTTGTTTGGTTAAGCCAGACAGACCAGATGAACCAGATAAACAAAACAAACCAGTTTCAGCATCGTGCTGAGACTGGTTGGAGAATTCTTCTATAAGAACTCGATATCCTTGCGAGGCTCGCATGGCACGCCGCACGCAGACTCAGCTTCAACAGAGCTATCGAGAACAAGCCCTCAAAATGTTTCCATGGATCTGTGCGCACTGCGGACGGGAATTTGACGGCAAGAAGCTGAGCCAACTTACGGTCCATCACAAGGACCACAACCATGACAACAATCCACCCGACGGAAGCAACTGGGAGTTGTTGTGTCTCTATTGTCACGACAACGAGCATCAGCGGAATCAGGTGCCGGACCCATCCGGTGAGGCGCCGCCCAGCCGCACGCCAGAGCAACCGTCAACCTTTACCCCCTTTGCATCGCTCGCAGACTTGCTCAAGCGCAAGACATAACCGACCGTCTAGTCTTTCTGGTTACGGAGGTCTGTCTGGTTTAACCAGAAAGACCGGAGAGACCAGAAAGACCAATCATTCTCCTCACCCTTGTGCCGGCGCTATAGACCGGTGGCTCCTCGTTCGTGCTCTATGCTATACGATATCCGTCTGCGAGTTTCGGCCATCAGCTCCATGCCATGTGCGGTACGATCATGAGTCTTTCCCATCCCCGCGATCCGTTGCACGGGATTACCTTGGAAACCATCATCAAGGAACTGCTTAAGCAGTATGGCTGGGCCGAGATGGGACGTCGCGTTCCGATCCGCTGTTTTCTTCACGATTCCAGCGTGAAATCCAGTCTCACGTTTCTTCGGAAAACGCCCTGGGCAAGGGAGCGAGTCGAAGGGTGGTACATCGCGTACCACGACAAGTGAGCGAGGACTGTCGGCTTCATCCAACTGAATCATTCGGCAATCACAGGAACCACGACTCCATGGCTTCGAACGCCACCATTTTCAAAGCGACAATCCAAATTGCCGACATGGACCGCCAGTATTACCAGGACCATACCCTCACCCTGGCCCGTCATCCGTCAGAAACCGATGAACGCATGATGGTACGTCTGCTCGCTTTTGTGTTGCACGCGCATGAATCCTTGTCATTTGGCCGAGGGCTGAGCGCCGAAGAGGAGCCTGCTCTCTGGCACAAGGATTTGACGGGCGCCATCGACCTCTGGATCGAGGTAGGTCAACCGGAGGAGAAAACTCTTCGCCGAGCGTGCGGTCGAGCGAAACAGGTCTGCACCTACACATACGGCGGTCGCGGCGCCGACCAATGGTGGGAGAAGAATCTGGCCGCACTTGAACGGTTACATAATCTGGTCGTGATGAATCTGCCTTTGGATGGGAGCCGTGCCTTGGCCACACTCGCAAGGTCCAGTATGCAGTTGCAATGCACCGTTCAAGAAGGACAGGTTTGGATGGCGGATGGAGAGAACACCGCGCACATTGAACTGACGATGTTGAAGAATGCGTCAACCTCGTTTGGGTAGTACGCGGGGACACCAGGCTATGCCTGCAATAAGAGGATGCGGCGATGAAAGAGAAGAAACGTATTCCCACGAGTGGGGAACCGATCACCTGGACTAGTCCTTTCGCAGCTCTGAAGAATGTCAGCTTGCCGATGGCTCAAGAAGCAAGGATTGGTGTCGCTCCAGGCGACATGCTACCCATCGCGCCAAAGAAGAACCGTGGGCGGGTGGATATCATTCGCCAGACTGCACATCGTGGCGGCAAGACCGTGACGGTCGTCACGGGTTTCACCGGCATCAGGCAGGCCGAGCAAGAGGCGCTCGCCAAGGAGATGCAGAAAGCCTGTGGCGCTGGCGGTACGGTGAAGGAGGGACGGATCGAAATTCAGGGCGACCAGCGCGAGATAGTCGCCCGGATCCTGACCAACGCCGGTTTTCGCCCTGTGTTTGCCGGCGGGTGAGGAGCTTAGCCAGAATTGTGCATGACGGAGCATCACAATTCTGGCGCGCGACAAGCGTGAGGAGCGAGACTCGCGTAAGGTGTGAGCCCTGTTTTTGCCTGTCGCGCCTTTCCCGCCCGTCTCGCTTCCCTGGATTGACTTCCTCCACTGCTCGCGATACAGATTGCACCACTATTCGCGCAGAGCGTCTTCATGCTCTGTCTATCACTGAGAGGGTACTATCATGAAAAACGTGGAGATGACCGTCGAAGGGACAACATTGACGATCAAGGTAGACTTATCCAAAGAATTCGGACCTTCTGCTTCTGGGAAGACCACCATCATTGCCTCGACGGAAGGAAATGTGACCATTCCAAACCGCGAAGAGAAGGTTGGGCTGAATGTGTATCGGAAGAAGTGACCAGATAGCGCATTGAACAAGAGTTAACGGGAAAGGGTCACAAAAGGCGCGTGAGCAATACAGCCAAGTTCGACGTGATTCTTCTCTACCTGCACAGTCAGTTTCCCAAACACCACATAGCCAATTTCCCGGAAGGAACCAGTCGTGCGCAGGTATTCCGTGTCGATGGGCCGCATGGTCATCCCCTTCATTATGCTGTCATCGGGCTCGATTTTCTTCTCGAGCAGACAGCAGAAGACCTCCAGCACGTCCTTGTCTCATCAGGTCTAGGAGACAAGCTGAAGGAGGCCGGAGCCTCACCCGTGACGATCTCAAAGACAGAGTTCAGCACCGAGGGTGGTATCGCCGTATTGTGATCATCGTTGAGACAGGCCGCTCCATCGTGCTCGTGATGTCCTAAACTCGCGTGACCACCCGCACGCAGCCACCGGATAGAAGCATTCAAGGAGATACCTATTTCTTCCGGCCGCCGAGCCAGAGGTCAACACTGAAGATGGGACAAGGCTTACAGCGGGCGGCTCGATTTATATAGAGAAGAATCGCGCATCCTGCAGATGGACAAAGGGGCATGGCAAGACACGGGAACCTGCCCATCAACGTGCGAGGCTTGCTGCTGACGCACGTCAATGGGCGTAGTGTATCTTGCTTCGGATGAAATGGCCGAAGCAACGGCTGCATTAGCCTCTCTTCTTGGCAATCTTGTCGGCGCGTTTCTCCTTCATCGTCTTAGCTGGCTTTTTCTTTTCTGATTTCTTCTGTGTCATACCCTTGGCCATTGAGTGTCTCCTCTACGGTATGGATGAGTAATCGCGCACTGCGACACAATTGCCGCTCTCACTTCATACCTTAATCACAAAAAAAATGGAATAGGCATGTGTCGCGGACTCATTGTTGCTACGTTGCACCCGTGAGGCGCTCTCATCGATTGACTTCGCCCTGTGCCCACTGTACAGCTTGTACCAGTCGAACCATCCGCTCAGTCTGTCCGGATGCTGTTTGTGGAGGCGAACCATGGGAAATCAATCTGGGAATAAAGAGCGAGAGGGATTCGCCGATGCCATCAATCGTGCGGCATTCGGCAACGAGCGTGTTCTGTTGCGCCGGCGTGGCCGAGCGGTCGCCGCGGTTGTGCCCATCGACGACCTACGACTCCTGGAGGCTCTGGAGAATCGTATCGATCTCGTCGATGCCCGCGCAGCCTTGGCCCAGGCGAACAAGAAGGGCGCCCAATCCCTTGATGTCATTTTGAAAGAATTGAGGTTCTGATTGCGCCAGGCAATCTCCACAGTTTTTGTAGCCCCTCCCGCTGAACAGCAACTCCGGGCATTCGCAAAACCGCTTCAGACGCTCCTCGCGAAACGGCTCCATGCGCTCCGCAGCAGTCCTCGTCCCCCCGGCGTCACGAAAGTCGCTGGCGTGGACCACCTCTATCGGATTCGCGAGGACGGCTATCGGATTGTCTACGCTATTCGCGAGCAGGACCTCGTCGTGCTGGCCATCAAGAGTAGCGCCCGCACAGAGGTCTCTCACTTCTGAATGACTTCGACTCCCCTGCTATCCGTGGCAGCGCCATGCCGATTATTTCCGATAGCTGCTTTCACCCACCCCGGCGGACTTTTTCAGCACCCTGCTAGGGTGTACTGCTGGCAATCTCCGTATAGTAGGTTTCCAGCATGACCGCGCGGGCTGGTTCGACAATCACCAACTGGCGTTGATCCAAGGTGTTGGTGCAATAGAGATAGACTCCCTCCTCTGCGTGACCGAGTTCGACATGCAGTTGGCGACCGTCTGGTTCTTGGCGCGTAGTCTCTTTGAAGAGCTGCTTACAGTGAAGCTGTTCCCAGACATGCTGCGCGGAAGGCCAATGATTCTCATAGAGCGGCGCGTCCGGATCGCTTGAACCAGGCTTCGGCTGAGTTCGATCGAACGGACGTCCTTTGTCTGGCTCCGGCGATTCATCCCAGAGAAACTGGCGCACTGCGCTTCTCCCCAACACATAGAACGGTCCGTCGTCGACGATTTCTTCTACCAGACGGTATCGAATCAATTCCGGCTGCTCGATCAGGCCAAGATCCCGTGCAGCCATGGCCCGTTGCAACGGAACTCGCCGTGCCAACTGACGCGTCTTCTCGAACACGATCATGCGTCCCTGTGCAGGAAGCAGGGCACTCAGATGATCGAGCCTGGTATCGATCCACGTTCGCCGTTCAAAATCTGCCTGCTGTCGACCATCGTCGGCACGCTCGAAGGTATTCCAGCTGCGGCTGGGAATACCCGCGTCCTGTTCGGCTTGGACCAGGGCATGCGTAGCAAGGATTAGATCAGCGGAGTGAGTGGGCGCCGTATGATCGAGGTCGAGACATTCGAACCGTATGTTGGTCAGGCTATGTGCCTTCGCGTGTTCTTTCGCGCGTGCGATCGAGGCAGCTGAGCGGTCGACCCCGACAAAAGTCTTATCTGGATACTGTTTCGCATAGAACGTCGTGAGGATGCCGACCCCACAGCCCACATCCAGTATGAACCGGGCTTCACCGATGCGATCTGCTACGCGTGCGCCGATGGCCAAATAGTAGTCGTACTGTTGGCTATAAAGGATCGGCAGGATATTCGGATGGGCGACGGCATCGTAGAACGAAACCTCGTCGGCAGAGGATCCGCCACGCTTCTGCTCCACCTGCCGATGTAGTGCTGCGATATCGGTCGCTGAAAGGGTTTCCCGCTGCCACTGAAAATAGGCTTCATCCGAGGTGAATTGCCGAAGACCCCACGAGGCTAGGTGTTCGTGAAGCGTCGTTCGTATCTCGTTGTTCGATTCACGAGGCACGCTTCACGGTCTTTTCAGCATGATGGCGTCAAAATACGTCTCCGGCACCGGATGCGGGTAGCGCAGTTGGCCCGACCCGAAGGCGACATACTTTTCGCATGTCAATTGCTCAAGGCCGATCGGGCCTTTGGCGTAGACACGCGAACCGCTGAGTCCGATATCGGTGCCCATCCCGTAGCTATCACCGGCATTAAGCCTGGACGACGCATTGACGAGCACCGCACTGGCATCCACTTCGCGCGTAAACCGCAGGGCCGACTCATATCGCGTAGTGGCGATGACGGCGGTAAGACAGGGTCCGTGCGCCACGATATGCGCCAAGGCCTCATCCATGTCCGCAACCATTTTGACGGCCAACACGGGCGACTGGAATTGGGTGTGCCAATCTTCTTCCTTCGCCGGAATGATCGAAGCATGTCCGGTCATCGCCATTTGTCCCATAAGGGCCATGGTCTTTGGGCAGGCTCGTACCTCGATCTTAAATTCTTCGAGCATACGATTGACCAGCGGAGGCAAGAACTGTCGCCCGATCACCTGTTGTACCAGCAGTGTGTCGAGCGAGTTCGATGCCATGGCCTTCTGTACCTTGGAGTTAATCGCCACGTTTTGAGCCATCGGCATATCGGTGTCGGCATCCACGTACATATGTGTGAGCCCCCCGTCGTAGCAGAGCACCGGCATTTTCGCCTGTTCAATCACGGCTTTTCTGAGGCCGGCCCCGCCACGTGGGATAATCGCATCGAGGCTTTTGCCGGACCGAATCAGCTCGACTGCCACCTCTTTATCCGGACGTTCGATGATGATCCATGCGCCGGCCGGCACCCCATTCTGCTCCGCGGCTTCTCGCAGTCCCGTTCCGATAGCCTGCTGTGTGAGACCCCACTCCGGCGCGCCACGAAAGACGCACAGGTTACCCGACTTGAAGCAGAGCGCGATCGACTCCACCGTAATGAGCGGGCTCAGTTCTGACACGACGCCGATGACCCCGATAGGGACTCGGACACGGCTCACTTGTAATCCATCCGGCCGTTCCCATCGTGAGGTGACGGCGCCGACCGGATCGGGTAAGTCCGCGATCATGTGGACACGCTCGACCATCTCCTTAATATCGGTCGCCGTCATACGCAAGCGGGCCACGGCGGCCTTCATCCGGTCTTTCATGACGTCGGCCTCGAACGACTTCCCCACCGCATCCACATCCTTCTCGTTCGCCGCCAGAATCTTTTCTTCGTCAGCCGCTAAGCGATCCGCCATCGCGCGCAACGCGTTTTCTTTAACAGGGCCCGGTAACAGCGCAAGTGATCGTGCAATAATATTACAGTCTTTCAATAGTTTATCGATGTAAATCTTAACAGGAACTTCATGCATGATGAACCTCGTAAAACGTAATTCCTCACAATCAACGCATCGTAATGAGCAAGGGACTATAGCACGCGATTTTTTCGCACGTAAAGCCGAAGGCTGGGTGGCCAGACCATCCTTCTTGCTCCCAGACCATGCAGGATTGGATAGGCGAGAATGCTGCGCTCAGTTGGAAGAACCCAGGTCACCCTCCCCTCAACTTCTCTTCTTGCCTGGCCAGGAACCATCCCACCCATCCCCATAGCAGCGCTAACGGGATCAGAACCCATACCATCTGCCCTGCCGTGACGCCCAGCATTTTCACCCCGTTCACAATCCACCCGGTCATCGCATCGCCTCCGCGCAAGACCGCTGTGTCGATAAAGTTTTTGGCTTTATATTTCTCCTCCCGACTCACGACCGTAAACAGGATCTCGCGAGCGGGTTTAGCGAGTGCATATTCACCGACTCGCCGCACGATGGTAAAGAAAATATAGATGGTCAGGAGCGGCATGAGGCCGATCATGCCAAATCCGATGGCGCTCGCAATAGGAAGTACGATAAGCGCCGACGCCAGTCCAAACCGGCTGATTATCCGGCTCGTCACCGTCACCTGCGTCAGAAAGGTGAGCACGTTGACGACGAGATCGGTAAGGGCAAACAGACGGGTACGCCCTTCCGGGGAGGAAATCTGCTCGCTCACCAGCCGCATTTGTTCCAGATATAAGAAGGTCGCGGTTGTCGTGAGAAAGAACAGGTAGAGGCAGATGCCCAATAGATAGGGCGACGAGAACGCCAGTCGGACCCCCGCCCAGATACTGCCGCCGATCGGTTCACCCTGCAGGCTGGTCTGCGAAACGGGTCGCGCCCTCGCCCATCGATCCAGTTGATACACGCAGACCACACAGGCGACGAGAAACCCTACCGAGATGAGCAGCAGCACGGGGATGGGGATGAGATAGGTTAACCCTGTGGTGAGAAGCGGGCCAACCATTGCGCCGATACTGCCGCCGGCGGCTATTACAGCGAAGAGTCGTGCGCCCTGACCTGGGGTGAAGACATCGGCCATGACACTCCAGAATATCGACACAACGAAGAGATTAAATACGGAGAGCCATACGAAGAATGCGCGGGCGGTCCATTGAGGAGAGACGTGGCCCATCATTGCCGCAAAGAACAAGACCAAGTGAAGACCGAAAAATGTGTAGATGATCAGGAGCAATCGATACCGCGGCACGCGGGCGGAGAGCCATCCGAAGAGCGGCGTCACGAGCAAAAGCGTCACGAATGTGGCGGTCATCATCCACGGCAGGTGCTGCACCCCGCCTTCGATCGCCATCTCATCGCGAACGGGACGCAGGATGTAGTACCCGCAGAGGAGACAGAAAAAATAGAGGAACGCCCAGCCCACCGGGATGGCTTCGTCCGGTTCTGCATCAGTCACCGACGGAAGCACGTTTTGAAGCCACGCCATATGAACGGCATCCTGCCGTGACCCACTCTCCCGCGCAAGAAGAAAATTTGCTAGAATGCGCGAGGCTCACAATCTTGGGGCATTCTCACGGACCTTTCATGATCGATCTCCGCAGCGACACAGTCACGAAACCCTCTGAAGCCATGCGAAAGGCAATGGCACGCGCAGACGTGGGAGACGATGTCTATGGCGAAGATCCCACCGTGAATCGGCTGCAAGACATGGTGGCCACGATGTTTGGGAAAAAGGCCGCGCTTTTTGTGCCGTCCGGCACAATGGGTAATCAACTCGCCATTCGCCTCCACACGCAACCAGGTCAAGAAGTGATTGTCGAGAGTACGTCGCATATCGTCCGCTATGAACAGGGCGCCGCCGGCGCGCTGGCAGGAGTCCAACTCCATTGGGTCATAGGAAATCGAGGCCTCATCTCACCTGAACAGGTTGAGGCGGCAATCCGTCCCAAAGAGCCGAATACGATTCAGACGGGACTGATCTGTCTGGAAAACACCCATAACAGCGGCGGTGGAACGATTTATCCGCTGGCGACGATTGAACGGATCCGCGCCGTAGCTGCCACCTATGGCATCCCCATGCATTTGGATGGAGCACGGCTGTTCAATGCCATCGCAGCCACCACCCTGCCGCCGGCCTCCTATGCGCAGCACTTCGATACGCTGTCCGTCTGTCTCTCGAAAGGATTGGGAGCGCCGGCCGGCTCGCTCCTGATGATGAACGATCTGACTCTGCTCGATAAGGCCAAGCGGCTGCGACGAATGTATGGCGGTGCGATGCGGCAGTCCGGCATCCTTGCCGCCGCAGGCATCTATGCGCTTGAGCACCATATCGGACGATTGAAAACGGACCATGACCATGCCAAGCGCTTGGCGCGACAACTGCAACAAATTCCCACGATCAGGATTAACGCTCAAGATGTCGACACAAACATCGTCATCTTCGAAGTGGTCGGCCACCGCCTGAGTCCTGTAGCAATCGTCGCTGCCTTAAAGCAGGAGGGACTCTTGATCAATGCCATCGGCGGCAACAGCTTTCGTGCCGTCACACATTTGGATATTTCCAGTGCGATGACCGAAGAGGCCTGCGAGATTTTTTCCCGTGTGTTGGGGAACTAGCCCGCACGATTCATACCGGTTTATCGCGAAATGGCGGAGTGGCGAGCAAGGAGCGTGACGTGTGAGTTCTGTTCCTGCCTATCCTACTTGTCCCGTCAGTCTCGTTTGTCTCACGTGAGCAGGCATCGACGATTGCAATAGAAGCGCTCGCAATTCATGTGGGCCAGAAGGCCTATCATTGACACTGCTCGCACTCAAATCTAGAATGCCGCGCAGTGGAGCATCAATGCCGCTAGAAGTTGTATCGTTTAAGCACATCAGCCGGATCCTTGAGGTTACCGACTCGCTCGGTCTGAACCGCGAGTGGGTTGAAATCCCCTTGTCGCCGGCAAGCCCGGGTGTCGTCCGACGGTTGACCAACGGCAAGTTGGAAATCATCGTTGATGCGGAACAACCGTTCGAGGACTGGCTGGGATCGCTCCCGAAACATATTCAGCTTGTACAGGGAGCCTAAAAATGGATAGCCCCGCCACTCAGCCTATCCCCACGTCAGAAGAATTGAAGGCAGAACTCCTGGCAATGCCGGAGCCGCCGGAACAACCGGACCCGATCGATGAACCGGGATTCGAAGAGCTTGTCGCGGTGGCCTTGCGCCACGTCCGTGGCCGCCGTGGGGGCGATCTCGTCAGTGTGATCCTTGTGGGTTCGAGCGTTCGGCGCGCCATCACGGCTCACAGCGACATCGATCTCATCGCACTCGTGAAAGGACAGGCGGACGGCCACGAGATTGTCCGTGTCGCTGATCGTCTGGCCGACGTCCGCTATCGAGGATATCAAGAGCTTGAGGAAGACCTCCCCCACTCGCCGCGCCTCCCGTCTCTCTTGCGGAAAGCCCGCATCCTCTTCGATCACGAAAATATAGGCGCCAGGATCGTCGAACGCGCCAGCCAACGGTTCCGGCAAGGGCCGCCGCCTATCAGCATCAATGAACAGATTCGGATGAAGGCGGAGTGTTTCCATTGGCTGGGAAAAGCGCGGGATCTGGCCGACAAGCCGGCGACCGCGCAGTATCTGCTCTCGATATTTTTCGATGACGTCGTCAACGCATTTTTTCGGTTACGGGGATTCTGGCTGACCGCGCCGGGTGATGTGCCAAAGTTCATCGCGTCCCGCGATGCGGGGTTAGGTGACCTGGCTGGGCGGTTCCTGATTGCGGCTACCCTGCCGGAACGGCTCAACTTAGGCCGCGATCTGGCCGATGCTCTCTTTAAGGACGTACCGAATCCTGCCAGAATCGATTGACAGGGATTCGGGATCGGTCATCAGACCGCTGTCGCACATGGCTTGTCAGCCAGTCATCTTCGCAAGTCTGACCGAAGCATGAACGCTGCACGAGGAAAGATCCTTGTGGCGCGTGAGAGTTGAACGGGTGAGAAGAGCGACGGTTTCAGCGTCCTGCTACAAGGAGTCACTATGGAAATCGGATTCATTGGGCTCGGGAAAATGGGAATGAACATGGTTACCCGGTTACAACGTGACCGGCATCGGGTCGTGGTTTACGATCGATCGGCAGATCTGATCAAGCAGGCCGAAGGCGTTGGTTGCGTCGGAGCATCCTCGCTGGCTGACCTCGTTGCTCGACTCAAGGCCCCGCGCGCCGTCTGGATTATGGTCCCATCCGGAGTGCCGACGGAGGAGACCGTTCAGGCCGTCGCGGCGCTACTTGATCCAAACGACACGGTGATCGACGGTGGGAATACGAGATTTCATGACGATGTTCGACGGGCTGCAGACCTCAAGAAGAAACAACTTCACTATGTCGATGCCGGGACCAGCGGGGGTATCTGGGGATTGAAGATCGGGTACTGTCTGATGGTCGGTGGCGACGACGCGCCGGTGAAACAGCTCTCACCGATCTTCACTACGCTGGCGCCCGAACAGGGCTGGGCTCACGTCGGCGGAGTCGGCGCCGGGCATTACGTGAAAATGGTGCACAATGGAATTGAGTACAGCATGATGCAAGGGTATGCGGAAGGTTTCGAACTGATGGCGAAAAGCGACTACCAGCTCAATCTCGCAAAGATTGCAGATCTCTGGATGCACGGCAGTGTCGTCCGATCCTGGCTGTTGGAGTTGGCGGCCGGCGCCTTGAAAGAGGATCCGAGGCTGGAACAGTTGAAAGGCTATGTGCAGGATTCCGGTGAAGGTCGATGGATGATTGCCGATGCCATCGAAAAGGATGTACCGGTCCCGACGCTGACGACGGCGTTGTTCACTCGATTCCGCTCTCGGCAAACCGAGTCTTTTGCAGAAAAAATGCTGGCCGCGTTGCGGAACGCCTTCGGCGGCCATGCGGTTCGCCGGTAACGCCGGAACCCTATGCCACCGAATAGCCCACGTATCGATATCAGCCCCTCACAGGAAACGATTCCCCCGGTCGAATCCTGCACTCTCGTCATCTTCGGAGGTTCCGGCGATCTGGCGCGTCGGCGTCTGGTTCCTGCCCTCTACAACTTGCTCCTCGACGGACTCCTTCCGCCGAACTATGCGGTGATCGGACTGGGTCGCAAGTTGATGACCGACGAGGAGTTCCGCGCCGCGGTTCGTGACGGCGTCGTCAGCCATTCCCGGCAAGCCTTAGCGGAAGACAAGTGGAAGGATTTCTCACGACACCTCTTTTATGTGTCGGGCGGCAATGATGACCCAAAGACCTATGGCAAACTGAAATCCCGCGCAGAAGACGTTGAGAAGAATCTCCAATTGCCCGGTAACAGGATTTTCTACCTCAGCATTCCTCCCAGTTCCTTTGCCGCTGTATGCGAGGGACTCGAGCAAGCCGGATTGGCGACGAAGCCGGGGACTGATACGCCCTATGCCCGCATCATCGTCGAGAAACCGGTCGGCCGCGATTTGGCTTCAGCCCAGGCCATCAACAGCGTGACGGGACGTGTGTTCGACGAATCGCAGATCTTCCGTATCGATCACTATTTGGGGAAAGAAACCGTTCAGAATCTCATGGTCGTCCGGTTCGCCAACAGCATCTTCGAGCCGATTTGGAACCACAAGTACATCGATCACGTGCAGATCACTGTGAGCGAAGCGGAAGGCGTCGGGACCAGGTCCGGCTACTACGAAGAAGCGGGGGCCTTGCGCGACATGGTGCAGAACCACATGTTGCAGCTGCTTTGCCTGGTTGCGATGGAGCCTCCTTACTCGCTTGATCCTGACGTGGTGCGCAACGCGAAGATGGAAGTTCTCCGTTGCCTCAGGCCCATCACCGATCAGAATGTCGAAGACGTCACCGTCCGTGCCCAATACAGTGAAGGCACGACCCATGGCGGTCCCATCCCAGGGTATCGTCGAGAGAAGGGGATCAATCCTGATTCCACGACGGAAACTTATGTGGCGCTCAAATGCTTCGTGGAGAATTGGCGGTGGTCCGGCGTGCCCTTCTACCTGCGCACCGGGAAAGCGCTCGCTCATCGAGCCAGCGAGGTCGCAGTCCAATTCAAGGATATCCCTCAAATCCTGTTCAACGACAACGCGCAGCAACCGCAACCGCCGAACGTGCTGGCGCTACGCATCCAGCCGGAGGAAGGGCTCTCTCTCCGCATCGTCTCGCGCGTGCCGGGAACTCGCGAGCAAACACACCCTGTGGAAATGGACTTTCAGTATAGCGACGTCTTCGGTCGCCCTTCGCCCGAGGCCTATGAGCGGTTGCTCTTGGATGTGATGGCCGGTGATGCCTCACGGTTCATGCGGCGCGACGCCGTTGAAGCCTCCTGGGCCTGGATCACGAATATTATAGAAGGATGGCAGCGGCAAGGGCTGCGGTGGTTGCCTGAATATCCGGCCGGAACCTGTGGGCCGGTCGAAGCCAATCGGCTCATTGAGAAGGATGGGCGGACCTGGCGAACCTTATAGCGATTCATGTCAGCCGCAATTGCTTGAAAATCTCCTCTTTGGTTCCTAGTCCGCCGATAAACCGTTCGAACGCTCCTTGGTGATAGAGAGCCAGCATCGGCAAGGTGTGGACTTCCAGCTCGGCTGGAATCTGGAAGTTCTCCTCGACGTTCATTTTCAGGATCAATGCCTTGCCGATCACATCGAGTTCCAGTCTCTCGAGTTCACGCGTCAGCGCTCGACAGCTCCCGCACCCTGGTTTCCAGAACGCCACCAGCACTGGCACTGCCGCGTGCTTCACCACGTCGTCGAAATCCCGATCGGTGACATCACGCATAATGGTTTCCTTGCATCACGACCCACTCGCCAGCCCGGCAGCAAACACTTCCTGGTACAATCGCTCAGCAATCAACCGATATCCGGCGGTAGTCAGATGCAGTCCATCGTTGGAGTACTCGGCTGCAAGCTGCTGAGTCTCGGGTTCCGCCGTGGCGGCGAAGAGGTCGAAGGCCGCCAACCGTTTTGATCCGGCGTATCGAAGAATCGATCCGTTTAGCTGGCACCGCCGATCAAGATGTTCTGCCAACCACCGGCGTCCCTCCTCACTGCGAAGATTGTCACCTACTCTGATCGACGGAACGGTCACCGGCACCGGCTTGATCCCGGCCGCTGCGGCCAGTTCATACATCTTAAGGAGGTTGCGCATGATATCTTCCGGCAGTGCGTTCCATCCAAGATCGTTCGTTCCGCCGAGAATCACCACATGCGTCGGTTGGTGCGCTAGAACAGCCGACCGAAAACGCATCGCCATTTCACCGGTCAGTTCACCGCAGATGCCGCTCACGGACACGCGCACGGCAGGCCCAGTCAATTCCTGCAGAAACCGTCCGTACGGCGTTTCGATGCCTTGAGGATTGTCGACAGTGGGTGATTGGAACCCTGCCGTGAGACTGTCCCCAAAACATACAATATGGCTCGACGCAATCATCTTGTGAGATGAATTCTACCGGCCTAGCTGTGGAGTTCACAATGCCTTCTTGTAGAGGAGGAAGGGTGAGGAAGTCCTCGACAATTCACCGGTCAGCACCTCGCTAAGACCCGCTATTTTCTTGACGATTCCCTACCTCCGGGGTACGACTAATCATCATGGACGAGCGCTTGACAGAAAGCGGCGCATGGCCGATTGCGCCTGCAAAAGAAGCGGCTGATCCGGAGTTAGCCTCCGTCAAACGAGTCCTCACACTCTTGGACAAAACCGCGAAGTCCACTCGGACGTATGGGTCAGCGAACCCTGTCGCGCAGAAATTCTTCCAACAGTTGTTCGAAGGGCTCACGGCTCACCTGACCACATACTCCAAGTTGGCATTTCTTGTTCAACGTTCCGAGCTGTACTTCAACGGGGAAGTCGTCTACCGATCCGAGCAAGAGTCAAGCAATGAAAGCGTCGCGTTCAAGCTCTATGCGGATGGTATTCGGGAACTTGCATTCCTCGACGGTCTTTCTGCTGAAGACCTCTCGTTCTTGCTTGATTCACTCTGGGACAGTGTCAATCCTGAAGATAATGATGACGACATTGTGACTCGTCTATGGTCAAAAAATCTCTCCACCATCACCTTGGTGACCGCCGAAGAGGTCGCGAAATCCTCGACCGGTGGAGATGTCTTTTCGCTGCCTGTTGACGGGATGATGGAGGAGTCGGAATCGAGCTTGCGCGATCTTCTGGACCGAGAGCAGGCCCGTAGCAGAAAGGGAGCGGGGACAGGGCTAGAGGAAGATAATGGCTCAGAATCCGGTGAGGGCGGGACATCGGCTGGAGCGGGAACCGGCGGAGGGGGGAGCAGACAAGTTAGCCGATTCAAGTCTGGTCATGCGGGGTACGAAGTCTCTGACGAGGAGTTGGCCGAACTGGCGAAAGAGGTCGAAGCTGAGAGTGTCAGAGATAACATGACATACCTCTTGGATATGCTCACCGCGATCATGGCGTCGGAAAAGTCTCCTGCGATCCTGACCAAGTTGTTCGATCTCTGGGGAAACATTCTCGACTCATTGACCGCCCAAGGCAAATGGACTCAGTTAGACAGCGTATTGGGACTACTCCAAGCTGCCGGTGACGTCAGACCGGATCTCGGCGCCGATCACAAGAAACAATTGGCGGTCATACTCGACAACCTTGGTCGGCCTGAACGCGTGAAGATGATCGAGAACTATTTGAACAAGGTCCCCGATGCAACGACAGAAGGATTGCCTGCGGTTCTGTTGTCGATGACGTCGGCTGCTGTTCCTGCCTTGTGCACCCTCCTGGCAAATCTGGAGACACCGGCCCATCAGGTAATCGCAGCTGACGCCCTTGAAGCACTTGGGAAAGATCAGCCGGATCATATACTTCGCGGTTTCTCAGACCGCCGCCCCCGCTATGTGAGAAACCTTCTCGCGATCCTTCTGAAATGGAACAATCCTCGACTTGCAGATGCTCTTGAAAAACTGGTGCGCTATCCGGACGTTCAGGTGCGAAAAGATGTCGTGCGAGCGATCGGGATACTCCGTCCCAACGGGAACGGAATGAAATTAATCGCCTTCTTGAATGATGCCGAGGAGTCGGTCCGATTTGCAGCACTCAAACTGCTCATGACCGGTCAGTATACGGCTCCCTACTCCGCGTGGTCCCCCCTCGTGGCGGGAGACATATTCATGGATCGAACCCTCAGCGAAAAACGCGGGGTGTTCCAAGCAATGCGCGCCACTTGCAGCGACGAGGTCATTCCGTTCTTTGAAAGTTTGATCGCGGAACGGTCATGGACCAACCGGAAAAAAAAGGAAGAACTTGCCGCCCTCGCCGCTGAGGCATTGGGGAAATTGGCCACTCCTGCCGCCCTCATCGTCCTTGAACTCGGTCAGAAAAAAGGTAGCGCCCCCGTGCGGCAAGCCTGTACGGCAGCGCTCGCTCAAGCCCAACGACAGCAACACCTCAAGCAAGCTGCGTCATAGTAAGGAACATTTGCCGTGAGCGATATCAAGATCAACGAGGCCTTGGTCGAGGATGACCAAGCCCAACCGATTCTCACCCACGAGAAATCCATATCACAGAAAATCGCCAGCGGATCAGAAGCCGGCGACATCCTAGACCAACAGATGGTCATGCTGGGCATCCAGCTGGTCACACAGTTGAACGTCTTGATCAAGACCTCCCGAATCTATGAGCGCACCAACGCGGCCCTGGATAAGCCTGTTGAGACCATGTTGACTTTGATCAAGACCATGGCAGAGGACCAACCGGTGACACTCCGCCTGCAAAACGATTTCTTGTTTCTCGGGGACAGTCATTTAAAAGTGAATGCGCAACAGATGGCGGTGGCCACCAGTATCATCGATGCCTTGAATGCCTGGAAGATCGGTGGTCTGACCTTCTCATTGTCCGTGGAGTCGAAAGATTTGCGTGAGTTCGCCGCGGTCTTTGTCAGCCTTGATCCGGAAACCAAAGGCCTCGAAGACCTTCAGAAAGAAATCATCGCGCGGGGGGTTGCCGGCATTGAATTAGAAGAACAACGGCAGTTGCAACTGAGAAAAAACTTCGGAGCGGTGAGAAACACAAGCCCAGGACCGATGGAGAACAAGAGCCTCGAAGGCACCGGAAGTACCGATCCAAACCTGCAGCGGAAAATAAATGCCAAGAACGGTTATGCCAAAGTGGCGGGTTCAGTTGGAGCACTGACCCAATCATCCCGTGAAGGGGGAACGGCCAGCTTTAAACAGGCGAAGCGGGCAATCCAAAACATCATCGATCTCATGGTGGATGATGAAGCCGCGGTCCTTGGCCTCACGACCCTTCGGTGCCACGATCAGTATACCCATAACCATTCGGTCAACGTATCGTTGCTGTCCATTGCACTAGCCAACCGCGTCGGCTATCCTAAAGTGGAACTGGCCGACTTGGGCCTTGCGGCGCTGTTCCATGACATGGGCAAGTCCACCATACCTATGGAGGTCCTGAACAAACCGGGCGAGTTTACCGATGAGGACTGGGTGGCCATGCGCAATCATCCCACGGAAGGAGTTCTGAGCCTTTCGAGGATGAGAGGCATCACGAATCTACCGGGACGCATGGCGGCGGCCTCCTTCGAACATCACATGAACCTGGACTTCTCCGGATATCCGAAACTGACCGTGCCCTGGACGCTCTCATTGACCGGCCGGATTCTCACAATCGCAGACTGTTACGATGCCATGACTTCCTCTCGTGTCTATCGTCGGGAGCCGATGTCTCCATCGAAAGTGTTGAATATGATGCTCTCAAAGTCCGGGAAATCGTTTGACGCCGTCTTGCTCAAGCTGTTCGTGAACTGTGTCGGTATCATCCCCATCGGCAGCCTGGTGATGCTGGAAACGAACGAACTGGCCGTTGTGCTCAAGCCCGCTGTGGACAAGGCGAACGCTGAACGCCCGTTTGTCAAAGTCATCACCGATCCACAGGGAAACCCGGTCGAGCACGGGCGCGAGATAGACTTGACCGAGAAAGACGATATCGGAGATTTCCGCCACAGCATTCTCCGCCTGATCGACAACACCGAATACAAGTTCGACACCAGCCGATACTTCACCTAGCAAGATACACTCTCCAGTGTGCGACGTGGACCGATTGGGTACTCACCTTGTTTCGCCCACCCCGCCAGTTTCGCATATCTTGCGCAGCTTCCCTTGACAGGGCCTGGCCCCCCAGTTATTCTCGCATCGGTTACGCCGCTGCATTAATCACCAACAAGGAGCGCGTGTTATGCATAGAACGGGAATCCTCTTGGGGCGGATCACCCTCCCCTTGGTCGCCGCGGGCATGTTGTTGCTCACATCTCTTCCTGCTGCACAAGCTAGTGAGGCCTTCAAGATGGGAGTCGTCGATCCTCAGGCCGTCTTAGAGAAATCAAAAGCGGGTAAAAAGGCCTTGGATGGGCTCAAGGAATATATATCGACCAGACAGAAACTGTTGTCCGGGGATGAAGAGGAGTTGCGCAACGCGGAGAAGACGCTCAAGGAGCAAATGGCGAAGTTGAGCGACACCGAAAAAAAGGAAAAAGAGACTCAGTTCCGCACAAAAGTCCAGGACTACCAGAAACGCGCGCAGGAATTTAATCAGGAACTGCAGGGGAAACAGAAGGAATTGGTCGATGAGTATATGAAGAAAATATCTTTGGCTACGAAAGCCGTGGCCGAAAAAGGCGGGTTTGCGCTCGTCGTCGACAAGGGCAGCGAACAAACGGTCAAGATCGTCATCTACAACAAGGACACCATTGATTTAACCGAGCAGGTGATCAAGGAATTCGATCGAGTCAACAGCAAATAGTTCCCCGGAGCGCACACAGGTGAATTCGTCATCAGACGTGAATGGGACCTCGGCCTCTCCGAGGTCCCATCATGGTTCCATCGGATAGCCCGCATCCCGCCAGCCCTTGATTCCTCCGTCCATCGATACCACATTGGCATAGCCCATTTGTTGAAGCGCATCCGCGGCTAAAACCGACCGGTAACCGCCTCCGCAATACAACAGAATGGCCTCTTCTTTATTGGGAATGCGCGTTTCGATATCGCGTTCGATAATCCCTTTTCCCATATGATAGGCGCCCTTCGCATGGTCCTTCTCAAATTCGTAGTCTTCACGGACATCGAGAAAATGCACAACCTCACCCCGGTCGAGTCTGGCCTTAGCCTGCGCCACCGTACATTCCTTGACGCGGGCTCGTGCGGCGTCGACCAACTTGAGAAAGCCTGGATTATGTTTCATCCTTACTCCGTTCCCTGTCCTGCTCAAAATAAGGAGGTTTGTTCGACACCAGGCCTGCGAAAGGTGGCAGGAACCGTCTCATCACGCAGAGTTGACAATCCCGCCTTGCGCCTGGAAACCTCGAACAACTGTTCGATCATCGACCAATAGGGACCGGCGCCACGGTGACGTTCGAAGAAAGCCCCCTCGCTCATTGCTCCACTACGCACGTCCCGAATCCGATTCGTGATCTTGGTGATTCGACCTGGAAATGCCGCTGCCATTCGCTCCATGAACACCGGCTCCACAGAGCCAGATAGACGCAGCAGCGTCGCCATCGCTTCGACCGCCCCGGCGTGTTTCGCTCGGGCTAACAGATCAGGCATATCCTCATCGTTGAGACCAGGAATGATCGGAGACAGCGAGATGCCGGCAGGAATCCCGGCGTTTGCCAATGTCGCCATCGCCTCGAAACGTTTCCGGCTGGAAGGCGCATGCGGTTCGACCTTGCGGGCTACTTCATCGTCTGAAAACGGTATGCTGAAATACACGCGAACCGATGTCTCCTGATGCAAACGACGCAGTACATCCAGATCGCGCAGCACCAACACCCCTTTCGTGATAATCCCGACCGGATTCCGATACTCAGCACAGACCTCCAGGCAGGCCCGCGTCAACTCCAGCGAGGCTTCCAGTGGCTGGTAACAATCGGTGTTTCCAGAGAACAGGATCAATTCCCCCTTCCACGAAGGCTCTTCGAACGTCCGGCGGAGCAAGGACGCAGCCTCTCGCTTCACGATAATCTTGGACTCGAAGTCAGTCCCAGCGCCGAATCCCCAGTATTCATGCGTCGGTCTGGCGTAGCAATAGGCGCAGGCGTGGAAGCAGCCACGATAGGGGTTCAGGCTCCAGCGAAATGGCAAATCAGGACTCTCGTTCCGACTGAGAATGTCACGAGTCGCATCCTCAAACATCTGTAGCTGCACCAGGGGAGCTGGCTCTAAGAGATCACGATGCTGTGATTCAAACGGATTAGGTGGATTGATCACCGTGCGCATTGGGATATGGTCCTCGATCCATCCGTTCCTGTCAACGGAACATATCACGGCCTGATTGATTGACTAACCCCTACCCCGATGTTAAGTTCCAGCCGCTTTCTGGAAAACACGGACATGTATGATCTCCGCACGCTCCGCGATAATTTAGACGCCATACGGGATCAGCTGGGCTCCCGTGGCACCGATGTCCCTTGGGATAGAGTCCGCACCCTGATCGCACAACGTCGAACCTTGACTAGCCAGGTCGAGCAACTCCGACACGAACTGAAAAAGGGGTCGGACGAGGTTGCTAAGCTAAAACGAAAGAAACAGCCGGCGGATTCTTCCATGGCTGCCATGAAAGCCGTTGGCGAACAGATCAAGACCTTCGAAGAGGACTTACGGGGTGTTGATGAAACCCTCACCGATCTGAATCTCCGCATCCCCAATCTTCCACATGCCTCGGTCCCATCAGGGAAAGATGCGAGCAGCAACACGGTAACCCGACGGTGGGGGGCCCCGCCCACATTGACCGTACCAGCCAAGAGTCATTGGGATCTCGGCGAAAAGCTCGGTATTCTAGATTTTGACCGGGCGGCAAAAATTACCGGCGCACGCTTCGCAGTTCTGACGGGAGTCGGCGCGCGACTTGAACGGGCCCTTATCAACTATATGCTCGACCTTCACACGATGCAGCATGGCTATCGGGAGGTTCTGCCGCCACTTCTCGTCAATAGGTCGAGCATGACCGCGACCGGCCAGTTACCCAAGTTCGAAGAGGATAGCTTTCGCCTGCGAGACGAAGACTATTTTTTGATTCCGACGGCAGAAGTGCCGGTGACGAATCTCCATCGAGACGAGACGCTCACCGAGAGTGCGTTGCCGATTAGGTATACAGCCTATACCCCCTGTTTTCGACGCGAAGCAGGATCCTATGGAAAAGATACCAGAGGACTCATTCGCCTCCACCAATTCAACAAGGTGGAGTTGGTCTCGTTTGCCAAACCTGAACAGTCATATGAGGAGCTGGAGCGGTTGACCGGCCATGCCGAAGTGATCTTGCAGGGACTAGGACTGCATTACCGAGTCGTCACTCTCTGCACCGGCGATATGGGATTCTCCGCAGCGAAGACTTATGACATCGAGGTCTGGCTTCCTTCCCAGAACCAATACCGAGAGATCTCCTCCTGCAGCAACTTTGAAGCATTTCAAGCCAGGCGGGCCAACATCCGATATAAGGGCCAGGCCGGGAAGAAGGATGCGAAAACAGAGTTTGTCCATACCCTCAATGGGTCTGGACTGGCCGTCGGCCGTACGCTCGTGGCCATTCTCGAAAATTATCAGCAACCGGATGGAAGTGTCACGATACCAAAGGTGCTGCATCATTACATGGGCGGGATGGAACAGATCGAGAAAGAATGAGATACTCAAGGGTGTTATCCCGTCACCAAGAGCAGTCGTACGGGTTCCGGGTTGGGTCACGGATGGTATGGAGGGGTGACGGAGTGGCCGAACGTGCCAGTCTTGAAAACTTCGGGGACGGCCGTCTGAGAACCCCTTGAAAACACACGAAACACCGCGCCAGCATTGACGATTCACCTACTGAGCTTCTTACCCACCATTACCCATAATTACCCTAGATTGCCCGTCGATTTTACTACACCATTAACTACAGTTTTGAGTTCGTCGCCGACTTCTTAATGTGACAAAGATGGGCCGAAACTTTTGTGAAATATTTGATGGCATAGTTGAAACAAAGGCGGATGAAAAGTCACCTTTTGTCCAGGATCTGAAAATCCAGATCCTGAAGTAAGGGAGAGAGCTCTACAGACTTCTTTTTACAGAAACTCTTAAGATCCCGCCAGAAGCCCCACCCGGATCGCAGCTTGGGGATACAAATCACGGGCATATCAAAGTCGTCCTTAATCACGTCAGACACAAAGTCATGTCGTTCCAAGATGGAGAGAAACTCACGCATTTCATTGCGCGTTAAGTTTGTAGCCTGCTCCACCTCTGGTCCGGATACCTCTAGATCTCTACTCAGCCCTCCACTGCTCCCCCGCTCTACAAGGAGTTGGAAGAACTGACGCGTGGGCAATGGTAATCGTGTGAACTTATGAAGGAGGGGGAGCAATTCGTCCAATGACTCCTGTAATTCCTCGTCTGAAGGCTTCCAACCTAAGATTTCCAT
>CBDDRH010000117.1:0-38545 GCA_965233025.1 uncultured bacterium
CAACTCGATGACCAGACAGACCAGATAGATCGGGTTCGCGCTTGATGGAGTTACGCTGTTTTTGCCGACAAGACGCGTGTGACCTGGAAATGGGCGAGCACCACTTCAGGATCTCGATAGAGGGCCTCGTAGTAGGCGCGCTCGAATCCATCGCCCACGATCGATGGGCGGGTCAACGCGCGCACTTCGGCTAGTGGCCCACCCGAGTGGCGAATTGCGCAAAGAGTTCCCCTGTCAGATGGCCAGTATTAGCCGGGTCGTTGACATTCTTGCGACGAAGATAGTCGTTGAGTATTCGGCCGTCGACGGTTTTGTGGACGTGGGGCAGGCCGAGATTCATGCGATAGCGTTCGATGGCGCCGGCCACGCGACTGATGAAGATCACGGTGCCATTCGATTCCTGCCGCTCGACTATTCCGACGTGCGTCAGCGGGTCGTTGACCTTGCCGTCTCCATTGTAATCCCATGTGTTGTTGAAGAAGACGAGGTCGCCGGGATGCGCGACTGGTCCCTGGTGGAATGTGCCTTGTTCTTCTATGTGCGAATGAATGATCCGGACACCATTCGCATCGGGATCGCTCGCGTCACCGTCGTATAGATCAATGCCGTGTTTGAGGAAGATCGCTCGGGTGACACCGGCGCAGTCGTAAGCGATGTGCCGGCCATTACTCTTAATCGTTTTGGCGCCCACGAGTTTGGCCGCTGTCCGTACGATCGCGCTCCGGCTCGGCATGCGCTCGCCGGATTGACAACAGAAACGCTCTGTCGGGAGGGATGCGCGAGGTCGTTCGGCAGGTTGCGTGGCACAGCCCACGAGCGTCGCGATTGCGATCGTGGTCATGATGAAAAAGAGTCGCATCGGTCTCACCGTACGTTGACAAACCGGCCTTGCGCGGTCTCCCGGAGCTGATCGATGTCTTCGCGCCGGGTGACGGAGAGCGGCACGGTATTGGTCAATTCCTCAATCAACAGATCGGTCGTCAGCGGTGTTTTTTGATGGAGTGCGCGATAGAGACCTGCGACCACAGCCTGTTCGATTTCCGAACCGCTGAAGCCGTCGCTGGCGCTGACGATCTTGAGCAGATCGAACTGTTTCACATCCTGCTTCCGAAGACCCAGGTGGATGGTCCAGATGGATTCTCGTTCGCCGTCATCCGGCAGGTCTACGAAAAATATTTCATCGAATCGGCCTTTGCGCAGGAGTTCGGGGGGAAGCAACGACAAATTGTTGGCGGTGGCCACGACAAAGACTTCTTGTTTCTTTTCCTGAAGCCACGTGAGAAATGCGCCGAACAGCCGGCGGCTCAAACCCGCGTCGGCCTCGCCGCTTCCACCCCCCGCAGCCATCGCCTTCTCGATTTCATCGATCCAGAGGACGATGGGCGAAAGCGATTCAGCCATCTCGATCGCCTTGCGAAAGTTCTTCTCCGACTCACCGACGAATTTATCGAACAACCGGCCTGCGTCGAGTTTTAAGAGCGGGAGTTGCCATTCCCGAGCGATGGCCTTCGCGGCCAGCGATTTACCGCAGCCTGGCACGCCCACGAGCATGATTCCTCTGGGAGGCGTGAGATTGAGCGCCTTGGCTTCTGCGGTAAAACCGACCGTTGCACGTTCCAGCCAGGATTTCAGATTGCCGAATCCTCCCAACTCGAACCGGTTGTCTTCGAGCGGGTAGTACTCGAGCAGACCGCCGTCTTTGATCGCCTGGACCTTACGCTTCAGAATCATCTGCACGTCATCAGCAGAGAGTGTGCCATCTTCGACGACGCATTGTGTGATGACTTGCCGGGCCTGATGGAGGGTCAATCCCTGTAAGGCGCGGAGAATGGCGTCACGCTCGTTGACCAAAGGACCCCGGTCTGACGGTTTGGAGCTATTGATGGAGTTGAGGATACTTTGCACAACCGTGGTTGACCGTGGGCGAAAAGACGAGGTTCTGGGACTGAGCGACTGCAGGACGCTCTGGAGCATGGATTGGAGTTCGTCCCGATCCGGCAGTTGCAGATCGAGCCGCACGACGATTTTTTCAATATCGGGCGGCAGGGTAATGGGCTGGCCGGTGATCACGCAGGTGGAGCGCGAGCGACCGTAGGTTGCCACAACTTCTCGGAGTTGGCGGGCGACCGCGGGATCTTGTAGATGCGGTGTGAGGTCCTTGAGCCAGAAGATCGCCTCCACGGTCAGACCCTGCAGATGTTGAAGGACCGCCAGAGGTGTAGCGGTCATTTTACTGAGTGTCGGTCCATCGTCGTGCCGGGTGAGTCCTCTGGTGACGGACCACTCGAACAGCGGCATGCGTTCCTGGGCGGCAACTGATTGCAGCAACGCCAGTACCCGTTCCTCTTCTACCGTCTCGATGGCGATCAGCGGGTGGCAGGAACGAATGAGGGTGCGGAGATCGTGCACGCTGGTTGACAGAGCCATAGGAGAGAAATGCTAACACGAGGCTTCCGTCTTACCAAGAAAAGGGAACTTTGCTGCGGGCTCTTTCCCCGCAACCTCTTACACTCCACGGATCGATGGGCAGTTTGTGCATGAGCAGGTTGCGGAAAAACTCAGTGCGCGTTTAAATTCCGTTGTGTAGAGTAATGGTGACGCACAAATATCTCGCAGGATGCTCAAAATGGCCGTCAGCAAGGCCGCAGGCGAATCGAACCCGGAGGCGTACCCTCAGGGGCGCACGGTGCGACGAATAAGGAGCACCACGTCTGTGCGCGCCGCCGAGTAAGTGAGGTGGCCGGGTCCCCGTTGAGGATTTCGATGAGCTGAGAACGAAGCTGGCGGGCTTTTTCAGCATCCTGCTAGGTTTTGCTGGGGGAGGCGAGTGCCTTGTTGATCTCCCGGATGAGGCTCCGTTCGATTTCTGCGACTTCCTCTGCGCTCACGCTGAGGATGCGTCCACCCTGGGCTAGTTTTTCAAAGTCGGCTTTGACGTTGAGGCGAGTGACGTTCGAGGGGAGCGCATGCAGCGACAGCACGTATTGATTCCGTGAGCCGGGGACTTCAAGCGAGGTAGGAGGGGAGATTTTCCGCTCTGTCACGTAGACCGCTTTCTGATCGGTCTTGATACTCACTTTGATGTGGTATCCATGGCGGCTGAGGGCGTCCTCCACAATCTTGGCGACGTTGCTCAGGGGGCGAGGAAGGTCTTCAGTCTGCGCCCCCTTCTCTTCGACTTGGATACTCTGCGCCGCTTGCACCGCTGCGGTTTTTTGGACGTCGGCGCTTAACTTTTTTGCCTGGGCTGTTTGTATCGCCAAATTGTCGGCGGCGGATTTCGCCTCGGCCTTGGCGTTTTCAGCAGATTTCGTCGCATCCCGCAGTTCCTGGTTCAGCAGGTCGATCTGTTGGTGCATGACCTTGTTTCCGTCCTGCAGCGAGGTGACCACCGACTCCTGCTTGGCAACCTGCTTGCGAAGCGCTTCATTTTCCGCTTTGAACGGGGAGTCGTCAGGTTTGCAACTGCTGGCTGAGAAACAGAGCGTGATCGCTCCGCTCCACAATAGCCACTGGTTCAATCGAGTCTTGTTCTGCACGTCATGTCCCTCCATACACTATTTTTCGGATTATCCACGCTTCACGCCGACTTGTCCACGTCGGATTCCATGAATTGACCGTCATTCATACCAGAAGCTATGCTCGACTCATGAAGACTCGGCTGATCGTGACGATCATTGTGGTGCTGTTCGTGGATATTCTTCTCAGTCTGCCTGGAGCGGTGGTGGAATCAGGTCAGAAGACCGATGTCATTCCTGTTGAAGACTATGCCTTGTACGACCAGGTGGTCACGAGCAAATTTCTCACGTCAGTCACTCAGTTGGTCGTGATCGAGCGGGAGACGCAGTTCCGCCTCTCTCCGGATCAAGATGGGCCGACGACGATTGAAGCCTTTCAAGAGCAGGAGTATTTCGATGGTGCGCTGCCGGCAGACCTGATTCGAGAATTCGCGGCGATCAACCGTCAACCGAGCCGGCTCGAAGGTCGCTTTCACTTTGGTGTCAGCTACCGGTTTGCCACGGGGGACAGGCTCGAAGAGCCGGAGGTCTCCCTCTCACCGTACGGCTGGGGACTGGCGCCTTTCTTCTTGGCGCCTGCCCCCGTCAGAGGAGCAGGGGGACAGAGAGGAGCAGCGGGACAGGCACCGTCGCAGACGTCGGAGCCATCCCCCTGGGCTCGCGCGAGACCGGTTCAAGCGCCGTCGGTGTTGGGTCGACTGGCCTTCTCTCGCGTGGCGCGAAGCCTTCGCAACGATCATGCGCTGCTATATGTCGAAGTCCTACGTCCCGACGGCACTGGAGCAGGGTTTCTCGTGTGGTTTCGCCGTCAAGAACGAAGCTGGACGTTGTTTGATACGGAAGTTGCGTGGACCATTCAGGTTCAGCGAGAACCAGAAGAGGGGCCGCTGCTTGCGCCCTGATGGGCTTGGCCTGTAGCATGCGTGCATCATGTCCGTCATGATTCGAAAAACCTTTTCCGTCCCGCCCCTTGGTTGTAATTGTTCGATCATCGGCGATCCAGTGACGAAGCAGGCGATCGTGGTCGATCCCGGTGGCGCGTCCGAGCGAATTCTCCACGAGGTGCAGCAACTTGGATTGACGGTTACGCATATTCTCCACACCCATGCCCACTTCGATCACTTTCTCGCGTCCGGTGAAATCAAGAAGGCGACGGGAGCGACGATCTGTCTCCATCAGGATGATCTCGAGTTGTGGAAGAATCTCGAATTGCAGTGCCGGATGTTCGGCGTCACCTACATGCCCGTTCCGATACCCGACTACTCGCTCAAGGATGAGGAGAAGATTGTGGTCGGCCAGATCTCCGCTGTCGCACTCCATACGCCCGGCCACACCCCCGGGTCTATGAGTTTTCATTTCCCGGTCGACAACGTGGTCTTGGCCGGCGACACGCTCTTTCGCGGCAGCATCGGGCGCACCGATCTCTGGGGAGGAGACTTCAAGGCCATCGAGCAATCCATTCGAGAGCGGTTGTACACCTTGGAAGAGACCACGCTCGTGGTGACGGGGCATGGACCGGAGACCGAGATTGGAGTGGAGAAGGAGACGAATCAGATTGTCCGTATCTGACCGGCAGGGGAGGTGACCATGACGGCATATAAGCAGTTCGTCTTCTCTCTCTGTTTCCTCGGCACGCTCGCGCTTCCGGTTGCGTATGCAGCCGAATCTTCACCAGCATTCTCGGAACAGGTCACGATCGCCGATGTACAGGTTCGCATCACCGATCACGGCACCGTGGTGCTCTTGTTGGCCGAAGGCAAGGCCATCCCGATTTTTGTCGATTTGACGGTCGCGCTATCGATTCAAGGGGCGTTGAACGGCGAGAAACTCCCTCGTCCCCTCTCTCACGATTTGATGCATACGATCTTGGATGCCTATGGTGGGAAAGTGCTGCAAACTGTCATCACGCTCAAAGGCGGTACCTATTACGGTGTGCTGACCGTTGCGATGCAGGATCAGGTCAAGACGTTTGATAGCCGGTCGTCCGATTCGATCGCGCTCGCCGTTCATTTCAAAGCGCCGATTGTCGTGGGGCGGGATCTACTGGAATCAGCGGGTCGTACTGTGGAAAAGTCGAAGACGGAAGCTTTGTAAGGCCTACTCTTTTTCCATTCGAGATCGGAGCCGTTCAAGGCGCTTTTCGGTGGACTGCTTGATGAAGGCCATGTTTTCTCCGAGGTGCTGCTCGGCGTTGATTTTCCCGTCCTCGCGCCGCTTCAACTGGTCCAATCCGAATTGCGCGATCACGGGGCCGTCCTCCTGGTTCAACGATTTCCAGATTGCCGCACAGGTGGATTGTTTAGCGACGGGGTACTTGTCGCAGGGTGGATCGGCTGCCCATGCGGTGCTCCAGTTGGCTCCCAGTAGGATAAATGCCAACACCAGCGCAGTCATTGTACGTCTACCCCCTGCATGAATGGATACGCTCAACGTGGCTCACGATAGCACAACTCAATTTGTCTTGCAGACGATCGATGCGTATGAACGGTCAGCCAAGGAGTGCATCGCCCGATGGAACAAGCGACGGCATCGCCGGCCACCGTTGTTAGCAGAATGGCTCGCATGTCTGCCTGCCGATGCGAGGTTGTTGGACCTCGGCTGTGGGGGAGGCAAGGACGCGGGCGATCTTGTTCAGCGTGGGTATCGCGTTGTGGGCTTGGATAGGACGAGTGCGTTGCTCTCAGCGGGGCGGCGTCGATATCGTTCATTGCCGCTGGTTTGCGCCGACCTCCGCCAACTCCCCTTTCACGAGATGTCGTTCGACGGGCTTTGGGCTGCCGCCTCGCTGATGCATCTTCCGAAACCGGTCGCACGTCGTATCTTGTCCGACCTGAGCAGGCTTGTCCGTCCAGGCGGACTGTTCGCTGCCACGGTGACCTATGGGGTGAAGAGCCGCATTGTCACTGATGGGTGGGTTCCCGGGCGCTATTTCGCGCGCTGGAAAAAGCACGAACTCGCTCGTGCGGTTCGCCGAGCCGGATGGAACATTCTCGGACTGAAAATCATCACCAACCGGGAGCGCAAAGGACGATGGTTGAATCTGCTGGCGCAGAGGCAGGGCTGAGTCTACTTCGATGGGGCCGGTTCCGGTGGCGTGTGGCGATTGAGCGTCAAATGAATCTTGTCGTCAAAGGTGTAATACCCACCTTGGTCAATGTCATACATAATGCAGAGCGGTGAAAAGATGATGAGGCAGCCAAAAATGTCCCCGACGACCCACCAGGACCAGCTGCGATCGATGTTGAGCGAGGTCTGTTCATAGCCGTCCTTGTTCGCCACAGCGAGGTGGTCGCCTTTACGACTGAGAGTGACTATGCCCGGCGCTGTGAGGTGCAGGTAGTTGTCGATAAGGACCGAGGTCTCCGGCGGGTTGGTGAAAATGGTGACCGACTGTTTGTCGGAATGTATCCAGGTTCCGCAGCCAGAGAGTCCTCCGACCAGCGCGCACACCATGAACGCTCCTTGCCACACCCTGCGGTTCCTCATCTTCCACTCCAGCTAAATGTTCATTGCCTCATTTACATCATGAAGCGTCGCTTTGGCGACCTCGCCGGCCCGTCGGCTGCCTTCTGTCACGATGTCGTCCAGGTGCGCGGGGTCCTTGCTCAGACGCGCGCGTGCGTCCCACATCGGCGTCATGCGTTCGACGATTCGATCGGCGACGAGCTTTTTGCAATCGATACAACCGATGGCCGCTGTCCGGCATTCGGTATTAATCTGCTCCTGAATCATCGGCAATGAAAAGATTTTGTGAAAATCGTACACGGGGCAGAGGTCCGGATTTCCGGGGTCGTGGCGTCGGACACGGGCAGGGTCGGTGACCATCGTCTTGAGTTTCTGGCGCACGACCGGTTCAGCGTCGGACAGGTTGATCGTGTTGCCATAGCTCTTGCTCATCTTCCGGCCGTCTGTGCCGAGCACTTTCGGAAACTTCGTGAGCTGCTCCATCGGCTCAGGGAACACCGGCTTGTACAGGCTATTGAACCGGCGGGCCAACTCCCTGGTGAGTTCCAGGTGCGGCAGCTGGTCTTTCCCTACCGGCACGAAGTCCGGTTTGTAGATGAGGATATCCGCCGCTTGAAGAACCGGATAGCCGAGAAATCCGTAGGTGCTGAGGTCGCGCTCTTTTATCTCCTCCTGTTTTTCCTTGTAGGTCGGATTCCGCTCCAGCCAGGCAACAGGAATGATCATGGAGAGCAACAGATGCAGGACGGCATGCTCCGGAATGCGCGATTGTACGAACACTGTCGCTTTTGCGGGATCGATGCCCGCTGCAAGCCAGTCGATCAACAACTCACGGACGAATTCTCGGATGCGGCCGGTATTGGCATAGTTCGTCGAGAGCGCGTGCCAGTCCGCGACAAAGAAATAGCACTGGAACTCGTTCTGGAGACTTTTCCAATTCTCCAAGGCGCCGAGATAGTTGCCGAGATGGAGCAGCCCGCTCGGCTGCATGCCGCTGAGGACTCGTTTCCTGGGTGTAGTCATGGTTCGCTTCCTGCTCCGAGACCGATGGCGGTGGAGAGAATCGTATTGGAGAGGCTGTGGGTTAAGGTGCTTGCGATGGTATGAATCAGATGGATCTGTGGATCGAGTACGATCAGTCCCATCAGGATGAACATGCCATAGGGCTCTACGCGCATAAGCGCCGTCGCTGCCATGTTTGGGAGCAGGCTCGTGAGAATCCTTCCGCCATCCAATGGGGGGATCGGCAGCAGATTGAACAGCATCAAGAGCACGTTAATCAAGACGGAGTAGACCGACATCACGGCAATCGGCATGAGGAACATCTGGCGCAACGTGTCCGGGGGAGGGGGCTCTGCCGATTTGGACCAGTAGTTTCCGATCGTGGGATCGACCGACAACAGGAGTGCGAAGAGGAGGGCGCTGCCAATGGCCAGTGCGAGATTCATGGCGGGCCCTGCTGCCGCGACAAGTGCCATGTCGCGACGTGGTTGGTGCATGAGGCGTGGGTCGATCGGGACTGGTTTGGCCCATCCAAGAAAGAATCCTCCCGGCATAACCAGGCAGATCAGCGGCAGGATAACGCTTCCGAAGGGATCGATGTGTGCCAGTGGATTCATGGTGAGCCGACCCTGTAGCTTGGCGGTTGGATCGCCGCATCGATTGGCGACCCAGCCATGGGCGTATTCATGCAATACCATGGCGAAGAGGAGCGGGAGCGCCATGTAGGATATCGTGTGAAGAATCTGCGGTAAAGAGTTCATGCGGTCTAGTTTACCTGAATGAATCGGCCTCGTTTGATTTGTATGAGGAAGAGCGGACGATGCAGTATCCCGTCAGGTCCGAATGCCGCCGGTCCCGCAAGCGAGGAGAGGTCCGGCTGTGTCAGCAGTTGATCGTGGACGGCTTCGCCGGAGGAGGCGCCTTTGTGCACCGCATCAAGCACCAACTTCGCGGCATCGTAGCCCTGCATTGAAAAGAGTGTGGGGTTGGTATCGAACCGCTTTTTGTACCGGGCGACAAAATCCTGCACGGCCGGGGTGGGGCTGTCCACAAAGAAGCCGTCGACGAACACGGCTCCATCAATCGATGAATCGTCCGTGCGGGCGAAGTCCGGCGAGTTCCATCCATTTGCGCCCAAGAAAGGAACTTTCATGTCATGGAAATTGAGCTGGGCTGTAATGATGCCGGCGTCGGCTGCGCGGCCTGGAATGAAGATCGCATCGAAGCCCGGGGTATAGAAGACTTTCTTGTCCAGCTTTGTCAGTTTCCCGGTCAATTTGGTCTGATCAAGCGGCACGGACAAGCCGTATCGCTTGAGGTCCTCCGCCTTCATACGTTTGAGTTGCGCGCTCACGTCGGCTTCGCCCTCTTTGTAGGACTCGATGGCGATCACTTCCCCTTCGGATCGGCGCACTTCTTGCGCGAAGAGCCGGGCCAGCTCACGGCCATACGTGGTGTCGGGATGCAGGATGCAGAATCGGCGGAAGCCTTGCTCTTTGATCGCATAGGTCGCGATGCGTGTGGCTTGAAGCTCATAGGTGAGTGCCGTGCTGAACACATAGTTGCCGAGTCGTCTGACGTTGGGAAGGGTCGCTGCCGGCGTGACCAGAGGGATGTGGGCTCGCTCGGCGAGTTCAGCCATGACCGGCAGATTTTTCGAGAGGAGCGGGCCGATCACGGCGAGGGGACGATCGGTGTTCAGAAGTTCGGAGAATTCGTCCAAAAACGAGTCGTAATCGGATTCGAGATCTTTGACGATGAGACCGACCGATGGGCTCCCTGGCCGGTCTCTCGTTGATTCGACGGCCAGCTGAATGCCGCTGAGGATTTCACCGGCAAAGGGGGCGAGTTTTCCTGAAAGCGGCAGGACTCCGGCGATGAAAAACTGGTTGGATTTTTGTGCGGCTTGGAGCGTAGCGAGGAGTTCCGAAGTTTCCGCTGCCTGCGGGTGGGTCGGGAAATTCACGAGAAATTGCTGGATTTGCCGGATGGCCTGGTGTTCCTCTCTGCGGCTGACGTAGAGATGGATGAGTCGGAGAGACGCGATATCGCCGGGAAAGCTGCGTGGAAAGGTGTCTCGGATGTGCTCGAGAGTTTTCTTGTCGGACGTCTCGCTGGTCAGCTCGCGAATGCGGGTCCGCACGTCTTCCGCTTGGTCTTCAGTTCCCAAGGTCACTTCATCGAGCCACGCCTGAATGGCACGAGTCGTGTCCTTCTTTTGCGCATAGAACTCTCCGCTCAGCCGCAGAGCTTCGCGTTTTGTGCCGTCATCCTTGGAAAGGTTTCGCAGGCCCGTCAAGATCGGCAGGGCAAGATCTAGGTTGCCCATCGCCGCATGGACTCGGGCCTGCATCAGCTTGCCTCGATCCGTCACCTCTGACTCGGGGAACTCGGTCTGCAGTTGCTTCAAGTATTTGAGGGCGTCCGCATATTGCTTTGCGGTGTACATGGCTGCACCGAAGAGTAGGTAGGTGTCGTCGAGTAGCTCGGGCTTCGGAGAGGTGGCGAGAAAGCGACGGAGGACGGTGATGGCTTCTTCACCCTGACCCGCGTCGATCAGGCGCTTCGCTTGCTTCAGCGCAGGATGGTTCGCCGGGCTTGCCGGTCCTTTTTCTGCATAGGTGAGCGCATTAAACTCGAATCCGGCGATTGGCCAGAGTATGCTCCAGACAAGTATCAGCGACAGGCACCAGCGTGCCAAAGGGATGTACGCGCGATGTGAAGACAGAGATATCAACGGGCGGGCCATGAGCTCCTAGCGGTCTGACGACTATGTCAGGTGCATGTGACTACTATCGGAAACCCTGAGGGGTGTCAAGGTAAACTCCGCACAGGGTTCGTTGTGTTCATCTGAGTGATTGGCTATCATGGCACAGATGATGTTACACCCGCTGGCCGAGCGATATTTGAGTCGTCTCCGGGTGGAGGGTGGTCTCTCCGTCAATACCGTTGAAGCCTACCGCCGCGATCTGACTAAATTCCATTCCTACTTGCATCGAACCGGTGTTGTGCCGCTCGGGTCTCTGACGCCGGAGACGTTGACGGGATTTCTCCGTTCTATGCACGAAGCGCGGTTGTCTCGTGCGTCCTCTCTTCGCTGCCTTTCGGCTATTCGCGGGTGGCTTCAGTTTCTGATGCGGGAACGGATGATCGACGAGAATCCTACCGTTGGTCTGGCTCCGATATCGCACGGTGTGCGACTGCCTAAAACGCTGTCGCAGCAAGACGTCACCGCATTGTTGGACCTGGCCGCAGTCCGGACCCCTGAGGACCTGCGTGACCGTGCGATGGTGGAGTTGCTCTATGCAACGGGGCTTCGCGTGTCGGAATTGGTGATGGCTGAAGTTGCGTTGGTGAATCTTGATGTCGGATATCTCCGGGTCACGGGCAAGGGCGCGAAGCAGCGTCTCGTGCCGATGGGTGAGGGGGCTCGGCAGCTGCTCCAGCACTATGTGGAAGAGGCCCGGCCACGGCTTCTCAAGAAGCGGGCTTCACGGTATGTATTCGTGTCGAGACGAGGCGGGCCGTTGACACGACAAGCCTTTTGGAAATTGCTCCGACTCCGTGCACGGCGGGCCGGGATTACACAGGTCATCTCGCCGCACATGCTTCGGCATTCATTCGCGACGCATCTGCTTGAAGGCGGTGCGGACCTTCGGTCTGTTCAGGTGATGCTCGGCCATGCGAATATTGCGACGACGCAGATCTACACGCATGTTGAACGGGGACGCTTGAAGCGGGTACATAGCAAGTATTTCCCTCGGGTGAGCCGGCGCCAGGGGCACAAAGCATAACCGAAGAGGCGTGAGGGATAAGCGCGGAGTGTGTCGCAAGTGAAAACTGCAAGAAGAGTGCGAGATTCGATTGACAAGGGCATGTGGAGTTGGTAGCATCCGCGAAGGTTGCTAAGAAAATCGGGCGGATAGCTCAGTTGGGAGAGCGCTGCCCTTACAAGGCAGAGGTCACAGGTTCGATCCCTGTTCCGCCTACCAGGCATAAGCTGGTTCATGGGGAACAGGACAAATCATTGAACAGAAATCATGAAATTTTAGACGGGACCGACCGCTAGGTATAGTCTTGTCACTCACATCTTCCGCTATTAGTAGAATTTTATGGGGCCGTCGTTCAGCTGGTTAGGACGCCAGATTGTCAATCTGGAGGTCGCGGGTTCAAATCCCGTCGGCCCCGCCATTTTCCCCTGTGTCTGTTAGACTCCGTAGGCAGAGCTGTGAGTACTTCCTAGAGCCTGGAAAGGTCATCGTCTCATGTTTCAATCGGGTCTAACCGGACTTGTGGGTTCGCTCGGCGCGGTATCAAAAATCGTGCTCTTCGTTCTGTTCGTCTTCTCGGTTATTTCGTGGGCTATTATTTTCGCAAAATGGCGGGCGTTTCGAACGGCAGACCGGGAAGACAAGCGGTTCCTGGCGCTTCTGGCGAAAACACGAGATCTCGATGAGCTATACCGGCAAGTTCGACGAATTGAAGGGAGTCCCAGCGCAAGTGTATTCGAAGGGGTCATGGAGCGTGTGGGCCTTGGGCGAAGGGATGAGAGGGATGGTGTCGGCTCAGGGCAAACTGATCGGCAGGTCATGGAGAGGCTGGCATCTCATCTCGGCCAACGCCAGCTCACACAGCTCGAGACGTATCTCCCGTTCCTTGCCACGACGGGAAACATCACTCCGTTTATTGGACTGTTGGGGACTGTGATGGGAATCATCGACGCATTCCGTGAGATCGGTACTCAAGGGACTGCCAGCATTTCTGCTGTCGCGCCCGGTGTTGCGGAGGCGTTAGTCGCGACGGCAGCCGGTCTCTTCGCGGCCATCCCGGCGGTGATCGCGTATAACTATTTTCTTACCCGGATTCGAGGTACAGCGTTCCGGTTGGATTCGGTCACCATCGAACTTCTGGCATCTCTCCCGACCGCTGCATCGAAGACGAAACCCGTTCCGGTCGGAGTTCAAGGATGACCCTAGAGTCCCGTCACCGCCGGTTCCTGGCAGAAATCAACGTCATCCCCCTCGTCGATGTGGTCCTCGTCCTCTTGGTGATTTTCATGGTCACTGCGCCGATGCTCTATCGCGGGATGGACATTAATCTGCCGACTTCCGCTACGAATACGATTAAACCGGAAATGCGTACGGTCCTCACGATTGAAAAAGATCAACGACTGTATCTTGACAAGGACCCGGTCGGAGTCGCTCAGCTGGAACAGAAATTGAAGCTCTTGAAACGGGACCATCCGGATGTCTCTCTCTATCTCAGGGCGGACCGAGAGGTGCCTTACGGTGTCGTGGTGCAAGTTATGGACGGTGTCAAGAAGGCTGGGATCGAGAAGATCGGGATGGTGACGGACCCGGTCGGGCCCGAGCGTGTTGGAGCCCCACAAACTCCGCATCTCCCGTCGCGAAAAAGTTGATGCAACGTCGTCGAGGGGGCTGGTGGTTATGTCGTCCCAGGCATCGCTCCTCTCAGGCATGGGGTTCGATCATTGTGATCAGTCCGCGCTGTCAGTTCGACTCAAGCGAACACTGGCGTTGTCACTCGCTGTTCATGTGGTTGTCCTGCTCATCGCGACAGGGCTTCGGCTTCCGCAACAGGGTGAGCGCCCGATGACGTCTGTGGAAGTGTCGCTGGTCAGTCTGCCGACATCCATGAGACCAACCGAGTCGGCGAAGCCGGTCGAGTCAGCAAAGATCCCGGATCCGAAGCCGGCTCCTGCCCCGTTAGTCAAGGCGGTGGCGCCCAAGGCAGCTCCAGCTGTCGTGCCTCCAGCAGGTGAGAAAAGAAGAGACATGTTCCAGGATCTTCAGCTTCCGCCGGATGCGCCGAAGTTTGGAGATTTGAGCCCTGCAACAAAATCGGCGGCTCAGCCTCAGCAGGCGGCGAAGGCCTTCGATATCCCGCGGGTACCGGAGGATATGGCACATGACCCGGTCGCGAAGATTCCGCAGCGGTCTTCGGTCAGCGACGACATGAATCGAGAGTTAGAAGAAGAACTGAAAAAGATCAAACAGTTTCAACCTGCGGCTAAGCTGGACATTCCGAAAGAGGTGAAGCCAAGCGAGACGTCAGTGAAGCCGGCGCCTCAGCAAGAGGTGAAAGTTTCGGCGGCCAAGGCACCCGAGACGGCCTTGAAGATTTCCGGTACGGCGGGATCGAATCCCTACTGGGCTCGTGTGCAGTCCATTATTAGTAGTCACTGGGAGCCGCCTCCTATCGATATGGCAGGGCAAACGTACACGATGATCGTGAAGTTTCGGCTTCAACGAGATGGGACGATCAAGGATGTGGTTGTACAGCAGTCGTCAGGGAATGACTATTTTGATATGGCGGGCAAGCGCGCCGTGCAGCAGTCACGATTCCTGCCCAACTTTCCTGCTGATATGACAGACGGCTATAAAGATGTAGAAATGGTATTTCGAGTCGGAGAGTCGGTCGGATGACACGGGTGAAATTGATCGGTTCCTGGTTCGGGGGAGTCCTGCTGTTAGCGGGAGTCGTGGGTATTCTTGAGTCTGGGGCGGCAGATGTGTTCCTCGAAGCCACTCGTCCGGATTTCCAAAAGATTACCCTCGGTGTGATGGGAATACACAACGCAGGAGGTCCCGACTGGCTGGGTGGACGGATCGAGGAAGTCCTCAAAAAGGATGTGAAGCGCTCGCTGGTCTTTGATCTGGTGGATTTGCCGAGTTTGGGAATTCAAACATCCGATATTGGCAATGGGGTGGGAACTGGCTCCAAGGTCGTCTTCAAGCAGGCGGCTGAAAAGGGTGTGTCGGTGTTGGTCTGGGGAAAAGCAGACATGAAAGGGACGGACAAAGATGCCGATGTGAACATGGAAGGCTTCGTCTATGACAACGGCAGCGATGAACTCGTGGGAGGAAAGCGCTACGTAGGATCGACCTCAGTTGTGCGGCTGATGGCGCACCGGTTTGCCGACGAACTGGTATTTCGTTACACGGGCGAGCCGGGCATCGCGCGGACGAAGATCGCCTATGTGGCTGAACAGGGGGCTGCCCGTGAGTTGTTCGTGATGGATTACGATGGCCACGATGCGCGCCAACTCACCGCCGATGGATTCCTGAACCTCATGCCGCAATGGTCTCCGGATCGCCGGTTCCTTATCTTTACCGCCTATCGCAATCGCAATACGCAGGACATCGACATGATCGAGTTGGCGACGGGCAAGCGATGGACGGTGATTTCCCTGGGGGGACTGAACATCACTCCGGCACTGTCCCCTGATGGAAATTTCTTGGCGTTTGCCTCCAGCCACGAAGGCAATTCTGAACTCTATCGGCTGGATACAAGGACAAAAGCCATCCAACGCCTGACGGTAAATCCATCAGGCGACCTATCCCCTTCCTGGTCTCCGAACGGGAGAGAGATGGTGTTTGTGTCAGATCGGGGCGGTGGGCCCCAGCTGTTTCTAATGGGATCAGATGGATCGAACGTGCGCCGTCTGACGTTTGAAGGCGATTACAACGCGGCTCCGGTGTGGTCGCCGCGCGGAAATTGGATTGCCTACGTGTGCCGGACGCATAGAGAATATAAACTCTGTGTCATCTCGCCAGACGGACAGAAGCGAATGCAACTGACGACAGGACCGGGCGTCGATGACTCACCCTCCTGGTCGCCGGATGGCCGGCATTTGGTATTCAGTTCGACGTCCGATGGAAAGAGCCATATCTATATGATCGATGCCGATGGTAAGGGCATCGAGCGGCTCACCTTCCAGGGGACGCACAATAGTGCGCCCTCCTGGTCTCCGGCATCGTGAGGATGACATTTCAATCGTATTGGATGAATGAAGGTGCCATTGATCGAGATTATTAACGTATGAAAAGGAGATAGATGTATGAACAAGACACTTTGTACATGTAGTGTAGCTCTGGCGTTGAGCGCGGCATTGGTTGGTATGCCTGCCTGCTCCAAAAAATCCGTACAATCCGGCGGGGACTCTCAGTCCAAGCAAGGGGCAGCAAAGGGAGATAGTTCGAAGTCCGGTGTCGGCAGTTTCCCGGACACCAGCATTCAGTCGGGGGGCGGCGGGCTTCGAGGTCTCGACAAAAACCCCTCAGAAGAGCGTGTGGGCAGTGGCACGATGCTGGCGAAGGTGGATCCTTCCGGCAGTGCCGAACGACAAATGGATGAGGTCAGGGCCGAACAGGCTGCTTCAGCCGCAGCGGGGTTGCGGGATGTGTACTTTGGCTATGATAGCTGGACGATTTCCGAAGAAGGGCGTCAAGTGTTGACTCGCGACGCCGAGTGGATGAAGTCCAATCCGAGCACGCTGGTCAAAGTCGAGGGGAACTGTGATGAGCGCGGAACCTCCGCCTACAACCTCGTCCTCGGTGAAAAACGGGCGAAAGCCGCCAGGAACTATCTGGTCGAACTCGGTGTCGGGGCCAATCGTTTGTCCGTGGTGTCGTATGGGAAGGAGCGACCGCTGTGCAATGAACATACGGAATCATGCTACCAGCAAAATCGGCGAGGACATCTTGCAATAAAGACCGGGAAGTAGGCGGCGTGCTCTTTATCGCGGCGAGTACGACTCCGTTGTCCATGAAGAGCGAGTTGGGTATTCCTTTATCATAGTGGGTGAAACAATGTGGAACCATTTGGATACTAAGGGAACCTGGACGACGATCTGTGCGATCTGCACCCTGCTGTTGACCGGCTGTGTGGCCCAACAGGCCGATCTCAAACAGACGGAGAAGGTCCTTCAGCAGCGCATCAAACAGTCGAGCGATGAGTCGGCACAGACCCGTGCGCGACAGAGTCAGGAGATTTCGGTACTTCGGGAGCAGGAGCTGCCGCAGTTGCGTGGCGAACTAGAGCGGGCGTTGCATCAGGCTCAGGAACTTCAGGGCAAGCAGGAAGACCTCAAGCAGCGCTCGGTGCAACTTGAGCAACAAACCAAGCGGCTCGAACAATTGGCCGGCAAGCTGGAGGCGGGCTACAATCAGGTGCGCGAGAGCCTCAATGCGCAAGATGTCAAAAACAAACAGGATCGTGATCAGCTCCGCATGGATGTGAACGCTCGCCTTGACGATGTGAGCCGACAGATGGAGGTGGTGCGAAAAGAGATTATCGATGTTGTACAGAAGACGAACAGCGGACTTGCCAAGAGTCTCGACGCACGTCTGGAAGACAACAATGCTCGGACTGAACAGTTGTCCTCAAAGTTCGCACTGTTCAGTCTGTCCTTAACGGCGTTCAGGGAATCGCTGACAGGACTCAGTGAGAGGGTGAGCCAAGAAGAGCAGGCGGGCAAAGCATCGGCGGCTCATATCAATGAAATGAACAAGGCGGTGACCGGTCACTTAGCCGAGGTGAATAGGAGTGTCACATCTGTCGCCCAGAAGTTTTCCGCCCGCTTCGATGAACACGACCGTCGTCTGGATGCCCTCTCCAAGGCTGTTGATCAGGATGCGCATGTGCGAGGGGGAAATAAGGGAGGAACACGTCAGTCAACCACGAAGCCGGCCCACCGATCGGCAGTGGCGCCTTCGTCTGAAACCTCAAAGGTTGAACAAGAAATGCCTGCGGCTTCGCTCTCTGCGCAAACAGAAGAAGGACAATCGGCTGAAGTGGTGACGTCGGCAGCCGAGTCCGAGGAGCCGCCGCATCCGCAAGTCAGTCAGAGTGGGGAGCGTTCAGACAAAGTCGAGTACGAACGTCTGCTAGCACTATTTCGTGATGGGGACTTGGATGGAGCCCGGCAGGGGTTCGCCGCATTTTTGCGTGACTATCAGAACTCGGATCTGTCTCCAAATGCGCGCTATTGGCTCGGTGAAGCGCATTACGGCAAAAAAGATTATCGACAGGCGATCGATTCGTATGACCGCGTCGAACTGGATTTCCCCCGGAGTGAGAAAGTACCATCGGCAATCTTGAAGAAAGGGTATGCGTACCTGGCTATGAAAGATAAGAAACGCGCGTCTTCGGCATTCAAACAGGTGGTGACGCTGTATCCGCGGACTCCTGAGGCCGGAAAAGCATCCGATAAACTATCCCAGTTGAAGGAGTCGCGATAACTGTGATGCGTAAGAAAGTAGGCACAAAGGGGTCGGTCGTTCTCATGGCCGGGGTGGTGCTGTGGCTTTCGGGATGCGCCAATCACGCGGATTTTGTAGAAATGCGTGACCACTTGGCGATAGTGGCGAAGTCTCAAGATCAAGATCAAAAGCGGCTGGATGCGCTGCAACGACGCTTGGAGTCGCTGGAGCGGATGAAGGATAGCGAATCTGCCAGGCAGAAGCTCGATCCGAAGCTCGATTCGAAGTTCGATGAACTGTCTGTTCGGGTCCAAAGGTTAGAGAGTCGGTTGGCGAAATCCGATGAGATCATGGGTATTCCGGTTGTGCCCAAGATGGAGCCAGTACCGGGAGATCTCTCTCGTCCCTCTAAGCCACAGAAGCCAGATGTTCCGGGGATGATGGCCGGCGTTCCCACGATTACCCCGACGTCGGCGTTCAATCTGGCGTACAATGATTATCTCAACGGGAAATATGATCTTGCCGTGGCGGGCTTTCAGCGATTTGTAAAGGACTTTCCCGGCACGTCGCTGACGCCCAATGCCTACTACTGGTTGGGTGAGTCCGCGTATCAGCAGAAAGATTACGTGCGTGCGATACAATCCTTCGAGTACCTTGCGGCGGAGTACCCGGGAAACGAGAAGGTGCCGGCTGCGCTTTTCAAATCGGGGCTCGCGGCTGGAGAAACCGGAGACCTCGCCAAGTCGAAGAAGAATCTCAAACGGGTCATCGAAGAATTCCCCGCGTCGGACGAGGCGAAGCTGGCCAAGAATAAGCTGGCCGAAATTCGATGATCGGACGTCCATCGAAACAGCTCATGGCAGCTTCCGTGTTCCCTGGAGTCTAGCGTCATGCCCGCCGCCAGTTGTTCCGCCAAGATCCATGTTCTTCCAGACGACGTTGTCAGCCGTATCGCGGCCGGCGAGGTCGTCGAGCGTCCTGCCGCCGTCGTCAAAGAGTTACTGGAAAATAGTCTCGACGCGGGTGGTCTGCATATCACGATCGATGTGAAGGGTGGTGGCCTGGCCCTCATTCGAGTCACGGATGATGGAGAGGGGATCAATCGTGCCGATCTTCCCCGCGCCTTCGAGCGGCATGCCACCAGCAAGCTCCGGTCCGATCGGGATCTCGCTTCGGTGACGACGATGGGCTTTCGCGGCGAGGCGTTACCGAGTATCGCATCCGTCTCCCATGTGCTGGTGACGACCGCCACCAGGCAGGATACGGTGGGGTCGCAGTTTACTCTGGTCGCGGGAGCAGGCGGTGTGATCGTTGATGCGCCTCCCGTACTCGGCACCCGGATCGACGTCGCCAATTTATTTTTCAATCAACCGGCCAGAAAGAAATTTCTCAAATCGACCACGACCGAGTTCTCCCATATCAATCATGCCGCGCAACTCGCAAGCCTCGCCTGGCCATCGGTGCACTTTCGCCTGACCCATAACGGCCAGGAGATTTTCAACTATCCAGCCGTGACAACGGATCGTGATCGAATCCTCCAAGTATTTCGCCAGGCGTTTCTCGATCGGACGATTGAAGTGCGAGGCAGGACAGCGGGCTTGTCGATCCGTGGTGTGATGGTCGATCCCATCCACGCGCGGGCTTCGAAGACTCCGCAAGAATTGTTTGTGAACCGTCGTCCCGTCCGCAATGCAACCGTGTTTCATGCGGTCATGGATGGGTATGGATCGTTTTTATCCAAAGGGCATCATCCGACATTCGTGCTTTTTCTGGATATCGAACCCAACCGGCTCGATGTCAACGTGCACCCCACGAAGAAAGAAGTTCGTTTTGCGGAAACAGAAGCGCTTCATCAGTTGGTGCGCCAATCAGTCCGCCACGCACTCGGTGGCTCCGAGCGGAAGGTCGTGCTGGGTCTGTCGCAGCCGGCGCCGGAGTTCGTTCCCGCGGTCGAGCGGCAACCCGCATCATTCGGAGATTCTCAGTTGGCTGCCGCGCTCTCAGCTCGCGGACAGGATTCTCGGATTGATGCAAGTGATTCGGTGACTTTCCCCGGCATCGTCGAAGGAAGTCAGTTGCCCCTCGCTGCGGAGGCATCGGCGGAGTATCGGTCGGCAGAGAAGCCCGAGATCGTACCGTTCGGACAAATCCTCCGGACCTATCTCGTGGCGCAGGTGGGCGAAGAACTGCAAGTGATCGATCAACATACGGCGCACGAGCGTGTTCTCTTTCAACGGCTTTGGCGAGGATGGCAGAGCCGGGATATTTCCTCGCAGCCGTTGTTGATTCCGGAACCGATCGAGCTGTCGGCGGCGCAGAGCGCCCTGCTGCTCAAGCGTGCTGACGATCTGGAGAAACTGGGTCTCCTGATCGAACCGTTTGGCGCGATGGCCGTAGCGGTTCGCGGGGTACCGGTCGGGCTCGGCAAAGTGGATGCGACCGTGTTAGTGCAGGATTTGCTCGATGATTTGACCGAGTGGGAGAGCACATCGTCTTTGGAGATGCGGGTACAGCCTGTATTGGCGTCGCTGGCCTGCCATGCAGCGGTGCGCGCCGGACGCGTGTTGACCCTTCCTGAAATTCAACAGCTGATTCACGATTGGGTGCAGGAAGGGTTGATCATGACTTGTCCACATGGGCGCCGCACGGCGTTTCGCCTTTCGACAGATGAACTTGCCAAGCTATTCGGACGAGTTGGATGGGCATGATGGCTGTTCCAACGGGAGCGAGGTGTCGTCTCTCCGAGTTACAAGTCAGTTCCAGGCCGGTGGTCGTGATGGTTGGGCCGACTGCGGTGGGGAAGAGCCGCGTCGCGGTCGAGGTGGCAAAATGTTTTGAGACTGTGGTGCTCACGGCAGACTCCCGGCAAGTCTATCGTGGAATGGATATAGGGACGGATAAGCCTGCTCTACAGGAGCGTCAGGCGGTTCCCCATCGGCTGATCGATCTCGTCAATCCGGACGAATCATTTAATGCGGGGTTGTATCGCCGTCAGGCGATCGATGAGATCGAGCGTCTCTATGGAGACCACCGTCTTCCGTTAGTGGTGGGTGGCACAGGGCTTTATGTGCGAACCCTGCTCAAGGGTTTGTGCGACGCACCGCCGGCCGATCCGATTCTGCGGGCTGATCTGCGTCGGGAGGCGAAGGATCAAGGGCATGATCGTCTCTACGCGCGACTCGTGGAAGTGGATCCAGTGGCCGCAGCACGGTTGCATCCACGCGACGAATCGAAAGTGATCCGCGCGCTGGAGGTGTACCAGCTATCCGGTCGTCGGATGTCGGAGTTTCAGCAGGAGCATGGGTTTGCCGAGCGGCCATTTTCAACGTTGATCATCGGTTTGAACCGAGACCGTGACGCACTGTATCGGCGTATCGAAGAGCGGATCGATTGGCAGCTGGCTCACGGTCTGATCGAAGAGACGCAGCAGCTCCTGGTTCAGGGGTATCAGCGCACGAGTGCAGCCATGAAGGGCTTGGGGTATCGGCAGGTGGCCGAACACTTGGCCGGCGTATATGACGCCGCTGAAATGGTTCGGCGATTCAAGCGGGACACAAGACATTTTTCCAAACGACAAATGACGTGGTTCCGAAAGGAACCGGGGATTCAGTGGTTGATGATCGAGGAATCGGATTCGGTTCAGCACACAGCGGCGTTGGTAATCGGACAAGTGGATCAATTTCTCACCACACTTGGGAAGCAGGGATGATACGACGGAGGAGCGTCGCGCGCGCAGACATCGGGATCATCGGCGGCAGCGGGTTGTACGACGTCGAGGGCCTTAGGAAGGTCAAGGAAGTCGCGGTCAAGACTCCCTTCGGGGCTGCGTCCGACAAGGTGGTGCTCGGCGAGTTGGAAGGAATTCGTATCGCGTTTCTCTCGCGGCATGGACGAGGCCATCGGATCAATCCGTCCGAAATCAACTATCGCGCGAATATTTATGCGCTGAAGTCGCTGGGTGTTCGGCGGGTGATTTCTGTGAGTGCGGTCGGCAGCATGAAGGAGTCGATCAAGCCCGGCGACGTCGTGTTGCCGGATCAGTTTGTCGATCTCACCAAACGACGCGTGTCAACCTTCTTTGAGGGAGGGATTGTCGCTCATGTGGCGTTCGGCGATCCGGTCTGCGCCTCGCTCGGGACGGCATTGTCGGATGCGGCCCGTACAGTCGGCGCGACTGTCCATCAGGGCGGTGTCTATCTCTGCATCGAAGGGCCGCAGTTTTCGACCAAAGGGGAGTCTCGGTTGTACCGTCAGTGGGGTGCGAGTGTGATCGGGATGACGAATCTCCCTGAGGCCAAGCTTGCACGCGAGGCGGAACTCTGTTACGCCACGGTGGCCTTGGTAACCGATTACGATTGTTGGCATGAGACGGAAGAGGCGGTGACCGTCGAGGCGATCTTGACCACGCTCCGTCAGAATGTCACGCTGGCCAAGCAACTATTGCGGACGGCAATGCGCGCAGTGGCCGACGTCAAGACTTGCAACTGTCACTGCGCGTTGCAGAGCGCCATTATTACGGCACCGGATCGGATGCCTGCCTCGCTCCGACGCAAGCTGGCCTTGTTCATCGATCGGGTCGTTCCCGGGAAGAAAGGAAACCGGTAAGCCATGGGGAAGCTGCTCGTTGTCGGATCTGTCGCGTTGGATACAGTGAAAACGCCTTTTGGAGAGGTCAGTGAGGTTCTGGGAGGATCGGCCACTTTTTTTTCAACTGCGGCCAGCTATTTTACCAGTGTGAATCTCATTGCCGTGGTGGGGGAAGATTTTCCTCCGCAACATCTGGCTTTCCTCAAGAGCCGAGACATCGATTTGACTGGGTTGGAGCGGAGGCCTGGGGAGACGTTTCGGTGGAAAGGGGAGTACACGCATCAGTTGAACGAAGCGCACACGCTCGATACGAAACTTAACGTATTCGAAACTTTTCGGCCCAAGATACCCGAGGCCTACCGATCCCCAGATCTCTTGTTCTTGGGTAATATCGATCCGGAGCTTCAGTTGGATGTGCTGCAGAAGCTTCCACGTCCGCCGTTGGTGGCGTGCGACACGATGAACTTTTGGATCAACGGCAAGCGGGATGCGTTGTGGCGGGTGTTGGAGCAGGTCGATATTCTGATCGTGAACGATGGAGAGGCTCGGGCGCTTGGTGAAGATGCGAATCTGGTGAAGGTTGCACAAAAAATACTTGCGCGTGGGCCCAAGCACCTCATCATCAAGCGTGGGGAGTACGGGGTCTTGATGTTCAACGAGAAGCAGGTGTTCGGGGCTCCGGCCTTTCCCCTTGAAGACGTACGCGATCCAACCGGTGCGGGGGATACCTTCGCCGGCGGTTTTTTGGGCTACCTGACGGCTACCGGCAATCATTCGGTCGAGGCGTTCAAGCAAGCGATTATCTTCGGGAGCGTCATGGCGTCATTTGCCGTAGAAGCCTTTAGTCTTGACCGTTTGCGAATCCTGGACTACAAAGAGATTCAAGAACGGTTTCGAGCCTTTAAGCGATTGACTCATTTCGAGGATATTTCGTAATGCAGCACCTTTTTTTCGAGTCGATTGTTCGAACATTTGCGCGCCCGTTACTGGTGTCGGCCCTATTGATCGGAGGGCTGTCCGGCTGTGCCACATCCGAGGGTTCGGCGCAGAAGTCGAAGGGGTACTACCAGGAAGGTCTCGCGAGCCTGGAGCATGATCAGCAGAAAGCCTTTGTGTCGTTCCAGAAGGCCGTGAAGCTCGATCCGAATAACAAAGAAGCGCGATATGGGCTTGGCCATATTCTGGCGATGCAGGGTAAATTCCCCCAAGCCGAAGAAGAATTTGTGGCCGCGACAAAGCTCGATGAAAATTACTCGGAAGCGTACACCTATCTGGGCCAGGTTTTGGAAAAACAGGACCGGTGGAAGGAAGCGATCGCCGCATTCCGTCAGGCGCTGAACAATCCTTTGTATGCCACGCCGGACCTGGCCCGATTCCATCTCGGCCGAGCGTTGGCTCACGAGAATGATTACCAGGGTGCCATGGAAGCATTCGAAGATGCCTTAGTGGTGAATCCACCCAACGTGCCCCCGGCACTGTTGCACTTGGAGCTGGGACGTGTGTATTACAAACTGGGGTTCGAACGGCGATCGAGGGAAACGTTGACCAAGGTGGTGACGCTCGATAAAGGCGGCGAGTATGCAGCATCCGCGAAGGAACTGCTGGCACGGCTGAAACCGTAGAGAGACACGCATGGAATCGATCGGCGAATTTTTCAAGCAGGTGCGAGAGACCAAAGGGCTGACCATCGACGAAGTCGCGTCCAAGACGCGCATTCGAACTGATTTTGTGAAGGCGCTGGAGGATGGGAACTTCGCCAAGTTGCCCGATCAAGTGTTTGCACGAGGCTTTGTCCGGTCCTATGCCCGGTCTCTCGGACTCGATGAAGAGGATGCAATCCACCGGTTCGCCCAATCGGCCGGCGCCTATTACGACAAGCAGGTCGAGCGGGAACGTTTGAAAGTCAGACAGGCAGAAGAAGAGCGGAAGCGTCAAGCCAATCGAAAGGCCGTTGCGATTGCGATCGGAATTGCGATTCTCACGCTCATCTTCCTGTTAAGCCGGGAACAGTCATCGCTCTTGATCCGTAAGTCGAGCTCAGATGCTCCAGTTTCTGCATCCAAGCGGCCCGTTCCACCGAGTCCAGAACCTCAGGAGTCACTGCCAATCCAGCAGGCCGAGGTCGTTCCGCCGGCTTCTCAATCGACAACCCCTAAGCCCAAACCGAGCGAATCCCCTGCCGTACCGGCCAAGGCGGCAGAAGGAAGTACGACCGCGTCGGCAACCAACCCATCGCCTGCGACTTCGGTTGCGCCGGAACCGGCAACAACTCCGGCCCCCTCGTCGCTCGGAAGCGACGGGCCGCTGGGAGGGATTTCGCTCGAAGGGTCTGGAGCAGCGGAGGGGCAGTTGGCACTCGACCTTGAGGCGACAGAGCTGAGTTGGGTCGTCGTTCAAATCGATGGCGGCAGTCCCCAGGAGGCTTTGCTCCGGCCCGGAGAAAAAGCCAAATATAAAGGCCAGGACCAATTTATCCTAACGCTCGGCAACGCCGGGGGCGTCAAGGCCGAACTCAACGGCAAACCTCAAAAGGCTTTCGGCCCGAGCGGCAAAGTCGCACGCGACATCGTCATTAAACGCTAACAACTCTCCAGCACCGTCCATCCGGTCACAGTACATGTTCTTCGCCACCCGTTTCAGTGGCATCTCTTCATTCAAATCCAAGCAGGCTCCGGTTCTCTGGCCGACTGTCTTGGCTCATTGTGCCTCGTGTGCGATACTGAGGGATGAGGCGCCGTAGCAAGGACTGAGGCGAAATGGCGTCACCCTCTTCAGACTTCCGAGATTCATTGAATTGTAGATGCCTCTAACTAGCAGAAATATTGTGTTTGTCGTGAAGGTTTTCTGGCACAAGCCTTGATAGCTATCTGGTAGAATCAAGCGAAAGACGATGGCCTGGACGTGAGCATGAGGCTGGGAGCGAGAGAGCAAAGTGAAGGAGCCGCAGAGCAGGAAACCCGTGCGAGAGCACCTGGATTGCTTGACATGAGTGGAAGGCCATTGTTATATTCGCCGGCGTTTTGTCGCTTTGATATCGATCTCATGAGCCGGCGGCCCGATGCCGAGTTCACGTGCGGTGGTTAAACACAAAGGAGGAAATCTGATGGGGTATTTTGCTAAGTTTTTGGGAGTCGGCGCGGTGCTGATGATGCTGTCGGTCTCAGTGGTGGGGGCCGAGGAGAAGGATCCACTCAAGTCCCGTGTTCCGCCTGATCAGATAGCCGACGCAAAGGCCAACAAGAATCCGGTTGCCGCGACCCCGGAGAATATTGCCAAAGGAAAGGCGCTGTACGAGGGTAAGGGCACCTGCTTTAATTGTCATGGTAAGGATGGGAATGGTCAGGGCGAGGCTGGGAAGGTGCTGAATCCGAGCCCCCGCGATTTCACGAACTGCAAGTTCCATAAGAAGCGGAAAGATGGCGAACTCTTCTGGGTGATCAAGAATGGTAGTGCAGGCACAGGCATGATCTCCTTGACCCCAGCAATTATCTCTGAAGAGGAAGCCTGGCTGATCATCAACTACGAGCGGACCTTCTGTAAAGCCGAGTAGTTTCTTCGCAGCAGTTGATTCAAGAGGGTGGAGGAGCGAATCCTCCACCCTCTTTTTTTGTCTTCCAGTCGTGGGGCTCTTTCTCGTTAAACGTTCATGGAAGGGGTGTTCTAGTGTGTGAAGCACAAGAAAGGCACGATGTGGGCAGATTGGATTTTCGCCTCGTCTCACCCGGCCAGACGGACAGACTATAAGGCGCTGCTCTGCCGAAGTGGGGCTCTGCAGCCTGCTAATGGGCTTCGGTGCCCTGGATCGCAGCGACTCTGGTCAATATCAAGGCAGCGGAAGGATCGGTTGGGCTGATCACCGGAACAAAGAATGGGCGTTGCTCCTGATTCATATAGGTCTTGGAGGCCCAGCGCACTTTCTGACTGAGATACGTCACCGTTTCGCCGAGTGTCACGCTACCGTCTCGGTTGGTGTCGGCTTCACCGCGCATGGCCCGCAGCAGATAGTACGTGAACAGGCCATGCCGATGTTGGTCGTCCTCCAACCCCTGCCCGATGCCGCTGGTTCCGATGACATGGAGAGTCGAGCCTCCTGTAGGATTCCATTGGGGAAGGGCGGTTTTGCTTCGGGTATCCGGTCCCATACGCGACACAATGCCATCGAACAGAAACAGCGTCTGTTTCGCTTTCAAGCGAGACAGTGCTGCATCTAGAGCCTTGAGGGGGTATGTCCGTAAAGTGGTCGCGGCGGTCCCATCGTACGGCACTAGGAACGTCTCTCCCGTCGAAGAGACCGAAGCCAGACCGGCAAAATATACAATAACGACCGCGTCCTTATTCATGTGAGGCGGCAACCAATCCAGCAACGCTTCGTCAATATCCGAGCGGATCACTTTCCAGTCTTGCAGTAGAAGAATATTGGAGGCTGGTACACCACCGAGGGCCTGAAAATAGTTCGAGACCATCTGGGCATCCGAGGAAGCGAACTTGCGGGATGGGATCTGCCGGTCTCGATACGATCCGATCCCAATTGAGATCAAGTATGTGTGGGGCTGCTGAAATTCGGTGACGACAGCAGGGATTTGGTCCACGTCATCGGCATTGATGCCGGTCGGTTGCATCGACAGGGCCAGGGTTTGAGTCGGCGGCTGAGTCCGGATTTCTGAATCAGAAACCGTCACGTGGATCTCAGCCTTTTGTTGTTGCATGGACTGCGGTACTGTTGCCGAAAATTCGATCGAACGGGATTGGCCCGATTGCAGTCGTCCGATAGCCAACCTGGTGGTCGGAAATTGGGCAAGCAGCGAGGCAGTTCCCGTCAAGGTGGCTATGACGCTCTGAAGGTCTTGCTCTCCTCCATTCACGAGATCGATGCGCACCCGAATGCGCTCGCCTCCTTCAAAGACCAGATTGCTGTTCTCGTCCAGCACCGTGGCCTTAAACAAGAGTGCCGATGCAGTGCCTATGGCTGGTATGGCCGCTGCGGCCACTGGTGCGGGAGCGGTTCCACCGGCCGCTGTCAGTTGGGCCTGGACGGCGTGTATGAATTGCGTTGAGAGCGCGATCCCGGCGTCATGCACGAACTCCCTGATATTGCCGTAATCGCATCGGCGCGGGGTGGGTTCTAGAATAAGGCGTTGGGTGTGTGCGATGGAAATGGTCTGCCGGCCAAGTTCCTTCCCGGCAGCATCTTTCAGGGTTACGAGCGTCTCGATGATCATGTCTGCAGGCACCCGATCATAGACTGTATCAGTCCAAAGCTTGAGACCAGACCGTTGGAGTGTGATCAGGATCTCCTTGTCGGGCAGGATTTGTGCGGGGACTCCACCAGTAACAGTCACGGCCGTAAAGTTTTGGGAGGCCGCATCAATCATCACTGATTCGACGACTTCTCCCACATTGAGTTCGTGGGGGCTGTTGCATCCATCGATGTACTGCATTTTGAGATTGGTGAAGGAGGGGTCGAAGGTCAGCTTGACGGAGTTGGCCAGGCGCGGACCCATGTCCAGTAAGGGGGCTCGGTGGAACACGGATGTCACCTTCTCACATCCCCACAGCCCGCCGACCGAGATGAGCAAGCACGTGAGCATGACCCAGCGCATCATGAGTCGTTGAAATAAGCCTGTTGGGTGTCGTTCGACGACTATGGCCTGAGGAAGGTGTCCGCCGTGACTGGTTTGGTTACTGGAATTCAAGCTGGGCACCGTACCGAAATGTCGGGCTGAATGCAACAGGACGCGGGGTTCCGCCGGACTTGACAGATCCGCTGATGGGGAGCGAACGTAGAAAAGTGGAGAGTGCGGCGACAGGCGAACCTGCATAGCCGAGAGGTGGGGGATGCATCATCTGTTCAATCAAATATGTCTCGCGCTCAGCGCGGCATTCTTGGTTTCTTGCGCCTCCACCATTCCGCCTGCACGGATCGGCGATTATGTTTCATCAGGGCGCCAGATCGGCGACAACACGTTCACGAGGATCGGTCAGCGACCACTGCAGGCAGGGCTTGTCGTGGTGTCGGATACGGCAGCGCCTGGGGCGGCTCTGAATCTTCCGGAAGAGGCGCTGGTACGCCTCGGAGAAAGCCTGCAACGGGACCTTGGCCGTGTGGTTCCTGTTGCGATAACAGAGATGATTTCAGCCGACCGTATCAGGCCGCAGCCGGATGGGGATTGGACCCAGTTCGCTGAACTGGGGCGGCAACGCGGGCTTGAGTATCTGGTCGTTGTGGTGATCTCCAGCACCGAGCAGGAATACCCCCTGATGTTCTATCTGGGATTGACTACACACGCGCAGCCTGGATTTCGTCGAGATCACTGGTCGCTGCTGGAATTTGCTCTGTTGGACTTGAAGCACAATCAGATCTTAATGCAGGCCGAAGGACGGGGCTGGGCCACGTTGGATTGTCCAAGTGCGCCAGGGATCGATCAATGGTATCCGGCTATCTACCTGCGCCCTCAGGATGAGCGGCGTATCTGGCCTCCGACATACGGGGGTGCGCCGAATACGCTCCGGGTCGTGTCCTTTGAGCAAGCGGCTAAGCGGCTGATGCAGAAGTTACAGAACTCCAGGCGCGGGATATGAAGTAGAGGTGCCAGCCAGGGAAGCAATTGGTAGGAACCGTTGAATAGCCACGCGCGACATGCGAGACGAGTGAGATGGGGGGTTAGTCTGGTTCATCTGGTCTATTTGGTCTGTCTGGTTCAGTCAAACAAACGAGACAGACCAGATAAACAAGATAGACCTGCCCGTCCTCGGGCTTTGTCTGGTAAGCGCCCGATGGGAGCTATTAGTCTTTGAAGCCCTTGGAAGGGATAGTGTACAATGCACCGTTCAGCTCATGCAGTTGCGTCGGTTAACCCTTTGGAGGAACGCTGATATGGTCACGCCGAGTAAGGGGGGGAATGTCCGAGGGCTTGTCGCAGGTATCGGTCTGTTTATAAGCGCCTTCGCGGTTGCTGTCCTGCCGAGTGAACCTACAGTCGTTGCCGCCGGGGTTCCACCCGGGATGACACAAGGATTTTCAGAGATCGTTAAAAAGGTCACGCCGGCGGTGGTGAACATTGCGGTAACCGGAGGTGGAGAAGGCAGGGGACGAGGCCGGAAGGCACCGTTGCCGCCAGGTCCCTTTGGTGGACCTCCTGGTGAAGAAGCACCTGAGGGGGAACTTCCGACTCCTCCGCCGGTGCCGCCAGGTGGAGGGCATGGACGTCCTGAACAAAGCGCCGGGTCTGGCGTCATTTTTGATTCGAACGGATTTATCGTGACCAACAATCACGTCGTCGAAGGCGCCACGCAGATTACCGTCACGCTCAGCGATCGTCGTGAATTCAGCGCAAAAGTGGTGGGAACCGACTCAAAGACGGACTTGGCAGTAGTCAAGATCGAAGCGAAGGACCTTCCATCTATGAAATGGGCTGAGTATGAGAAATTGCAGGTCGGCGATCTTGTGTTAGCAATCGGCAGTCCGTTTGGACTGAGTTCCACTGTGACCCTGGGCATCATCAGCGCCTTGGGACGCGGCAACGTAGGGATTGCAGACTACGAAGATTTCATCCAGACCGACGCCGCAATTAATCCCGGCAATTCCGGCGGAGCATTGGTCAATCTGAACGGCGAACTGATCGGAATCAATACGGCCATCTTCTCTAGGACCGGTGGGTCCGAAGGGATTGGATTTGCCATTCCCAGCAGCATCGCATTGGATATCGTCGACAGCCTGCAAAAAACCGGCAAGGTTGTGCGCGGCTGGATGGGTGTCGCCATTCAAGAAATCACGCCGGCCTTGGCAAAGTCGTTCAAGTTGCCTGAACAGCGCAAGGGTGTGTTGATCAGCGATGTAAACGAAAATGGTCCCTCCCAAGCAGCTGGGATCCGTCGCGGCGATGTGGTGATCGCGTTCAACGGGAAAGACGTCCAAAATGTGAGTCAGTTGCGAAACCTCGTTGCGCGCACAATGGTCGGCAAGGATGCGCAGGTGAAGGTGTTGCGAGACGGCAAGGAACAGACCATTGCCGTGAAGGTGGCGGAGCGACCGACGGATGAAATGTTGGCAAAGAAGGAGCCGTCAACTCCCAAGGAGCCGGTCGAGACGGTAAAGCTGCCGGACAATGTCCTGGCCTCTCTCCGCGTGCAAGCGTTGGATCCGGCCACGATGAGTCAATTGAATATTCCCGCGAAGATGACTGGTGTCGTCGTGACATCGGTCGAGAACGGCGGGGCTGCGGAAGCGGCGGGTCTGCAGCGCGGTGACGTGATTCAAGAGGTAAACCACGAAGTCGTGAAGACGCTCGAAGACTACCAGAAAGCCTCGATCAAGTTGAAGAAGGACGAGTTAGCCGTCCTGCTTCTGAGCCGGCAGGGGAACAACTTGTTTGTCGCGGTCAATCCAAAGTAACACGCGTGACGCCGGCCGCGACTGCTCGATATGCGAGCGGTCGCGGCTAGCCATCGGATGACGGATCGTATGTCCAACGGCCTGAACTCAATCAACCAGTGGCTGCAGGACACGATCTTCAAGCCGCTGGAAGATAAGAAAATGCCGGTGATGGAGCACCTTGCGGAGCTCCAGGTCCGGCTGACGCGCGCGGTGATCATTACCGCCGTGGTGTTTGTCGCCACGTTTTTCTATGCCGATGTGCTGGTCAAGTGGCTTCGCATTCCCCTTCAGAACATGTTTATGCCGCGCACCCTGTCGTGGGTGCCGACCGATCTGCCGACCGTTCCGTTCGTCTTCCTTGCGCCGGCCGAAGCGTTATGGCAAAACGTCAAGGTAGCCGGGCTCTTTGCTCTCGTCGCTGTGACCCCATACATTCTGGTAGAAGTCTGGCAATTTGTCGTGCCGGGCCTCCATGCCCAGGAACGGCGCTTCGTCGGACCGTTTGTGGTGTTGACCGCGGTGGCGTTTTACATAGGGGTAGGCTTTGCCTTTTTCTTCGTGCTGCCGTTCGCGCTGAATTTCTTGATCTCCTATGGCGTCAATGCCGGCTTCATTCCCCAGATCTCCATTGCGCAGTACGTCGGCTTTGCCCTCTGGTTTGTGATGGTGTTCGGCCTGATTTTCGAAGTCCCGCTTGCGATCACGCTCATGGCGAAGTTTGGGTGGGTTGATGCTCCATTTCTGATTCGGTATTGGAAGTGGGCGTTGCTGGGATCCTTTGTGATTGCCGCAGTCTTGACACCAACTCCCGACCCGTTCAATCAGACGCTCATGGCGGGCCCCATGTTCCTTCTGTATTGGATTGGAGTGTTCAGCGCAAAGTTTTTCGGGAAGAAAAAACCCGCAGAGGATCAGACTGGGCTTCCGGCGGTCGCTATGGCCGCGGCAGGGGCCGGCACAACGGCTTCCGGTGCGATGCCGAAGTCCCCGGAGAGTGACTATGTCGGCGTGCCTACGGATCGACGACACTGACGAGAACCGCTAGATCGGATATGAGGCTTTAGAGAAGGAACAGACATGGCTCGTGAATTAAACGTCATTCAACCTCCCAGCTCCGGCGGCAGTGATGCCTGTGTCTATATGTGGGCCTGCGCGATCTGTGATGAGAACGAAACCTGTCAGAAGGACAAGGAGGGGCACAGTCGCTGGTTGGTGGCCAAACGGATGGAGCGGATCGAATACAAAGTGCTCATCATGAGCAACAAGGGTGGGGTCGGAAAGAGTACCTGTACGACGAACCTTGCCGTGAGTCTCGCACTCAAAGGGTGGCATGTCGGCATTTGCGACATGGACATCCATGGCCCGAACATTCCAAAGATGGTCGGGGCCGAAGGGCAGAAGCTCAAGATCAGCAGCTCAGGCGGGATTATCCCGTTTCAGGCGTATAACCTCAAGATTGCCTCAATGTCCTTCTTGTTGCAGAACTCGGACGATCCCATCATCTGGCGCGATGCGTACAAGTATGAGTTTATCAACCAACTCTTGGGCGGTGTCGAGTGGCAGGATCTCAATTTCTTGTTTGTTGACTTGCCTCCTGGAACCGGCAACGAATCGGTGACGACCATCGATCTGCTCGGTAATGTCAGCGGCGCGGTGATCGTGACGACGCCGCAAGAAGTAGCCTTGCTGGATTCACGCAAGTCGGTCACGTTCTGCAAGGACAGCGAAGTCCCGATCATTGGGATTGTCGAAAACATGAGCGGGTTAGAGTGTCCCCATTGTCACAATCACATCGAAGTGTTCCGTAAAGGTGGCGGGGAAGCCTCTGCGATGGATATGGGGGTGCCCTTCCTCGGGCGCATTCCGCTCGATCCCGATGTCGTGATTCAGTCCGATGCCGGTGAGCCGTTTGCGATGTTCAATTCCGACACGGCCACGGCTGAGTGTTATCACGAGATTGCGAATAAGGTCGAAGCGTTCTGTAAGAAGCGCGGGTCCCTCGTGAAGATCGCCTCTCCGCAGGCGCATTGATGAAGAAGGAGAGACTGTGAAGGCTACAGAGGCGACAGAGGGGCTCACGCAGCTGCAGGAAGCGCAGCGGATTGTCTTGGAGGCCACGCCGACGTTGGGATTGGAGAAGATTTCGATCCTCGATGCCCTTGGCCGCGTCCTCGGCGAGAACATTGTGGCGGAACGGGATAATCCACCCTGGGACAACAGCGCGATGGATGGATTTGCCGTGCGGTGGGACGATATCAAGCGGGAGCATGCCATTCAGAAAACGGTGACGCTCACGGTCATAGAGGACGTTCCTGCCGGCAAAATGCCGTCAAAGTCCGTCGGCGCAGGGCAGGCGATTCGCATCATGACCGGGGCTCCGCTCCCGAAGGGGGCAGATACGGTTTTGAAGGTCGAAGACACGGAGCATACACCGGACTCTGTTCGCGTCTTCAAGCCGGAGCAGCAAGGCGCCAACGTTCGGCCTCAAGGCGAAGACGTGAAGAAGGGCGAGTGCATCATTGAAAAGGGGACTCAGATTCGGCCTGGTGAAGCGGGAATGCTGGCGATCCTCGCCAAGTCGTTCATCTTTGCCTATCAACGTCCTCGGGTAGCGATTCTTTCGACCGGCGATGAACTGGCAGATTTGGATGAGCGGTTCAGCGAAGATAAAATCATCAACTCCAATAGCTATGGCATTGCGGCAGCGGTGCAGGAGGCTGGTGGCATTCCCGTGCTGCTGGGGATTGCGAGGGATACCCTCGCTGCGTTGAAGGAAAAGATTTCGCAGGGACTAACGGCGGATATTCTTGTGCTGTCCGGCGGTGTGTCAATGGGCGATTACGATTTCACCAAAGCAGTCTTCCACGAACTGGGCGCGGAAATGAACTTTTGGAAACTGGCGATCAGACCTGGACAGCCGCTTGCCTTCGGCAAGATTCAGGGCAAGCTGGCTTTCGGCTTGCCGGGGAATCCCGTGTCCTCGATGGTGACGTTCGAGCAGCTTGTGCGGCCGGCGATGCTCAAAATGAGCGGGCACCGGAGTTACGGTCGGCCGGTTGTGCAGGCGGTCTTCCAGGAGAAGTTTTCTAAACGGACGGATCGTCGCCACTTTCTTCGCGGTGTGCTCACGCAAGAAGAGGGCGTCTTCAAAGTTCGCACGACCGGCGCTCAAGGGTCTGGAATCTTGACCTCCATGGTGAAGGCCAATTGTTTGATCGATATCCCGGTCGAAGTTGAACGAGTGAACCCGGGCGATCTGGTATCTGTGCAACTGTTGAGCGGAGAAGTCTGGGCCAGTCATTCCGAACGTACTCACAGCGGTCCTCACCGGATGTCCTGTTGCTGATTCAGAAAGGATGTCGATAGCCATCGATCATGACTTAATAGCGAAAATTACTCTTATTCGCTGTTGACCCATGACGATTGACCATTGACCAGATATACGCATGGCCGTACCTATTGTTTCGTTTGTCGGTCGCTCGAACAGTGGCAAAACCACGCTGATCGAGCGCGTGATTCCAGAGTTGGTCAGAGCCGGCTATAAGGTGGCGACAGTGAAGCATGCCGGACACGGGTTTGACCTCGACACGGAAGGAAAAGATAGCTGGCGCCACAAGCAAGCCGGCGCCAGCAGCGTCGTGGTGCTGTCCAAGGGGAGTATGGCGATGTTTGCCGATGTGTCTGATCAGATGCGTGTCGAAGACGTGCGGGATCGGTTTCTCGATCACACCTATGACCTGATCATTGCCGAAGGATGGAAGCACGAAGGATATCCGAAGATTGTCATCGTCCGTGAGCAGATCGGCGAAATTCCTGTGTCTACGGAAGGGTTGCTCGCGGTGGTATCGGACAAACCTGTAGATCTATCCGTACCACGGTTTGGACTGGATGATGTCGCCGGCGTGGCCGCTTTGATCATGAAGCAGTTCCCAAGATCACAGTCTCGTGCGGAGCAAGGGCTGGAACCCTAACAGGATGCTGAAAAAGCCCGCCAGCGGCGTTCTCGCGTCGCTCAGAGGCTCAACGTACCGAAGCGTACGCCTCGCCTCTTCCCTCGCTGCGGCCTTGCTGAACGGCCTTTTTGAGCATCCTGAGACTATTCTGACAGCGGCGCCATCCGGTATTCTGTGTATAAACTGAGTTATTCCACAGCTTGCTAAAGCCGCTGTCGTCTGGTTCCTGTTGCTGGAAGTCTCCTGCTACATCGCTGATCATTCATGTCTACACCTGTCCTGCACGTCCAACATCTGGTGAAACGGTTTGGCGAGTCCGTCGCTGTCAACGATATTTCGTTCGATATCAGACCTGGAGAAATTCTTGGTTTGCTGGGCCCGAATGGGGCGGGGAAAACCACCACGATTCAGATGCTGCTCGGGGTGGTGACACCGACCGCCGGCTCCATTCAGATGTTCGGACTCGATCTGGCGGCTCACCGTGAGGAGATTCTACAGCAAGTGAACTTTTCCTCGACCTATGTCTCACTGCCTCAGGCGCTCACGGTCGAGGAGAACCTCTGGGTGATTGCTCGGCTGTACGGTCTCTCTCACATCCAAGAGCGGGTCGATGACATCGTGAAGCGGCTTGAGATGGAAGAGTTTCGTCATAAAGTGACGCGCAAGCTCTCTTCCGGTCAAAGCACTCGTCTTGGGCTGGCCAAGGCGTTTTTGACCGAGCCGAAGATTCTGTTTCTCGATGAACCGACTGCCAGTCTGGATCCCGATATTGCACAAAAGATTCGGAGCTTCCTCAAGGAGGAGCGACGATCGTCCGGGCTCAGCGTGCTCTATACGTCGCATAATATGCACGAGATGGAAGAGATGACGGATCGGATCATCTTTCTCCAGCGGGGAAAGATTGTGGCGGAGGGGACGGCGCGGGAGATTGTGGCACGGTTTGGGCAGGCGGACTTGGAAGAAGTGTTTGTGAAGCTGGCGCGGGAGAAATAAAAAACCGTCAAAAGTCATAACGTCATCAAGTCATAAAGTCCTCGGACTTCTTAGCAACTTGACGACTGTTGACTTGATGACTTTCAGGCTGATCTCTATGAAGCTGCATCGAGTCTATGCGTTGGTGGCGAGGTATCTGTACCTGTACCGGCGGAGCTTGCCGCGTATAATGGAAATATTCTATTGGCCGTTTCTGGATCTCGTTATTTGGGGATTCATTACGGTCTACCTGATGAAATTTCAAGAACAGATCCCAGGAGTGGTGACGTTTTTTTTAGGCGCCTTGATTCTGTGGGACATACTGTTCCGAGCCCAGCAGGGAGTAACGATTTCGTTTTTGGAGGAGATTTGGGCGAGAAATCTCATGAACCTGTTTGCCAGCCCGCTCAAGCCGAGCGAATTCCTTGCCGCGACGATGGTGATGAGTGTCTTCAAGGTGATGGCTGTTTCTGTCGTGATGGTCGTTTGCGCAGGCCTGTTCTACTCCTACAATATCTTTGTGATCGGGCTGTGGCTGATTCCGTTCGTTTTGAATCTCGTGATGACGGGATGGATTATTGGGGTGCTGACCACGGCTCTCATCATGCGATTTGGCCAGGAAGCGGAAGTCCTGGCTTGGAGTATGGTGTTCATGTTCCAGCCCATCTCTTGTGTGTTTTATCCAATGGACGTACTCCCTGGGTGGCTCCAAGCCATTGCCTGGATGAACCCAGCTGCCCATGTGTTTGAAGGGATGCGCGCCGTGCTCAACGCTTCTCCCGATCCAGTTGCCCACCTCGGGTTGGCAACTGGTCTGAACTTAGTCTTTCTCGGTATGGTCATTGCTGCCTTTCATTGGACGTTCAAGTTTTGCAGGGAACGGGGACTGCTGGTGCGTATTGGGGAGTAAGGTGATAAGGCGGTTAGCAGGCTGCTCAAAAAGACCGTCTTCTTCGTTTGCGGTTCATCTGGTCTGTTTTGTTCATCGAGTTGATCTTCTTCAACCAAACAAACGAGACAAACCAAATAAACCAAATAACGGTCTTTATACGCTGACGGGCCTTTTCAGCAGCCTGCCAGGGCGCGGATTGCCATTGTCAAGAAAGCTGTGATAGCCTACGGTGACCTGATCGCAGGGGCCTGGCGGTGAGGTGGAACAAAACATTCAGGTCACAGCATCGATGTTGCCTTGCCCGAGAATCTCGTAGGAAGTCAGACCTAAGTCGCCGCATCTTTCGCGTCTTCGGCCCGCTCCTTCCCCGTTCCTCGTGTACAAGTCAATATCGTCATACTCATAAGGAGGAACCCCAGATGGGTTCAAAGATTTATGTCGGTGGGTTGCCCTACTCGGCGACCGAGCAGGAGTTGAGCGATCTGTTCGGGCGACATGGCGCCGTCGCTTCCGCGCGGATCATTACGGATAAGTTCACGGGACAGTCACGCGGCTTCGGCTTCGTTGAGATGTCTTCGGATGCGGAAGCGCAGGCGGCTATTACCGCTCTCAACGGCGCGGAAATGGGTGGCCGGACCTTAACCGTGAATGAAGCACGTCCCCAGGAGCCTCGCACTGGCGGCGGTGGTGGATTTGGCGGCGGTGGGGGTGGCGGTCGTAGCGGAGGCGGTGGTAAGCGCGATCGCTGGTAATCCATATCCGAGAATGTGAACGGGGCTGTTATCGTCAAGATAGCAGCCCCGTTTTGCGTATTGCGGCTGGACGAGGGATGGTAGTCGTGGGAGGCTGTCGGTTAATCAACCCACCCATCACCGACTGTCGGATTTCCCTGCGGACCTGCTGTCAGACTTTCGATCGAAGGTGGAGGCGCATGAAGAGTCTGTTGCACGAGTGCCACCAGGGCTTGGTGCTCAAACGGTTTGGGGACAAACGGGAGGTTCCCCCGGCGTATGCCGTACCCTGCCAAATCCTGGTCTACGTTGCCGGACATGAGAATGACTCGCAGGTCTTTCCGTATGTGGAGTGCGCGGACGGCCAGCTCGTGGCCGTGGACATGGGGAAATTGATTGGTGCTTGAGGCCAATTGAAAGCCTGGAGGAGGAAGGACGAGGTCGGTGAGCAGCAGATCGATGGGTCCTTCGTGCTGTGTGCAGATTTTAAGGGCTTCTGAACTGCCGTCGGCATCGAGGACAGAAAAGCCTGCCTGCTGAAGTATTGTCTTGCACAGCTTCGTGATGCTCATCTCGTCATCGACCACCAGGATGGTCGGGGACGCTGATCGAGGCGCGCTGTCCTGCTGTCCTGACATAGTGTGGGTACCTTGCCGATAGCATAGTACCGGACAGAGTCCATGGCGAGCGAATCCACGTTTCTGACAGCGGGGAGAGGGAGCGTGGGGAAAGGCGGTGCGACATCCGAGCAGTTATTCGTGAGCCGATCGAGATTTGAGCGCATCCAGCCGTTTCTTCTCCAGACTCACATGCAGTGATTTTTCTTGGGTGACGATGACGGCCCCGGGCGCCTGGCCCTTCGCTTTCTTGACCCACTTGCGTCTCGTGTAGATGACATCGCCTTTGCCGCTTTTCTTTAAATCGCTATAGAGCAGCGCCAGCGTGGCGGCGTCCCGTATCGTCTCGGGCGGCGGGTCGTTTCCTTTTTCCAAGCGCACCACGACGTGTGAGCCAGGCGTGCCGCGGGCATGTAGCCAGAGGTCGTCG